>CALLQH010000235.1 GCA_938014945.1 uncultured bacterium | reverse complement strand
GCGACGCCGAACATGTTGCTTTCGGACTTCACGAACAGGTTGAGCAGGGCGTCCTCGACGTTTTCCTGGGTGTACTGGGGTTCGATACCCTCGAACTTGCAGGAGGCCAGCACCTGCTCGACGATGAACTTCGGCTGGAAGTAGGCGAGCTGGGCGTCGTTGGCGCGGATCGTCTCCATGACCTGCTGGAAGACCTCGTCGGTCAGCTCCATGCCGGCCTTTTTCGACATGCCCTCGAAGACCTTGCGGAAGAGGTCCTCGGCCGGTTCCACCGTCTCCAGCTTGTAGGCGATGCGGCGCTGGAAGGCCGGGTCCATCAGGTCGTTGGGGTGCAGGTTGGTCGAGAAGATGACGAACTCGTCGAACGGGATCTGCACCGTCTTGCCGGTGTGGAAGGTGAGGTAGTCGACGCGGCTGTTGAGCGGCACGATCCAGCGGTTGAGGATATCCTCGGGCTTGACGCGCTGGCGCCCGAAGTCGTCGATCAGGAAGGTGCCGTTGAGCGCCTTGATGTGCAGCGGGGCCTCGTAGAACTTCGCCAGCGCATTGAACTTCAGGTCGAGCATTTCCATCGTCAGCTCGCCGCCGGTGATGACCAGGGGGCGGAAGCAGGGCACCCAGCGCTTGTCGAAACGCTCGCGCCGCAGGCCGCGCGCGCCGCCGCCGGTCACTTCCGGAACCTGCTTGTGAAGGGTGGGATCGAAGACCTTCACGATCTGGCCCTCGGCAACGAAGCAGTGGGGCACATAGACCACGGTCTCGAAGATCTGGCCGATGATCTCGGCGATCGTCGTCTTGCCGTTGCCCGCCGGGCCGTAGATCAGCATGGCGGTGCCGGAGTTGATGGCCGGACCCAGGCGCGTCAGCAGGCGGTCGGGCATGACGATGTGGGCGAAGGCCTTCTGCATCTGCTCGCGGTTGACCAGTTCGCCGCCGATCTTCTGGTGGCGGATGCGGTCGCAGAAGGCTTCGAAGGGCACCGGCGCCGGCCCGAAGTACTGGCTCTGGTTCATCGCCTCCACGGCCCAGTCGCGGCCCAGCTTGGTGAGGCCGTAACGGGTTTCCTGCACGGCGCCCACGCCCGTGTCGACCGCGCCCAGGCCCTCGATCAGCTTGCGCTCGGTGGCGTCCGTGATGAGCTGGGCCATGACATTGGCCGGCAGGCACATGGCCTCGCCCATCTGGGATTGCAGCTCCAGGTTCTCTGAATACATGCCCTTCATCATGAGCTGGAGCAGGGCCAGCCCGTCGATGCCGGTATCGGCGATGGTGTTCGGGGCGGGCGGAATGTCGGCGACGGCCGCGGCCGCGTCCTCTGCGCTCATCATGCCCAGGGTGACCAGCACGTCGGCCAGACGGCCGCCGTTTTCGCGCTGGTATTCGCCTGCGCGCTGGATGTCTTCCACGCTGACCAGCTTGCGTGCCACCAGAATGTCGGAAAGATTCATCGTCTGCGCCCCCGTATGACGGAATCCCGCGATCCCAAGATCGTGGCGCCGATTGTAGTGAGAAGCGGGCCGCCACGTCACCCCGTGTCGGCGAGCCGCCACGATGACAGCCCGGAAACTTCGTGCCATGGATGGACTGCCCGCCGCACGACGCGGCGGTGGGGCTGGCGCACCGCATGAATCCCGTCTTTCACTCCTGGCCGTTCCGGCGGCTCTGGCTGAGCGTGGCGTGCAGCGCGGCGAGCGCATCGGCCGACTTCGTGCTTGTCGGCTGGCTGGCGCTTGAGGCCTCGGGCAGCGCCGCCTGGGTGGGGCTCGCCTTTGCCCTCTATTACGTGCCCATGCTGGTGCTGGGCGTGCCGGCCGGAAGCCTGGCCGACCGCTTCGACCGTTATCGCCTCATCCGAGGGCTCGAACTCATCGCCGCCGCGATGCTGGTCTGCTTCGCGCTGCTCTTCTGGGCTCTTGCGCCCGGTCTGGCCCTCGCGCTGATGCTGCCGCTCGTCCTGGGCGCATTGCGCGCGCTGCAGAGCACGGTGCGGCTGAGCTTTGCCTACGATCTGGTCGGCCCCGACAACCTGACGCCCGCCCTGGCCGGCACCAGCGTCGGCACGCGCCTTGGCATGATCGTGGGCGCTCTGGTCGCCGGCGCCGTGGCCCAACGCTTTGGCGCGGCGCCCGCCTTCCTGCTGATGGCGGGCTGCCATGTCGCCGCCTGGGCGGTGCTGGGCAGCGGCATGCAGACGGCCTCGGCGCAGAAGCCGGACCCGACGCCGCTGCTGCAGAACCTGCGCGACAGCGCCGCCGAGGTGGCGCGCAACCGTCTGCTGCTGGTGCTGATCGTGGTGACCGCTGTGGTCGAGATCTTCGGCGTCTCGTTCCTCACCCTGGTGCCGTCGCTGGCGCAGGACCGCCTGGCTCTTGGCGCAGAGGGCATGGGCTGGATGCAGGCCGTGCAGTCGGCGGGCGGGCTGGTCGCGGGGCTGGTCATGTTTTCGCTGCCGCCGCTGCGCCGCAATGTCGCGGCCTATGCCGCCTCCATCCTGTGCCTGGGGCTGGCGGTCATGGCGCTGGGCGGGGCGAGCGGGGTGGTCTCCCATCTCATCGCGCTGGCGGCGATCTCGGCCGCCATCGCGGTCTGGGACATCCTCACCCAGGGCATGATGCAGCGCAGCGTTCCCGATCACCTGCGGGGCAGGGCCATGGGCGCCTGGGTCTTCGCCATCGGTTCGGCGCCGCTCGGCCATCTCCAGATCGGCCTGCTGGCCGCCGCCGTGGGCGCCGATGTCGCGCTCTACATCAACGGCGCCTGCGTCGTCGCGGTCATCGTCACGGCACTGCTCGCCTCACGGTCCCTGCGCCGCCTTTGACGTGGATCGCATCAGCCGTGTTTGGTCACCTCGCGCAGCACCGGCAGCGTCACATGCGAGGGCCGCACGGCGTCGTGGAAGACCTTCTGCGATGCCTTGACCGGCGTCGCGCCCTGGCCGAAGGGCTCGCCGGTGTTGAGGTTGCGGTCGTAGCGGTTGAAGCAGCTGGAGGAGATTTCGACGCGCAGGCGGTGGCCACGCCCCAGGGCATAGCTTGTCGACCACAGGTCGATGGAAAGCGCATAGACCTCGCCGGGCGTCATCATGGCGTCGGGCGTATCGATACCGTTGCGCCGGCGGGTGCGCAGGATGCCGTCCTGGATCAGGTTGGCGGCGCCGTCGGGGGCGACATCGACCACGGCGACGGTGACATCGGTATCGGGTGCGGTGCTGGAGAAGTGCACGGTCGCCGTGATGGGGCCGGTCAGCTCCAGCCCGTCGGCGAAGGGTTCGCTGGTGTAGACCAGGACGTCGGCGCGTTCCTCGATCGGCCTGCGATCGCCCATGCCGGCGGCCAGCGCCCAGCAGTCGATCTGCAGGGTGTCGGCGACGGGATCGGCGGGGTCATAAACGAAGCCGTCGGCGGCTTCCCCCTTGGCGGGCGCTTCCCAGGTCAGGCGGCCGTCGCCCGACAGCGTGTTGGCAGCTCCGCCCGAGCGCAGATAGATCGGCGTCGGGGCGGTCTCGGCCGGCGGCCATGCCGCCGCATCCCGCCAGAGGTCCTTACCCATGGTGTAGTAACGCACCGGTCCCGCCGCACCGAAACCGTTGTCGAGCTCCATCAGATAACGGTCGAAGAAGGCGCTGTAGCTGTCCCAGCGCGCCGCCAGGGTGCCGTCCGCGACGGGCAGCAGGCCCGCACGGTGGCTGGTGTCGGGGGTGCATTCGTGATCCCAGGGGCCGATCATCAGATGCTGATTGCCGCTGGCGGCATTGTTGGCCGCCATGCGCTGCCAGTCGGCGATGGTGGGGCCGAGGTAGTTGTCGTACCAGCCGCCCCAGTGCAGCACGGGAATGGTGACGCCCTCGTAGGCGGCGAGCAGGCTGCGCTCCTCCCAGAAGGTCGAGCGGTGGGGATTGGCGATCAGCTCGTCGAAGTAACGCGAGGGCGCGCCGGCATGGTCGGCCATGTCGGCCAGCGGCAGGTGCCAGTAGTCGAGGCGCGAGAGGTCCTGGTAGGTCTGGTCGGTCATCGAGATTGCCCAGGTACCCACCGTGTTGAGCTGCAGGCAGCCGTAGCGGATGGTCGCGGCGAAGCGGTCCGGGCTGATGTCGCCGGGCGCGATGCAGGCCAGCGCCGGATGGCCGCTGACCGCCCCGGCATAACTGGTGAAGCCGAAATAGGATTCGCCCCACATGCCGACCCGGCCGGATGACCAGGACTGGCGCGCGATCCAGTCGATGGTGTCGTAGCCGTCGGGAACCTCGTTGCGGTTGAGGTTGGGTTCGAACGTGCCCTCGGAGGCCCACTTGCCGCGCACGTCCTGCACGACCGCGGCGTAACCCTTGCTCACCCAGTAGGCCGCGATCACGGGCATGTAGCAGTAGGGCTCGGTCTTGCCGTAGGGCATGCGCGTGAGAATGGCGTGGAAGGGGCCGTCGCCCGCGGGCAGATAGACATCGGTCGCCAGGCGCACGCCGTCGCGCATGGCGACCATCTGGTCGGAGATGACGCTGCCGGGCGCGGCGCGGTCGGGGGTCGTTGTCGGGATGAACGAAAGCCCCGCGACCTGGTGTTTGTCCTTCTGGGCGGCAAGCCCCCCGGTCTGATCGCCGTACATTCTGATTTCTCCTTCGCGCGGTGTGCACCGATCCCCAGCGGCATCTTGCCCCACTTCCGGTCACAGCCTAAACAAGCGTGTGTGGGCCTGTAGCTCAACTGGTTAGAGCCGGCCGCTCATAACGGTCTGGTTGCAGGTTCGAGTCCTGCCGGGCCCACCACCCGCTCTGCCGCTGGGCGCTGACAACGTGACGTGCCTCGGTCGTATCGGGCCGCAGCGTTACCACGCCCATGCCACCCAACCTGCCTCGACAACACGCGCGTTCGCTAGGTTGTCAACATCGTCGTCCAATTGTCGGTAGGATGGCTCTCCCCAACTACTGGTGGAGGATGTGCCATGACGAGGCTACGTGGTGGCGGAAGCCGCCTATCATTTCCCGGGCTCTGCATAGGGGCCGTGCTGGTGGTGATCATGACTGCTTCGGACCGTTCTTCGGCGGATGAAGGTGGCTACGAGACGCCGCCGTCGTTCATGAATCTCTACAAGCTTTTCTCCTCGGCCGGCGGTGAGTCGTCGATCGGTCTACAGCTTGCCCAGGCCATGGCTGCGGCGGATACCCTGGCGACATCCGGACCACTGATCGTCGCTACCGGCACTGGCATCTACGTCTACGACGACACCACCCGCGGGCTGATTGCGCAGGTCGACTTCCGGCTCGATCCGGCCACGGGCTTCTTCGAGATGACCGCGATCTCGCACATCGGCCCAGCGGTCTCGTACCTGGCGCGGATGAAGGAACTCGGCGACAGCCGTTGGTCGGCGGGCGTTGATTCCCTGCTTGCCGATATCGAGGCGGTACGCGCGACCAATGCGGCAACGGAGAACAACTGGCTCGACCAGCTCGGCCTGGAGGCCTGGGCAGCGCATCGTGACCAGATCAGCAACATGATCGACTACGCCTGCTACATGGCCGGCAGCTATCTCCAGTCGGTTCGGGACAACGACGGAGCTGATTTCACCGTCGCGGGCGTCGCCTCGGACTTCCTGGGCCTCGAGTCGGAAGAATTTCCGATCTCTTTCGATGCGGTGATGGTTGCGACATTCATGCTCACAGAGCTGGAGGGGGCCTATGCGCTCCATGCGGGGCTTGCCGGCAAGGACATCGACTGGTCGTCGGCGCGTGTCGTGATGCGCATGGAGATTGGCACCAACATCACCGCGGGGCTGACAGCGGGGACGCTGTCCATGTACGAGACCTTGCGGCTCATGGCTGGTGGCGATCTGCCGCGCGATCGCATCTTCATCGCGCCTTACGCCGACGAGAAATCGACGCTCGGTGAAGCTGTGCTGCCGCAGGAGGACTTCGACTACTACGCGGTCGATGTGTGGGAACGGGCGTACTCCCGCAGCAAGACGGCGCTCGACATCTTCAGCGACATCGAGACGATCTATCTTCCGGAGCGTCCACCGCTACCGGGCGACTACGGCGTGACGCGCCCCGATGACATCGATGCCTTCATGGTGAGGCTCAAGCATTCGCTCACCGACGTGCGTGAACTGTTGTCGAACTCGGTCGGGTTCTGGATGCCGAACGAACTCGCTGCCAGGAACTGGGATCCCGCCATGGTCGCCATTCCAGGCCTGACCCACGGCCTCCCCGACGGCGTGGAGGGCTATCCGGCCCACAGTCCGGACCTCTGAGCGAATGTGAGAAACTGCCTGCTGCAGCCGACCTCCCAACTCTCCCGTGGGATCGTCATGCTCGCTCAGCCATCGAGCAGGAGAAGTGCCGGTGACCGGGGCGGTTTGCCTTCGGCCCGATCCGCGATTGCCTCGTGAAGACTGGTCTGCGTCTCGTGCCCGGTGACGAGATCGATCAGGGTGCCCTGCCTGCCGGCTGTTACATCGGGGAATGTGATGTTGCCCGCGACTGACGTCGGGGTGCTGGTTCCAGGCATCAGGAAGACGGAGCCGTCGTCGGATTCGGCCGAGAGGAGGCGGCCGGTGCCGGTGTCCTGACTTCTCAGGTTGCGCAGGCCTGGCGGCAGCAGGGCGTGGAGAGCCGTGATCACGCGGCTGCCGTCCTTGGGATTGTACATCCGGTCGACCAGGCCCCAGCAACTGCAGTAACCGCGATCGACCTCGACGAAGTTGTCGATGACGACCGACAGGTCCGGCAGCGCCCGGGCCATCATCGCGGCTTCGGCGGCACGGGCGAGCTCGTCGTTCTCGGCGACGTCATCGTTGGGCTTCATGGTCCAGTACATGCCGACACAGGGAACGTGCAGCAGGGGCTTGTAGGGCGTGCCCGTCAGCTGCTTGCATGCGGCCACATAGCCGTCCAGCGGTGCCGTATCGCGGCCGACACCAAAGACGAAGCCATCGACGGCATCGCGCAGAGTGTCCTGGCGCAACACCCAATCGACCTCGTCGGTCAGTTCGGCATGCATGCCGTGGTGGGTGGTCCAGCCCTCGACCTCCGGGCGAACGGCAAGCAGGTACACTTCCAGGCCTGTCTCCCGACGCAGTTCCTTCAGCGCGGGAGCGAATGCCGGCCATTGATCGAACACCGCAACGACCTCGATCGCCCTGATGCCCGATGCGTGGTCGGCCAGCGCAGCGCGGCGTTCCGCGTTCGGCAGACCGAACATCACGACGGTGAACCGGTGCCCCAGGGCCGACAGCAGCTTCACCCGCTCCGACACACGCGGATCCATCAGGTCGGAAACAGGGATGCGCAGATCCCTGATCCCCATCTCCCACAGGGCGGAGAGGGGGTAGTCGTTGCGGATGAGTTTGCGCTCGAAGATCTCCAGGCCCCAGGGCGTGGGGATGTCCACCCGGTCGCACCAGGGGATGCGCAGATCCATGGTCACCGTCGATCCGGCCGTGTTCCAGGAATGGGTGCGGCAGGGGTGGTGATTGCCGGACCGGATCAGGCTTGGAACATGCCGGTCGGCAAAGACATCGACCCAGAAGAAGCCGAGCTTGGCCGGGTCGAAGCGGCCGGTCTCGCGGCTCGGCGTGGTGCGGAAGAACTCCATGTAGTCGGAACGGATGATGCCTGTCGACGGCAGCACGAACTGGTGCATGCCGTGGAGGCGATTGTAGAAGTAGTTGTGCACGTGCCCGGCGTAGTAGCCCTCGACACGGTGCGGCTCCAGAATCTCGATCAAGCGTGATCGTCCAGGCTCGTCGATGTTGTCGTAGAAGCCGGGTTCATCCCTTGCCGACAGGTAGAGCGGATAGTGGGCGAAGATGAAGGTCCGCTGCCCGGCATGAGTCTGCAGCGTCTGCTCAAGCCAGTTCCATTGCTCCTCCTCCTCCTCCAGGCCCGAATTGATCAGCATGGTGTTGATGACCAGGAACAGGCAGCCCTCATGCTCGAAGCTGTAGCGCTGCCGGCCGAAGTGCTGCTCGTACTGGTCGATGGCGCGTTTGTTGATGGAAACGCTGTCATCCACCTTCGGCAGGGCGGGATGGATCTTTTCGCCGATGTCGTGGTTGCCGGGCACCAGATGGTAGGGCATCGAAAAGGCGCGGGATGCGTCGTGGAATGACTCCGCGGAATCGACAAAGGCGGGGGATACCGGCACAGGGTCCGTGATATCGCCCAGGTGAACGACAAACGCGGGGTTCATCGCATTCACGCGGGCAACCAGATCGCCATAGAGCGCCGAAAGCCGGTTCCCGGACGCGTCGCTGCCTTCAAAGGACAGCTTTTCCTCCTTGGTTAGGTGGGTATCGGCGACGATGGCGAAGCTGAATAGAGGGCGGTCCCCAAGATCTTGCACGACGCTCTCTCCCTGGCTGGACTGCGCGCCGCGCAGGAAAACGCGGCGGCAATTGATGAGACTACGCCCGCATCGACGGGTAGCAATCCTGGTACGCCGACCCTTGGCTAGCCTCCGCTGAGGGTTGCCTCCAGATGCCGGATCGGGGCCTCAGGATCCACGAAGTCGGCGGTGTCGGCGTCCGGATCCGGTCCGGTGCGGACATAGGGGCGTCCCATGTAGTCAAGGGTGATGCTGCCGTCGTCGGCCCAGAGGAGGCGCGGCTCGACCTGTTCCATGAAGGCCATCTGGCTGTCGTCCAGGACCATGAGGTCGCTGACCGGCGCGCCGAGCGCAACGGAGAACAGCTGAACGCGATCGCCGATGCCCGCTGCGAAAAGGCCGCCCTCCTCATTCTCCACGATCCAGGCGCTGTTGGCGTTCGGGTGGCGTTCTTCCTCCGCCATGGCGCCAAGCTGCGTCGCGATGCGTGTGAGGGAACCGCCGGGTGTTCCCAGGTGCAGGCCGCCTTCGGCATCGAGAACGGCCATGGAGCCGTCGGCGAACCATGCGATCGCCATGGCGTCCTCGGGCGCGATCAACTGCTGCTCGATCACCGGTTCGGACCCGGCAAGGGAGAGGGTCACGATGCCGACCTCGGTCAGCGCCATCAGCGCTTCTTCGTCATCCGACAGGTCGAGATCGCTGATGGCGCCGAAGCTTTTCATGACCGGCATGCCCTCCAGCGTGCCGTCTGCATGGAGCACCAGAAGATTGTGCGGGTCGACCTGCTGGCCCTCCAGGTCACGGCCGTAGATCAGCACGGATCCGCGGCGTGGCGCGGCCTCCAGGCCGTAGAAGCCGCTCATGCTGTAGATCGCATCGCAGTTCAGCGCGGCGTCGGGAAGGCCGACACAGACCGTATGGGCCTCACCGCCTGTGCCGCCCCAGGAGGTCAGACTCTCGATCACCACGAAGTCCTCGCTCTCCCAGATTTCAGGCAGCAGGTAGGCTCCGGGATCTTCCGCGTCGATGAAAGCGAAGATGCCGAAGGCGTCGAGCTGGTCCGGGGGAATGGTGTAGCGCGACACGATACGCTTGCGCATCAGTTCGCCCAGATTGTCGTTCGCGGGGATCTGCCAGAGCTGCTGTTCGCTCGCCACCGCCGGGAAGCTGTAGGTGGGCAGCGGCGTCGGCGGGGCCAGATGATCGATGCCGGGGAAAATCTCCTGAAGATCGCCCGCCGGCGTGCCGGGCGGGAGACACAGGTAGTCGAAATCATTGACCTCGAACATCCGGTCCGGGGCCGCACCGAAGGAGACCGCATCGTCGGTGCAGACCATGTGGTTGCTCTGCTCGCCGATCGCCGTGGCTGTGATCGGCGTCTCCACGACGCGATAGCCGCAGGCGCTGTAGCCATAGGCCCAGGCGCTGTAGACACGGACTTCGCCGGGCCAGCCGCGATCGACGAAACAGGGGTGGAAGATCTGCGCCTCGGGATAACGTTCGGAGAGAACCGCACCGTTGGCTCCGTCATGGAGACGCACACCGCCGGTCGATGTGAGCAGAGCGACGGAGGACCCCACCGTCTCGAAGGTCGAGGCGGGAAAACCCGGCAGGGTGCCGATCGCGCCGTCTTCGAGGACCAGATGGAGCGTCCCGTTGAGGCGGAACGGCTCCCCTGGCCCGGCTTCGATGGGCGCTGCGGCCACCGGCACAAGTCCGGCCAGAAGCGAGCGCAACAGGCGGCGGTCGAGGGAATCCTCGGGGCTTGCCGTGGTTGCCTCGATCCAGGTGGTCACGGCCTGCCGGCGGTCACCCGCGCGCAGGAAACTGGCGGTGCTGCGTCGGAGCACGTCCAGCCGCCGCTCCTCGGCGACATCGCGTTGTTCCTCGGCAACGGCCCGTTGTTCTTCGGCAACGGCGCGCTGTTGCTGGGCCTCGGCCCGCTGCTCCTCGGCGATGGCGCGTTGTGCGATGGCGTTCTGGCTCTGCACCCAGGCAAAGATCGCCAGGGCCAGCGTGGCCGCGGCAACACCCATGGCGCCGGCGATCCAGCGCCGCTGCCGCCGGCCTGCCGCCTGGCGGCTGCCTGCGATGAAGGCGGCCTGGGCGGGCGAGACATCGGGGGCTTCCGCGGGCCTGGAATCGCGCCAGGCTTCCGCATCGGCGATGTCCTGGCCGCGCAGCAGCAGCCGGTCGGGGCGTGACGCCCGGTCCCAGCGCTGGGCCAGCCCGGCAAGGCGGGTGTGCTCGCGGATCCAGTCGATGTCGGTGTTGAGCGCCATGACCAGGCTGTCGACGGCATCGACGAAACGGTCGCGCTCGGTGCAGAAGATGAAGTTGAGACGCGCCAGCAGCGGTGGAATCCGCGCCGTGTCGACCTCGTCGATGACGATCGGCGCGATACGCTTGTTGAGCGAGGCGGCAAGCTCGATCTCCCAGGCGCAGACCTCGGACTCGACCGAATGCGGGCTCAGCAGAAAGACGATGGTGTCGGCTTCCTCGATGAGCTGCTGCAGGCGCTCGCGCCATTCCTCGGTGGGCAGGATGTCGTCGGTATCGCGGAAGACGCCGAAGTGGCGTTCGCGCAGCACGTCGGCGATCCGCTGGGCGCGCTCGCGGTCCTTGCGGGAATAGGAAAGAAAGACCCGGGCCTGATCGTCGGGCAGCACCTCGCTGCTTGGCACATCACTCACACATCGTCTCCTCTGCTGTTCAGGCGCGAGACCGCATACATGCGGAATTCGCCGTATCCCTTGGCCAGGGGCAGCCTTCCGACATAGCCGCAGCGGAAACGCTCTCGCGCGTCGACCGCCAGCGCGGCCGCGGTGGCGTCGGTGGCGTAAACCTGGCCTTCCGGCGTGATCGGCTCGACCCTTGCGGCACGGCTGACGTGCTCGCCGAAGACATTGCGGCGCCCCAGCACATGATCGAGGCGCTCGAACACCGGGCCGTAGTGCATGCCAAGGCGCAGGCCCATGCCGTCGGGCAGGCCGATGCCCTGCCAGTCGAGCGCGGCCATGGCGTCCTGCAGGGCAAAGGCGCAATCGGCGGCGGCCGAGACGTCGTCGAAGACCAGGAACAGGCCGTCGCCCCAGGTGTTGCGAAACACCAGATGCCGTTCGTGGCGGTCGAGCACGCGCGCGATCGTGCCCAGGACATCATCGACATAGGGCGGGATCTGCTCGTCGCGCAGCTTGCTGAAACCCTTGAGGTCGCCGAACACCATGGTCCGCCGCTGGCGGTTCTGGTCTTCGACGGCAGCATCGACCGGCGCTGACGGGGCCGCTACTGGCGATACCTTGTCATTGGGCGAAATGATGTGCTGGGCGAGGCCAATGGCGCGGCCCATGGCGACATCCGCCCCGGTGCCGGCGCTCGTGCCGGAGGCGACCGGAACGCCGTCCCAGACGGCAACCTGGAGCAAGGGTGCATCCAGGCTTGCGCTGCGCAGGCAGGCAAGGCCCAGGGCGAAGTGGGTGGCATAGCCGAACAGGGTGTCATGCCCCAGATAGGCGCCATGGGTGACGAAGTGGATGTCGTCCGCCCGCTCAAGGCAGCGGCGGAAGCGCTCGACCCAGGCCTCTCCGTTGCCGCGCACCGAAACCTCGATGAATTCGTCCTCGGCAAAGGGCAGCACGACATCGAGCGAGCCGCCGTGTTCGAGTACCGCCTCGGCGATCAGGATGTCGGCGCCCGAAGCCAGCGAGCCGACGGCAAAGCGGATGTCGTGTTCGGCGACCAGCCGTTGCGCCTGGTCCGCAACGGCGGCTTCCCTGCTCGGGGGAAAGCGCGCGCCGGGTTCCTCGGCCGAAAGGCGGTGGCCGCAGTAATGCGCCACGGCGGGCGGCGTCAGCGGCTCCAGGACATCCTGGGCATCGCCGTCGAGCAGGAGGCGCAACTGACGCCGCGTCGTCGCCCTTGCGTCCAGGCCTGCGCCGTCGCTGCGGACCGCCTGCTCCAGATGGCGCCGCGCGGCCTCATGCTCGCCACGAATGACGGCGGCTTCCGCCATGGTGGCAAGACCGTAGTAGTTCGACTCTTCCGCGGCCAGGCGGGCGGCCCTTGCTGCCCATTGCCCGGCCGCCGCGCGATCACCGGCAAGAAAGCTGAGGCTGGCGACGTTGATCGCGGAGAAGTAGCCGCCCGAGGCCTCGTACGCACGGTGGTAGGCGTCCGCCGCCGCCTGCAGGGCCTGGCGCCGTTCCTGCCCGGCAAGCTGCAGGGCCTCGTCCTTCAGGAGACGGCCCTTGAGCGCCAGCACGTCCTCGTTGTCGGCAACGGTGTCGAGACCCCATTCCGCGTACATCCTGCGCGCCTGCTCCAGCGCGCCCATGCGCGCCAGCGCCAGGACGCCGCCGTGTTTCAGCGACAGGTTGCCGGGATCGAGTGAAACCGCGGTCCGGGCAAGATCGAAGGCCTTGATGCACTCGGATCGGCGGAGAAACTCCCTGAGCGCTGCGACCGGGTCTTCCAACACAACAGCCATGGGGAAACGCTACCACAGGAGGCGCAGCAGCGTCCGCCATGGGCTGTTTCGTCGGCGG
>CALLQH010000234.1 GCA_938014945.1 uncultured bacterium | reverse complement strand
CGGCTTCCTGGTGGGCGAGGAGAACAAGGGCCTCTCCTGCATGTTCACCATGATGAACAACGCCCGCGTTGCCGTCGGCCTGCAGGGGCTGGCGATCGCCGAGCGCGCCTACCAGCAGGCGGCCGACTACGCCGGCCAGCGGGTGCAGGGCCAGCGCGGCGGCGCCGATGTCACCATCGACCAGCATCCCGATGTCATCCGCACGCTGGCCTGGATGAAGGCGCGCATCGAGGCCCAGCGCGGCCTGATCTACTGGACCGCAGCCTGCTTCGACCGCGCCGAGAAGGCGTCCGATGCGGAGGAAAGGGCCCGCGCCATGGCCTTCTTCGAACTGCTCACGCCGGTCGTGAAGTCCTGGGCGACCGACGGCGGCGTGGCGGTCGCCTCCGAGGGCGTGCAGCTTCACGGCGGCATGGGTTTCATCGAGGAGACCGGTGCGGCCCAGCACTACCGCGACGCCCGCATCCTGCCGATCTACGAGGGCACCAACGGCATTCAGGCGATCGACCTCGTCGGTCGCAAGATCGCCCGCGACAAGGGTGCCGCCGCCGCGGCGCTGTTCGCCGTCATCGAGGGGGATATCGCCGCCGCCCGCGCCGACGGCGAAACCGCCATGGCCGATGCGGTGGCGGCGGGGCTTGCCCATCTGCGCCGCACCACCGACTGGGTCGCCGCCACCATGGGCAGCGATGCCGATGCGGTGCTTGCGGTCGCCACGCCCTACCAGCGCCTGTTCGGCACGGTCGCGGGCGGCTGGCAGATGCTGCGCCAGGCGCGGGGGGCAAAGGGCGAGGGCGCCTTCGAGAAGGCCAAACGCGATTCGGCGGCGTTCTACATGAAAAGCGAAATGCCGCTCGCGGCGGCGCTGGCAGAGATGGTGCTGCCGAGAGCGTAAGAGTCGCCCGCACCTGGCGTGCCGTTGTGTATTTCCCTTCAGGCGAGCAGCAGCGCGACGCCGATCAGCCCCAGGCCGGGCCAGGAAAGCGTCATCGCGTACTCACGCCCCGCCCGCCCACATCAGCAGGAAGCCGAAGGCGACAAGGCCGAGGCCGACCAGCATGAACTTGCCGTTCTTGCGCTGGACCTGAGTGTCGGTGATGTCCATGTGCTCGCGGATGTTCTTTGACGGCCACATGCCGAAGATGTTCAGCGTCTGGATCAGGCCGACGACGATCGCCAGCATGCCGATGAACAGGACGAAGAAGCCGATCGTGGTCATGGTTTCGCTCCACTTCGATGGCACGTCGGGCACTGCCAAGCTGCCTGGAAGTATGCGGCCTGAAAGCGGCGATTGATATTCCTTCGCCCTGCCTCTGCTTTGGCGCGTGCAGAGGCGGACCATCGCCGGTGGCTTCTCCCCACGCCGGACGGGCGTCCGCTCAGAAGAGCAGGGGCACCAGCAGAGGCACGGCGATCGAGGTGACGATGCCGTTCAGCGCCATGGCGATGGCGGCGAAGATGCCGGCCAGTTCGTTGACCTGGAAGGCGCGGGCCATGCCCAGGCCATGGGCGGCGATGCCCACGGCAAAACCGCGCGCCCGCCAGTCGCGGAAGCCCAGGGCGTTGAGGAAGGGCGTGGCGACGATGGCGCCGGTGATGCCGGTGATCAGCACGAAGGCGGCGGTCAGCGAGGGCAGGCCGCCGATGCGCTCGGAAATGCCCATGGCGATGGGCGTGGTCACCGACTTGGGCGCGAGCGACAGCAGGGTTTCGCGGCTTGCCCCCAGCGCCCAGGCAATTCCCACCGTGCTGACGATGGCGGTGATCGAACCCGCGACCAGCGCCACCGCCATGGGCAGCAGCACGCGGCGGATACGCCGGGCCTGATCGAACAGGGGCACAGCCAGCGCCACGATGGCGGGGCCGAGCAGGAAGTGGACGAACTGGGCACCGTCGAAATAGGTGTCGTAGCCGGTGCCGGTGACCAGCAGCAGGGCAATGATCGCGCCCGCCGCGATGACCACGGGATTGACGATGGGCCGCATGCCGCTCGCCAGGAACAGGCGGTAGGCCAGCGCATAGGCGGTCAGCGTCACGGCGAGCCACAGCAGGGGCGTGCTGGCGAGATAGACCCACAGGCTGGTACCGCCGCTCACGGCACCATCTCCTCTTGCCTGTCGTCGTCGCCGCCGGTCAGGCGCACCACCAGGCGGAAGACGGCTGCGGTGACGGCGATGGTGAGCACGGTCGAGCCGATGAGGGCGGCAAGGATCGGCAGCCATTCGGCCTCGATGCGCTCGACATGAACGATGACGCCCACGGCCGCCGGCACGAAGAGCAGGGAGAGATGGCGCAGCAGGGTCTGGGCGACGGGGCCGATGTCGCCGGGCACCCGGCGCAAGGCGGCCAGAAAGACCAGCAGGAACAGCATGCCCAGCACCGGGCCGGGCACGGGCAGCCCGCTCCAGGCAACCAGGAACTCGCCGGCAAGCTGGAAGACGAGCAGGGCGGCCAGGGCCTCGATCAGCGTCCGCCCGCCCATGGCGGCTACTTCAGCGCCGCAATCAGCGCATCCAGCGTCTCGTTGGGCCGCTCGGCCATCATCATGTGGCCGCTGCCCTGCAGGGTGATCGCCTGCACATCGGGCAGGGCGGAGAGCAGCGCCTTGGCGCCGCGCGGCGGCGTCATCATGTCGCCGGTGCCCATCACCACGGTCGCCGGGCACTGCACCTTCGCGGCGGCTTCCAGGCCCGTGGTGTAATCGTTGCAGGCCTTCATGTCGTTGTAGAGCACGCCGTCGCCGCCGCGCTCCAGCAGGCGCAGGCCGCCGCCGGTGACCCACAGGCCCGGCGCCTTGTTGCCGCCGATCTGGCTCGACTTCGCATGGCCCCAGACGGTGACCATGTCGAAGGCGGCGTGGTTGTTGGCCTTGGCGTTGTCGAGCAGGGCGTCGGTCACCGGCATCGGCACGGCGGTGCCCAGCAGCACGATGCGCTCGACCCGGTCGGGATGACGCGCCGCGGCCTCGATCACCGGCAGGGAACCCATGGAGTGCCCCGCCAACGCCGCCTTCTTCACTCCCGCGGCGTCGAGCACGGCGATCAGCCAGTCGGCCATCGCCTCGATGGTCGGGATCAGCGGACCTTCCGAATTGCCGTGGCCCGGCAGGTCGACCGCCAGCACGGCGCGGCCGTGATGGGCGAAGTAGCGCGCCTGGGCCGACCACACGGTGCGGTTCATGGAGGCGCCGTGGACAAAAAGGATGACCGGCAGGGCGGGATCGAACTCCTTGCCGCCGGTGGCGGCGAAGACCCTGTGACCGTTGACCTTCAGTTCCATCGCCATGGGATCAGCCCTTCTGCGCCGCGCGCAGGCCGCGCGCGAGGTCCTCGGTGAGGTCGTCGGGATCCTCCAGGCCCACCGACAGGCGCACCAGCCCCTCGGCGATGCCCGCTGCCTTCAGGGCCTGCGCGTCCATCTGCTGATGGGTGGTCGAGGCCGGGTGGATGACCAGCGACTTGGCATCGCCGACGTTGGCGAGGTGGGAGAAGAGCTGCAGCGCCTCGATGAAGCGTGCGCCCGCCGCGCGTCCGCCCTTCAGGACGAAGCTGAAGATGGCGCCGGCGCCCTTGGGCAGATTCTGTTTGGCGAGCGCGTGATCCGGGTGACCGGGAAGTTCGGGGTAAAGTACCGCCTCGACCGCGTCGTGGCCGTCGAGGAAGGCGACGATCTTCCTTGCGTTCTCGACATGGCGCGCCATGCGCAGGGGCAGGGTCTCCACGCCCTGGAGCAGGTAGAAGGCGTTCTGCGGGCTCATGCAGGCGCCGAAGTCGCGCAGGCCCTCGGCGCGGGCGCGCATGATCATGGCCGCCGGGCCGAACTCCTCGGCGAAGTCGAGGCCGTGATAGCCGGCGTAGGGTTCGGTGAGCGTCGGGAAACGGCCCGAGGCCTCCCAGTCGAAATCGCCGCGGTCGATCACCACGCCGCCGATGGCCACACCATGGCCGCCCAGGAACTTCGTCACCGAATGCATGACGATGTCGGCGCCGAGCTCGAAGGGCCGGCACAGGAAGGGCGTGGCGAAGGTGTTGTCGATCATCAGCGGCAGGCCCGCGGCGTGCGCCACACGGGCGACCTCGGGAATGTTCAGCACCTCCAGGCCCGGATTCCCTAAGGTCTCGCCGAACAGCAGGCGGGTCTCCGGCTTGATCGCCCCGGCGAAGGCGGCCGGGTCGCGCGGATCGACGAAGGTGGTGGTGATGCCGAAGCGGGGCAGGGTGTAGGCGAACATGTTGTAGCTGCCGCCGTAGATCGAGCGCGAGGCGACGATGTGGCCGCCCTGGCCCATCAGCGTGACGATGGCGAGATGCAGGGCCGCCTGGCCGCTGGAGGTGCAGACCGCGCCGACGCCGCCTTCCAGGCCTGCCAGCCGCTCTTCCAGTACCGCCACGGTGGGGTTGGAGATGCGCGAATAGATGTGGCCCGGCCGCTCCAGGTTGAAGAGCGCGGCGGCATAGTCGGTGTCGGGGAAGACGAAGGAGGTCGACTGGTAGATCGGCACGGCGCGCGCGCCGGTCGTGGGATCGGGCTGCTGCCCGCCGTGCAGGCTGAGCGTATCGAAACCGACGTACTTGGGTCCGGCCATCGGGGCCTCCTCGAAATGAGCCCTGGAACCTAGACCGCAGGACGTGCCGGGTCCACTGGCGGGACTTGGCCTGAGGCGCGCATCGGGCTACCAAGCACCCCCCTGACCTTCGGGAGAAGAGCATGACGCGCGAAATCAATTCCGTGGCCGTGATCGGCGGCGGCACCATGGGTGCGGGCATCGCAGGCAAGTGCGCCGATGCGGGCTGCCGCGTGCTGCTGATCGACAAGGACGAGGCCGCCGTCGCCAAGGCGATGGAGCGCGTCACCGGCGGGCGCATGCCGGCCATCGACAATCCCGAAAGCGCCAGGCTGATCGAGACCGGCACCTTCGACGATCTCGCCCGCATCGAGGGCTACGACTGGATCTGCGAGGCGGTGATCGAGGATCTGGCCACCAAACGCGCCCTCTTCGAGAAGCTGGAGGCCCTGCGCAGCGAAGGCTCCGTGGTTTCCACCAACACCTCGGGCATTCCCCTGCGCTCCATCGTCGAGGGCATGCCGGAGCGCCTGCGCCGCGATGTCGTCGTCACCCACTTCTTCAATCCCGTGAAGGTGATGAAGCTGCTGGAGGTGGTGCCCGGCGAGGACACGACCCCGGACGTGGTCGAGGCCATGGCCCGTTTCGGCGCCGAGAAGCTGGGCAAGGGCGTGGTCCACGCCAAGGACACGGTCAACTTCATCGGCAACCGCATCGGCTGCTTCTGGATGCTTTCGGGCCTGCACAAGGCCAAGGCCGCGCGCGGCCAGGGCCTGTCCATGGAAACCATCGATGCGCTGATGTCGGCCCCGGTCGGCCTGCCCTCCACGGGGCTCTACGGCCTGATCGACCTCATCGGTCTCGATGTCATGGACTTCGTGGCTAAGAACCTGGCGGTGAACCTGCCCAAGGACGATATCGGCCGCGCCTTCACCAGCTTCCCGGCGGAGGTCCAGGCCATGTTCGAGCGCGGCCAGTTGGGTCGCAAGACCGGTGGCGGTTTCTACCGCGTCACCAAGACCGAGGACGGGGGCAAGCTGAAGGAGACCTTCGATCTGGACGCCGGCGACTGGCGCCATGCCCGCGAGCCGGAACTGCTGCCTGCCCATCACGAGCTGGCGACCCTCATGAGCGCCCAGGACCCCTGCGGCGCCTTCGCCCGCGACCTGATGGGCGGCACGCTGCTCTATGCCGCCGATCTGGTGCCCCAGATCGCCGACGACATCGTCAACATCGACCGCGCCATGCGCTGGGGTTTTGCCTGGCAGAAGGGCCCGTTCGAGATGCTGGATGTCCTCGGCCCGGCCGCGCTGGCGACCGACATGAAGGCCAACGGCCAGGACCTGCCCGCCATGCTGGCGGTGCTCGATCAGGCCGGGGCGACGAGCTTCTACCGCAACGACGGCAGCGAATACCTCGGCCGTGACGGGGCCTGGCACAAGGTGCCGGCCTGAGCACGGCTGCGGCGGCCTGATTCGGCCGAAAGCGCCGAATCAGGGCTCCAGCATGGCGACGCTGAGGTCGAGCCCGCCGTCGGAACCCCGCGTGAGGGTGAGCAGGGCCTCCTCCAGGACGCAGATCCCGGTGACGGGAAGGCAGGCGCCGAAGGTCACGGTGGCCTGTGCGGCCTGTTCCAGGGCGGCCGGGTCGAGATGGATGGTTTCCAGCACCGGTTCGGTGAAATAGTCGCCGGGTCCCAGCACCAGCCGGGGCAGGCTTTCGCCCCAGACCGGCGCGCCGTCACCGGTTTCGAAGTTCACACCCAGGCGGCCGTTGAGGCGAATGTCGGCGTCGGGCAGCACGGCGATGACCAGGCGGCTGCCCTGCTCCAGGGAGGCCTGCAGGGTAACGCCGCTGGGCGAGCGCACCGCTGCCAGTTCGTCGGCGCGGGCGGGCGCGACGGCCAGCAGGGCTGCAATCAGGGCAAGGACGGGCAGAAGACGCGACATGGGACTGGGATACACCGGTTGATCCCAGTGAGATAGGGCGGGGGCACCGCTCCCGCCAAGTCACGTTCGCTTGACGGTGCGGCTGGACAAATCGCCCCGCTTGAACGACATACAGGCCAATTCACGGACAAAACCCATGACCAGCCTTCAGGACGAGGTCGCGCGGCGGCGTACCTTCGGCATCATTTCGCACCCGGACGCCGGCAAGACGACGCTCACCGAAAAGCTGCTGCTGTTCGGCGGCGCGATCCAGCTTGCCGGTGCCGTGAAGGCGCGCGGCGAGCGCCGGCGCGCCCGTTCGGACTGGATGAAGGTGGAGCAGGAGCGCGGCATCTCGGTCACCGCTTCGGTGATGAGCTTCGAGTATCAGGATCGCGCCTTCAACCTGCTCGACACGCCGGGCCATGAGGACTTCAGCGAGGACACCTACCGGGTGCTCACCGCCGTCGACAGCGCGGTCATGGTGATCGACGCGGCCAAGGGCATCGAAACGCAGACGCGCAAGCTGTTCGAGGTCTGCCGCCTGCGCGACATGCCCATCGTGACCTTCGTCAACAAGATGGACCGCGAGGCGCGCGACCCCTTCGAGCTGATCGACGAGATCGAGCAGACCCTGCAGATCGAGGTCTGCCCGGCAAGCTGGCCGATCGGCATGGGCCGCGATTTCCTGGGCTGCTACGACCTGCTCAACGACCGCCTGCTGCTGGTCGCCCGCAGCAAGGGCGAGCGCATCGACGCGGGCATCGAATGCAAGGGGCTGGACGACCCCAAGCTCGACGAGCTGCTGCCCGATCATGCCGTGAAGACCCTGCGCGAGCAGGTCGAAATGGCGCGCGCCCTGCTGCCCGAGTTCGACCGCGAGGCCTATCTCGCGGGCAATCTGACGCCCATGTACTTCGGCAGCGCGCTCAACAACTTCGGCGTCCAGGAATTGCTCCAGGGCCTTGCCGCCTTCGCGCCCACGCCCCGGCCGCAGCCCGCGGTGCAGAGGAAGGTCGATCCCACGGAGGAGCCGGTCACCGGCTTTGTCTTCAAGATCCAGGCGAACATGGATCCCAAGCACCGCGACCGCATCGCCTTCGTGCGTCTGGCCTCGGGCCATTTCCTGCGCGGCATGAAGCTCAAGCACCTGCGCACCGGCAAGATGCTGACGATGCACAACCCGCTGATCTTCCTCGCCCAGGACCGTGAGGTCGCCGAGGAGGCCTATGCCGGTGACATCGTCGGCATCCCCAACTACGGCAACCTGCACATCGGCGACACGCTGACCGAGGGCGAGGATCTCGCCTACACCGGCATCCCGAGCTTTGCACCCGAGCACCTGCAGCGCGTGCGCGCCACCGATCCGCTGAAGGCCAAGCACCTGGGCCGCGCCCTGCAGCAGCTTGCCGAGGAGGGTGCGGCGCGCGTCTTCAAGCCGATGATGGATTCCGACTGGGTGGTCGGCGTCATGGGGCCGCTGCAGTTCGACGTGCTGGCCGACCGCATCCGCACCGAATACGAAGTGCCCGTGCGTTTCGAGCCCGCCAACCTCTACACCGCCCGCTGGCTGGTCGCCGACAGCGCCCAGACCATCAAGGCCTTCTCGGACGCCAACCGTTCCGCCATGGCCGAGGATCACAACGGCGATCCGGTGTTCCTGGCGCGCAACGCCTGGCACCTCGACAAGGCCCAGCAGGATGCGCCCAAGATCCAGTTCCTGAAGGTGCGTGAGCACAACCCGGTCACCGATTCGGCGGCCGCGTAAGGGGCGGCGATGACGGTCCGGCTCGCCAAGATCGTCCTTCTTGCCTGCTACGGCCTGCTGATGGCGCTGATCGCCTTCGGCAACATCACCGACTACGGCAGCAACCGGCCCTTCGTGCAGCATGTGCTGGCGATGGACACGACCTTCGGCAGCCCCGGCGTGATGTGGCGCGCCATCGACGATCCCACGGTCCAGACCATCGCCTATCTCGCCATCATCGCCGCCGAGACGACAGCAGCCGTCATCATCTGGTGGGGCGTGTGGCGCCTTTGGCGCGCCCGGCGCGCGGATGCGGCAGGCTTCCGGGCCGCGAAGGCGGCGGCGGTGGCGGGCGTTACCCTGTCGATGGCGATCTGGCTCGGGGGTTTCCTTGCCATCGGCGGCGAGTGGTTTGCCATGTGGCAGTCGGCGACCTGGAACGGCGCCGATTCGGCCGGGCGCTTCCTGCTTGCCGGCGGCATCGTGCTGCTCTTCCTCAATCAGCCCGATCCGGAACTGTGATTCTCTACGGCCTGAAGGGCTTCACCCACGGCGGCGGTTATCTGATGACCCTGATGAGTCCGCAGGGCGTCAGCGCCATTCTTGAAGCGCTGGTCCTTGATCCCGCCGAACTGCGCCTGGAGCAGACCGGCGGCCTGCCGCAGGTGCACGAGATCGTCGACGGCGCGCTCGACCGGCTGATTGCTGCGAGGGGCATCACGGTGCTCGAGTTCCCCGCCTGGCAGGCGCGCAAGGACGAACTGGGTGCGGCCATCTGGCGCTGAGCCGCCGGCCTGCTATCGTTCCCGCCCAAGGACAAGAAGAGCGGGGACTCCATGAGCGAGATTGCGATGGCGACCCGGCCGGAGACGGTCGGCATGTCCGCCGAGCGGCTGGCGCGGATCGACGGCTGGATGGCGCGTTATGTCGAGGCCGGCAGGCTGCCCTGGGCGATGACCGTCATCACGCGCCACGGCGAGACCGCCTACAGCCGCTGCGTCGGCAAGGCCGACATCGCCACGGGCAGGGCCATCGAGGACGACGCCATCCTGCGCATCTACTCCATGTCGAAGCCGATCACGGCAGTCGCCATCCTGATGCTCTACGAGCAGGGCCTGCTCCAGCTCGATGATCCCGTCAGCCGCTTCATTCCGGAGTTCGCCAATACGCCCGTCGCGGCCGGCGACCATGGCGGCAGGCTGGTGACCGAGCCGCTCAGACACCCCATCACCGTGCGCCATCTGCTGACCCATACCTCGGGTCTGATCTACGGCGCCTTCGGCGGCGGCACGCTGGAGCGCCTCTACGATGAAAACGCCACGGACTTC
>CALLQH010000233.1 GCA_938014945.1 uncultured bacterium | reverse complement strand
TCTTCGGCTTCAACCGCGAGGGCGCCACGCCCTCCCAGGGCATGATCGACAGCTTCTGGCTGCAGGGCATGATGGGCGGACTGAAGGGCCAGCTCGACTGCATCAAGGCCTTCTCGGAGACCGATTTCACGCAGGACCTGAAGACCATCGACGTGCCCGTGCTGGTGGTCCATGGCGACGACGACCAGATCGTGCCGATCGACGCCTCGGCGCACCGGACGATCACCTTCCTCAAACACGGCAAGCTGATCGTCTACAAGGGGAGCAGCCACGCCCTGCCGGCCACCGACGCCGACCGCCTGAATGCCGATCTGCTGGATTTCGTGAAGGGCTGAACGCTCCGGCCTTCCCGCTCCGGTGCATCTGCGCCGGAGCGGGCGGCGCGCCGCTGCTGTAGGATCGCGCAACCACCCCACGGCAGGCAGGAGGCGCGCGATGCCCCATCTCATCCTCGAATATTCCGAAAACCTGGAGGGCGAGCTCGACATCGCCGCCATGGTGCGCGCGATCCATGCCGCGGGCTGTTCCTGCCCGACGGTCGCAACCTCGGCGCTCAAGACCCGCGCCGTCGCCTACCGCCACCAGGTCTGCGCCGACGGCGACCCGGCCTACCGCTTCGTGGCGTTGACGATGCGCCTGCTCGACGGCCGCAGCGATGCCCAGAAGAAGGAGATCGGCGACATCCTCTATGGCGCGCTGCAGCAGGCAACCGCCGGGGTCGACCGCAGCGCCGGCTTCGCCCTGTCGCTGGAGCTCGCCGAGATGGACGGCGCGACCTACCGCAAGGAAAACAACTTCGAGGCCGTGAAGGCGGCGCGGGACGCTGGATAGACTGAAGCTATTCCCGTGCAGGTTGGCATAGGCAAACAGTGAAAGCCTTCGCGGCGATCCTCGCCATATGGGCACACATCCCTTGATCCGACCGACCACCACCGCACAGGAGTTCTGTTTTGGTTTCCCTCGACATTGCCGGTTCCCCCAAGAAGCCCCGCATCGTGGTACGCAACCGCCGCGGCGATACCATCGACCTGCCCGCCCTGTGGCTGCGCGAGCGCGCCCAGGATGCCAGCCAGGTCGATGCCGTGACCGGACAGCGTCTGATGGACCCGCACATGCTGCCGCCCGACCTGACCCTGGCCGAGGCGCGCTGGGTGGACGACCGGCTGCAACTGTCCTTCAGCGACGGCTATCGCGGCACCTTCGATCCCGGCCCGCTGCTGGCCGACATCGTGATGGATGACGGCTGCCCGGAACCTGCCCCCTGGCACGCCGGCGAGGTGCCGGAGGTGCGCGTCTCCTGGCCTGTCGTCGCAAAGGACGATGCCGCCATGGCCGCCGCGCTGGAGCGTTTCCTGGAAAGCGGTTTCCTGATCCTGACCGACACGCCGCGCAAGCCGGACGCCACCCTGGAGATCGCCGGCCGCTTCGGCACGGTGCGCGAAACCAACTTCGGGCGCAGCTTCGAGGTCGCCTCCAGGCCCGGCTCCAACGATCTCGCCTACCGCCCGGTGCCCCTGGGGCCGCATACCGACAACCCCTACCGGGTGCCGGTGCCGGGCATCCAGATCCTGCACTGCCTGGAAAACGCCACCTCCGGCGGCCTTTCGACTCTGGCCGACAGCCTGGCGGCGGCGGCCATGCTGCGGGCCGAAGATTCCGAAGGTTTCGCCATGCTCGCCGAGATTCCGGTGCGCTTCCGCTTCCGCGACGGCGACGCCGACCATGTCGCCCTGCGTCCGGTGATCGAAACCGACGGCGAGGAGCGCATGACCGGGCTGCACTACAGCCCCCGTCTGGATTCCCTGCCCCTGCTGGAAGAGGCGGAGCTGCAGGTCTACCAGGCCGCACGCAAGCGCCTGGGCGAACTGCTGGCGGGGCCGCAGTTGCAGATCCGTTTTGCCCTGCAGCCGGGCGAACTGCTGATGTTCGACAACAACCGCATCGTCCACGGCCGCACCGCCTTCGATCCCGAGGAAGGTCCGCGCCGCCTGATCGGCTGCTACATCGACCGCGACGGCCCGCGCAGCCTCTACCGCGTCCTGGCGCGCGAGACCGAGCAGCGCAAGGCGGCCTGAAGATACGCGCTTCATAAGGACTCGCAGGGACCGCGGCGGCGCGGCAGGATGGGGCATGGAAACGATGCCGCTCATCCTGCCGCTGCAGCCGCTGACCCGCGAGGCATTCGCCCCCTTCGGCCAGGCGGTGCCGCGCCCGAGCGGCAAGCCGACCTCCTTCGGCGACAGTTTCGACTGCTGGTTCGGCGTCGGCACCCTCCACGGCGCCGACCTGCGCCTGGGCCAGGTCGCCGCGCGGCGTCCGGCCGACGGCCGCATCACGGCCATGGAGCGCCACCCCGACATCGAGCTGCTGATGCCCGCGACCGGGCCGCTGATCCAGGTCGTCGCCCCCGGCCGCGATCTTGGCGATGCCCGGGAGCAGCCCCGCGCCGAGGAAGCCATCGCCTTCCTGATCGGCCCCGGCGAGGCCGTGGTCGTCGCACCCGGCGTCTGGCACGCCGCAGCCCTGCCCGCCGACGCAGAGACCCTCTACTGGTTTGCCGGCCTGCCCCATGCCCCCGAACCGGGCCGCGAGGCTTCGCCCTGGATCGCCTTTGCGGGCGATGCCGCCGTGACGCTGGGGGCCTGAGAAGCCGCGGCTGTCTCAGTCGGCGCGGCCGCCGCGCAGGACGTAGTCGTAGCTGGGCGGCATCGGCAGGACGCCCAGGCGGCCGAGTTCGCGGGCAGCGTGGAAGGGCCAGTAGGCATCCTGCAGCGAGGCGGTGGCGATCAGCGCCATGTCGGCCTCGCCCCGCTTGATGATGGCGTCGGCCTGTTCGGCCGTGGCGATCTGTCCGACCGCCGCGGTGGCGATGCCGGCTTCCGTGCGGATGCGGTGGGCAAACGGCACCTGGTAGCCGGGGCCATAGGGAATGTCCTCCACCGGCACGGCGTAGCCCGAGCTGCAGTCGATGAGATCGACACCCTCCTTCTTCATCATCTCGGCGAGCACGACGGAATCCTCCAGGGTCCAGCCGCCCGGCGCCCAGTCGACGCAGGAGATACGCACGGCCAGCGGCATGGCCTCGGGCATGACGGCGCGGCAGGCGCGCACCAGCGCCATGGGGAAACGCGTGCGGCCCATGAAATCGCCGCCCCAGCGGTCGGTGCGGTCGTTGACCAGCGGGCTCATGAACTGGTGGGCGAGATAACCGTGGGCGGCGTGGACCTCGACCATGTCGAAACCGGCCTCCACGGAACGCCGCGCGGCATCGCCAAAGGCGGCGACGACCTCGGCGATGCCCGCCTCGTCGAGCGCGGTGGGCGTGTGGACCAGCGCGCCGCCCGGTTCATCGAAGGGCTTTGCGACGCTGGAGACGGTCTGCCAGGCGCCCTCTTCGGCCTTGAGCGTGCGGTCCCCTTCCCAGGGCACGGTGGCGTTGGACTTCCGCCCGGCATGCGCGATCTGCATGCAGCTTGCCGCACCGTTGGCACGGATCGCCGCGGTGATCTGCGCCAGCTTCTCGATGTGGTCGTCCTTCCAGATGCCCAGGCACCCCGGCGTGATGCGCCCGCGCGCCTCCACGCCCGAGGCCTCGGCGATGACGAGGCCGGCGCCGCCGACGGCGCGGCTGGCCAGATGCACCAGATGCCAGTCGCTGGCGAAGCCGTCTTGCGAGACGTACTGGCACATCGGCGAGATGCCGACTCGGTTGCGCATGGTGAGGCCGCGCAGCGTGAGGGGGGCAAAGAGGTCGGTCATGGGGGCTTCCGGGGTTCGGTCGGGGATGGGGCTTCCATCGATAGCCCGCCGGGACGAGGCGCGTCCATGGCAGAGGGCGCAGGGCCGCATTGCGTTGCCGGAACGATCCGTCGCGCGCCCGCCCCGGCGCGGGTTAAGGTTGCCGCCCCAGCGCGGAGCCGCCATGTCCGTTCCCACCCGTCTCGAACGTCCGGCCACGCGCCGCGGCCTGCTCGCCTGGAGTCTGTTCGACTGGGCCAATTCGCCCACGCCGACCATCGTCATCACCTTCATCTTCGCGCCCTACTTCGCGCGCGGCGTGGTCGGCGACGAGACCCGCGGGCTGGAGCTGTGGAGCTGGGGCATGGCGGCCTCGGCGCTGATCATCGCGCTGATCTCGCCGCTGACCGGCGCCATCGCCGACGCCGCCGGGCGGCGCAAGCCCTGGGTCGGCGGCTTCACCCTGCTGACCGTGATCGCCACCGCGCTGCTCTGGTTCGCAGCGCCGGAGTCGATTTACACCATCCCCGTGCTGGTGCTGGTGGTGCTGGTCAACATCGGCTTCGAGACATCGACCGTCTTCTACAACGCCATGCTGCCCGACCTTGCCCCGCCCCACCGCATGGGCCGGCTTTCGGGCTGGGCCTGGGGCCTGGGTTATGCCGGCGGCATCGCCTGCCTGGCGCTGGCGCTGGTCGTCTTCATCATGCCCGAGACCGCGCCCTTCGGCCTCGATGAGGTGCCCGCGGGCGGCGTGCGCGTCTCGGCCCTGCTGGCGGCGGGCTGGCTGATCGTCTTCGGCTGGCCGATGTTCGTCTTCACGCCCGACCGGCCGAGCGCGAAACTGCCCGTGACCACCGCCATCGCGCGGGGCTGGCGGCGCCTGATCGAGACCGGGCGGCAGCTTTCGCGCCACAAGGAGATCCTGCGTTTCCTTGCCGCGCGCCTGCTCTACATCGACGGCCTCAACACCCTCTTTGCCCTGGGCGGCATCTATGCCGCCACGGCCTTCGCCATGACCGAGGAGGACGTGCTGATCTTCGCGGTCTGCCTCAACGTCACCGCCGGACTGGGGGCCGCGGGCTTCGCCTGGCTCGACGACTGGCTGGGCCCCAAGCAGACCATCGTCATCGCCCTGCTCTGCCTTTCCGTCTGCGGCGCGGGCATCCTGATCGTGGAAGAGGCGATGTGGTTCTGGATCCTGGGCATGGCGCTGGGCATCTTCATCGGCCCCGTGCAATCGGCCAGCCGCAGCCTGATGGCGCGCATGGCGCCGCCCGAGATGACCGGCGAGATGTTCGGCTTCTTCGCACTTTCGGGAAAGGTGACGAGTTTCATCGGCCCGCTGCTGGTCGGCACCGTCACCGCGCTCAGCGGCAATGCGCGCCTGGGCATGAGCGTCATCGTCGTGCTGATGCTGGCGGGCCTTGCCATCCTGCTGACGGTGAAGGCGCCGCGCGGCCGGATCGCCGCGCCGGAGTAAGCGGCGGCCTCAGTCCTGGCGCATCAGCCTCGGCAGGCGGCCGACCGTGCCCATGGCGTGGCGCATGAAGAGGCGCTTCAACGGCGGGATGCGCTCGACCGCGCCGAGGCCCAGATCGCGCGCCAGGGCGACGGGAGGAATCGCGTTGGAGAACAGCCGGTTGAGCCCGTCGGTCACCGCGACCAGCGAGAAGGTATCGACGCGGCGGCGGCGCGCGTAGTCGCCAAGTGCGACCGCATCGCCGGGATCGAGGCCCAGGCGACGGTTCGCGCCCAGCACCTCGGCCAGCACGGCGATGTCGCGGATGCCGAGGTTGTAGCCCTGGCCGGCGATGGGATGGATGCGATGGGCGGCATCGCCCACCAGCACCAGGCGCGGCGCCGTCGCGTGATGCGCCAGCACCAGGGTCAGCGGATAGCTCCACACCGGCCCGGCAAGCTTCAGCCCGCCGAGGAAATCGCCGAAGCGCCAGGCGATCTCCTCGAGGAACGCCTCGGGCTCCAGTTGCAGCACGCGCTCGGCAATGGCGTCCTTTTCGGTCCAGACGAGCGAGGAGCGGTTGCCCGTCAGCGGCAGGATGGCGAAGGGACCGGCGGGCAGGAAACGTTCGTGGGCGATGCCGCGGTGATCGCGTTCGTGCTCCACGGTGCAGACGATGCCGGTCTGGCCATAGGTGATGGTGCGGTGGCCGATATCGGCCATGTCCCGCACACCTGAGCGGAAGCCGTCGCAGCCCACGACCAGGGAGCAGCGCAGCACACGGCCGTCGGCGAGCGTCAGGTCGGCGCCGGTGGCGTCGCGCGCCATCGCCGTGAC
>CALLQH010000232.1 GCA_938014945.1 uncultured bacterium | reverse complement strand
GGGACGGTCGTCCGCCATAGCCGGGGCCGACCATGCCAGGAGGGCTCCCACAATCAGGGAGGGGCAGATTACCAAGGTCACTTTCCTATTTAATTTCAACATATTAACTGCTATTTCTAATGTCAAAAATGCGAAAATGTGAGCGATCACGAACCACCAGCCTTGCGACATTCCGGCTTGGAAGGGCTGGAGCGGCAGAGCGCCGACGACCAGTTGTCGCCCGTTCCCGCAGCCTCGAAATAGTCCGGGGGCCGGTCGTCGACGGCCTCCTCGACCACGCCGGCCGGCTCGGGCACGACCACCTCCACATCCGGCACGGCAATCGCTTCCGCTTCCGTCACCTGAGCGGCGGGCACGACCTCCGGCGCGATCGGGGCCAACGCCGCCGCGCCCGACGTGGCCGGCACGGTGGCCGCCTCGCCGCCCTCGGGGCTGACATAGACCACGGCGGGTTCGCCCGCGGGCGGCGGGCCGAGGACCGCGCGCACCCCCGAAGCATCGACCGGCCCGCCGTCGGCGCGGGCCAGGGCGAGCTGCAGTTCACGGTCCAGCGTCAGTCCGAGATAGTCGGCCATGGCCTCGCGGGTCAGCGGCAGGTCGCAGATCCGCTCGCACATGTCCATGTGGCGGTCCCAGCCGTCACTGAGCGCGCCCTGCAGGGGCGATTGCAGGGCGCGGGTGTAGTCTTCGCCATAGGCCTGGGTGAAAATCTGGCGGTAGACGTCGAGGATCCAGTCCTTCTCGCCCACGACACAGGTGCAGTTGACGGTATAGGCCAGCAGCTTGCCCATATCGTCGGACGCGGGCCGCTCGGCGGCGGCCGGCAGACAGGCCAGACCCAGGAGCGGCAGGGCAAGGATCAGCGACTTCATCCGGGGCCTCCTGCGCAGGGCCCCAGGTGGCTTCCTGCATCTGGCGGTCGTGCCTGGAGCAGGATTTTCACCCCAGTTGAGAGGCAAGGCAAGATGCCCCTGGCAAACGGTCCGCATTCACCCTGCTGCCGCACCGTTGCCGCAGCGGGGCGGCTTCAGCGGATCAGGGGGGAGAGCTTGCGGAATGCGTCGGTTCCGGCCCGTTCCAGCCATTCGAACACGACCATCTCGGCATTCACGATCTGGGCTCCCTGGCTGCGCAGCCGGGCCAGCGCCAGATCGCGGCTTTCCCCGGTCCGGCTGGTCACCGCATCGGCCACCACCGCGACGCGGTAGCCCTCGGCCAGCAGGTCGAGCGCGGTCTGCAGCACGCAGACATGGCTCTCCACCCCCGCCAGAACGAACAGATCGCGGCCCAGCCCCAGCAACGGGCCGTGCACCGCGTCATCGGCAAAGGCGGAAAACGCCAGCTTGTCGTGGCATTCCGCGGCATCCAGGCGTTCCGCGAACGGCGCCACGAGACCGCCCAGCCCCTTGGGGTACTGGCGCGTGGCCAGCACCGGGATGTCGAGGACGCGTGCCGCTTCCAGAAGGATGGCGCCGCGCGCGACAACCTCGTCGCCCGCGATCATGGCGGGCATCAGGCGTTCCTGCAGATCGATCAGGACAAGGGCGCTGCGCCCTGCTTCCATGCGCATGACAAGCTCTCCTCGAATTCTCGGCGCCGGGCTTCCCGAATGGCCAAGTCAAACCCCTGTCCCGTTGCCCTTCGGAGGGCAATCGGACGAGGTCGCATAGCGCCCCGTCATGCGCTCTTGCGTTGACGGGAGGCCGCCCGACAGGTATCACGCGCGCATATGAAAGAACATAAGGCATACCGGCGCCTGCCGCGCTGGAGCAAACCCACCGAATGACATTCGAAGATCTGGGCCTGAGCCCCGAGATCCTGGCGGCCGTAGAGAAGGCCGGTTACCGGGAACCCACGCCCATCCAGCGACAGGCCATCCCGATCGCTCTGCAGGGCCGCGACCTTCTGGGCTGCGCCCAGACCGGCACCGGCAAGACGGCCGCCTTCGTGCTTCCCATGATCGACATTCTCTCGGGCGGCCGCGCCAAGGCGCGCATGCCCCGGGCGCTGATCCTCTCGCCGACGCGCGAGCTTGCCCAGCAGACCATGGAGAACTTCGAGATCTACGCCGCCGAGGTGGAGCTGACGCCCGCCCTGCTGATCGGCGGCAGCGACATGAAGAAGCAGGAACAGGCGCTCAACGGCAACATCGACGTGCTGATCGCCACGCCCGGCCGCCTGCTCGACATGGTCGAGCGCGGCCATGTCCTGATGATGGGTGTGAAGCACCTGATCATCGACGAGGCCGACCGCATGCTCGACATGGGTTTCATCCCCGATGTCGACAAGATCGTCGAACGCCTGCCGCCGCTGCGCCAGACCCTGATGTTCTCGGCGACCATGCCGCGCGAGATCCGCAAGCTGGCCGAGCGCTTCCTGCACAATCCGAAGGAAATCACCGTGGCGCCGCCCGCCTCGCCCGCCGAAACGGTGGAGCAGGTGCTGGTCGCCGTGGCCAACGAGCGTGACAAGGGCAAGGCCCTGCGCCACCTGCTCGAGAACGAGCCTGTGACATCCGCGATGATCTTCTCCAACCGGAAGAAGGACGTCGACAGCCTGCACCGCTCGCTCAAGCGCTACGGCTACAACTGCGTGCGCATGCAGGGCGACATGCAGCAGCGCGAACGCGAGGTGGCGCTGGGCGCCTTCAAGTCGGGCGAGGCCAAGATCATGGTCTGCACCGATGTCGCGGGCCGCGGCATCGACGTCTTCGGCGTCAGCCACGTCTTCTGCTTCGATGTGCCGGTGAGCGCGGAGGATTATGTCCACCGCATCGGCCGCACCGGCCGTGCCGGTCACCGTGGCCACGCCTTCACCTTCGCCACGCCTGACGATGCCAAGGGCCTGGCCGCCGTGACGCGCCTGATCAAGCGTTCGCTGCCCGTGGTCGATATCGAGGGCATCAAGACCGCCGAAATCCCCGGCTTCACCCCGGGTGCGGCCAACAAGCCGCGCGAGGCGGCCGTCGAGGCCGCCCCCGTGGAGGAAACCGCCGAAACACCGGTCCCCGCCGAGGAAGCCAAGGCGGATGCGCCCGAGGAGGCTGCCGCCGAGGCCGCCGCCCCCGAGAGCGAAGCCACCGAAGAGAGCAAGCCGCGCCGCCGCCGCAGCCGCGGACGCGGCAAGAAGGCCGCCGAGACGAAGGCCACCGAGACAAAGGACGAAGCCAGGCCCGAACCCGAGGAGGCCGACGACGACGGGGCCGACGGGGAGGAGACGGCCGAGGAAAAGGCCGCCGCCGAGACGAAGCCGGCCCGCCATTCCGATCCGCGGCCCGAGAAGACCGCGGCCAAGGGCGACAAGCGCGATCCCAAGGATGGCCGCGTGGCCTTCGGCGATACCGACCAGGTTCCCGCCTTCCTGCTGCGCTCGGCCTTCCCCAACGGCGTCGACGCACGCTGACCCCTTCCCTGCTGGAGATCTAGACCATGGCCCGTGGCGCTGCGATCCGTGATGCCCTGAAATCCGGCACCAAGATGCTGGGCGGCTGGGTCAACATGAACAGCCCGATCGCCACGGAGATCGTCGCGGGCGCCGGCTTCGACGTGATCATGATCGATCAGGAGCACGGCCCCGGGAACAACATGGACGCGATCCTGCAGCAGCAGGCGATCCGCGCCGGCGGCGACAGCGCCAGCCTTCTGCGCGTACGCGACAACGACACCCAGCTCATCAAGCAGGCGCTCGACACCGGCATCGACGGCCTGATGGTGCCCCTGGTGGAGACCGCCGAGGGCGCGGCCGCGGTCGCCGCGGCCTGCCGCTTTCCCCCGGTCGGCATCCGCGGCGTGGCGCCCGGCAATGTCCGCGCCGCCCGTTACGGCTACGACAAGGACGGATTCATTGCGGCCAAGGGCGGCGATGTCTTCGTCATGAGCCAGGTCGAGAGCGAGCTGACCGTCAAGAACCTGCGCGAGATCGGCAAGGTCGACGGCATCGACATGCTGTTCATCGGCCGCAACGATCTGGCGAGTTCCATTGGCTGCCTGTCCGACCTCAATGCGCCGGCCGCCAAGGAGCTGCGCGAGGAGGCCGAGCGCCTGATCAAGGAGAGCGGCCGTTTCATGGGCGGCATCCCCGGCCCCGGCGACAGCGCCAAGGACATGTTCGCGCGCGGCTACGATCTGGTGATCGCCGCGGCCGACCACGCCCTGCTGCGCGATGCCGCCGTGGCCCTGGTCAAGGCCCACGCCGACCGCTGAAAACCGCCATGGCCACCTTCGCCCCGATCCTGAAACGTGCGCTCAAACGCACGGGAGGACAGGACAAGCTGGAGGCCCAGCTCCCCTCGCCCCGCTCGGCCGATGAACTGGCGGCGGTTCCCGACGACCGTTATCTCTCCCAGATGTGCCTGCGCGTCTTCCGCGCCGGGCTGAAGCATTCCCTGGTCGATTCCAAGTGGCCGGCCTTCGAGGAGGCCTTTCATGGCTTCCAGCCCGGCCGCATCACGCTGATGAGCGACGAGGACATGGAAGCCTGCATGGGCAATGCGGCGCTGATCCGCCACTGGGCCAAGCTCTCCTCGATCCGCGACAATGCCGCCGCCATGCAGGGGATTGCGCGCGAACACGGCAGCTTCGGACAATGGCTCGCCGCCTGGCCGGCCGACGACACCGTCGGACTGTGGGCCGCGCTGGCGCGCGATTTCAGCCAGCTCGGCGGCAATTCCGGGCCCTATTTCCTGCGCATGGTCGGCAAGGACACCTTCGTCCTGACGGACGATGTCAGCCGTGCGCTGATCGACGCGGGTATTGTGGAAAAGAAGCCCACCGGCAAGGCCGACAAGGCGAAGGTCCAGAAGGCCTTCAACGGCTGGGCGGCCGAGACCGGCCGGCCGCTGTGCCAGCTTTCGAGAATCCTCGCCTTTTCCGTCGGCTGAGCCGCAGGCCCCTGCGCCGTCTCAGGACAGGCGGCGCATGATCTTTGCCTTCACCAGATAGGATTCCGCCGAGACGCCGACCGTGGCGAAGCGGTTGCCGACCGCCTGAAAGCTGGGCTCCACGATGAGGCCGGCAAGGATCGCGCGATCCATCGCCTCCTGCAGATCCAGCATGGCCGCCGTGACATCGGCCGCAAGCTCGCGGTCGCTCTTCTCCGCCGGCCGGCGGGCGTCCTCCAGATTGGCGATGTTGGAATCGTCATGGGCGACGAAGGCCTGGGCGTTGTGCATCGCTGTGCTCCCTTCGGTGGCCCCGCTACCCGCAGTGTTCGCGGGCCGGAGGCTTTGCGTCCCGCCGTTACCGACGGTTTGCCGTTTCGAGGAGGTCGCTCGCCCTGCTCAGAAGGGCGATCCCCCACACCCTGAACATGGCAAACGCAAAAGCCGTTTGCCACCGCCAAAGGTCCCTGTCGTGACGAAGGTCACCCTGGCGGCTGGCTCTGATGACCGGTGCGCGGTAGGAAAGAGCGCCAGCAACGGGGGAAACAGCCATGACGTTCCGGGTACTGATCACCGATCCCAAGATCGATGATCTCGGCCTGTTCGAAGCCGCCGGCCGCGAGAGCCTGGAATTCGACCTGCGCGAGGTCGGCATGCCCGCCGACCTGCCCGAGGACGCGCTCGCCGCCTGCGATGCCTTCTGCATGTTCAATACCAAGCCGGTCGGGGCCGGCATGATCGACCGCATGACCAGATGCCGCCTGCTGGTGCGCGCCGGCGTCGGCTTCGACAACGTCGATCTGGCTGCGGCCTCGCGCAACGGCATCCCGGTCGCCAATGTGCCGGATTACGGCATCAACGAAGTCGCCGACCATGCGCTGGCCCTGATGATGACCTTCGTACGCGGCATCCGCTTCTACAACACGCGGATGCAGGCAGGCCTGCCCGAAGGCTGGGCGTGGGAGAACCCCTACAACCGGCGCACCTACCGCCGCCGCGTCGGCATCGTCGGCCTGGGACGCATTGGCAGCGCCTTCGCCCGGCGCTGCCAGGGCATGAGCATGGAGGTCATGACCTACGACCCCTACCTTCCGAGCGGTACCGAGCTTTCGCTCAACGTCACGCGGGTTTCCTCCCTGAAGGAGTTGCTCGGCGCCTGCGACATCATCAGCATGCATGTGCCGCTGACGGGCGAGACCGAACGCATGATCGACCGCGAGGCGATCGCGGCCATGCAGCCCGGCACCATCCTGATCAACACCTCGCGCGGCCCGGTGGTCGACCTCGACGCGGCCTACGAGGGCATGAAGGACGGCCCCCTGCAGTGCCTGGGCCTCGACGTCTATCCCGTGGAGCCCGCCGATCCGGAGCATCCGCTGATCAAGGCGTGGCTCGCGCGCGAGGCCTGGATCGACGACCGCCTGGCGCTCACTCCCCATGCCGCCTTCTTCTCACCCGACGCCGTGGTCGACATGCGCACCAACGCCATCCATCTGATCGCCGACTACCTGGAAGGCAAACCCCTGCGCAACTGGGTCACCAGCCACCTGCTGGCGCCCGAGAAGCGGCGCTGACAAAACAGAGACCGGAAGAAGGAGACACCCCATGACCGTGACGATCTACCACAATCCCCGCTGCTCGAAATCGCGCGAAACCCTGGAGCTGATCCGGGGCAAGGGGATCGAGCCGGAGGTCGTGCTCTACCTGGAGACTCCGCCGGATTACGAGACCATGGACCACCTACTGACCCTGATGGGCAAGGCGCCACGCGAAGCCATGCGGACCAAGGAAACGCCCTACAAGGAGCTTGGCCTTTCCGATCCCGCCACGACGCGCGAGGCGCTGATCGAGGCCATGGTCAACCACCCCGTGCTGATCGAACGACCGATCGTCGTCAACGGCAAGAAAGCCGCCATGGGGCGACCGCCCGAAGCGGTCCTCGCCATCCTCTAGAGACCTCCCGGAGGGGGCCAATATCCCGCTATGCGATGCCCTGCGAATCGCATAGCGTTTGCCCCGCGTCCGCGGCGTTTTTCCCGCGCGTTTCCTGAGCTTTTCACCAACGCCCGTCATGCCGGCATCGCGCCGGACGGCGGGCGTTCGTCGTCCACCCCATCGGTTGCGGCCGCAGACCGCAGCCCGAGGACCCGCGCCATGATGCTGATCCGAAACTATGTCGGCCCTTCCGCCATCCACGGCACGGGCATCTTCGCCGCCGAGGCAGTCGCCGCCGGCACCGAGGTCTGGCGTTACCATCCGCAGTTCGACATCGTGGTCATGCGCCACTATGCCGATATGCTGCCGGCGGCCATGCAGGAG
>CALLQH010000231.1 GCA_938014945.1 uncultured bacterium | reverse complement strand
ATCGTGCCAATGTTCACATGCGGCTTGTTGCGCTCGAATTTTGCCTTCGCCATCGCGTCTCGTCTCCTGGTCTCGTCCTGTCCGGCGGCCTGCCGGTCTTGGTTGTCGTCACGTCGGGCGGCATCGCTGCCGGTGGTGGAGCGGGTGGCGGGAATCGAACCCGCGTAACCAGCTTGGAAGGCTGGGGCTCTACCATTGAGCTACACCCGCGGCTTCCTTTCCTCCATGGCGCACCGCCCCGACGGCGGCTTCCTGGCGGCAATAAGGCAGAGCTGGTGGAGGGAGGTGGATTCGAACCACCGTAGCTTGCGCAACGGGTTTACAGCCCGTCCCTTTTAACCACTCAGGCATCCCTCCGAACTCGAACTCGGCTCACCCCGCCAAGGGTGCGCGAACTAACGGATTACCCCAACGCTTGTCAACGAAAACGAAGCGCAGAAAGGCTCTGCGCTTCGCGGCCGCCGCGTTAGCACGTCGGGTCTGTTTCCAGTTGTCGCAAGACACTTTATAGGAGGGACCCATGAGCCGCAAGCACCACAAGCATCAGGATCGGCGTCAGGCCTCGCGTTCCGGGGGTTCTCCCGGGGAAGCGCCCGTCTGGCTTTACGGTCTCCACCCGGTTTCGGCAGCCCTTGCCAACCCGCATCGTCAATGTCTGCGCCTGGTCGCCACAAACGAGACCGCGGCCGATGCCGAGCGCCTCGCACGCGCCCGGCCCGCCGCGCCGCCCGGAGTCGAAATCACCGACCGGCGCGAAATCGACCGCCTTCTGGGGCCCGGATCGGTCCATCAGGGCCTTGCCATGCAGGTTCTTCCACTGGAGGAACCCGACCTGGACGAGACCGTTTCCGGCCAGAAGATCGTCGTCGTGCTCGATCAGGTGGTCGATCCACACAATGTCGGGGCGATTCTGCGCTCTGCGGCCTCCTTCGGCGCCGCCGCGGTGATCGTACAGGACCGCCATTCGCCGCAGGCGACCGGCGTTCTGGCAAAGGCCGCCTCCGGGGCGCTGGAGTGGGTGCCGCTGGTGCGCGTGGGCAATCTGGCCCGCGGCCTCGACCGGCTGAAGGAGCTGGGCTTCTGGGTCGTCGGACTGGATGGCGAAGCCCGCGACATGCTGGGGGAGAAGCCCCTGCCCTCGCCCGTGGCGCTGGTCCTGGGCGCGGAGGGCAGCGGCCTGCGCCGCCTGTCGCGCGAAAGCTGTGACCTGCTGGTGGCGATCCCCTCGATGCGCGAAGGCCTGAGCCTCAACGTCTCCAACGCCGCCGCCGTCGCCCTGCACGAGGCGCGCAAGCAGCTTCCTTTGCCATCCACGACGTCGACATAAAAAACGGGGTGGCGGACATCGCCCGCCACCCCGGCGCAAACGCGGCTGCGGCTAGGATCGCTTGGCCGCGTTTTCCGGGCTTTCCGGTTGCCTGCGGGCGGTCTGGGCAGGACCGTTCCTCTGCTGCTCCTTCTTGTGCGGAGCCTGGGGCGCAGCTTGCGCGGGCTGACCGGCGTTCCCGGCAGGGGGCTTCGGGGGCGTTCGGGACATCTTGCTGTTCCTCGTGTTGGACCGGTTTGAACCGGTCAACACGTCAACGCCCAGGCGAAGGCCCACGTTGCTCCCGATACGGCTGATTGCAAAATTTTCTTCACGAAAATGCTCTGGTGAAACACCAGGGGGTGAAACCGCGTTCTCCTGGGCGGAACCATTCGGAGGAATCCCATGCCCGCGAAATCCAGGGCCCAGCAGAAGGCCGCCGGCGCCGCCCTGTCGGCCAAGCGCGGCGAGACCCCTGTGAAGGAACTCCAGGGCGCTTCCCGCGAGATGTACGAATCGATGAGCGAGGACGAGCTCGAGGACTTCGCCGGCACCAGGCGCAAGGCCCTGCCCCAGCGCAAGCAGGAGGACTGAGCCGCCCGGCGTTCAGCCCTGGGCGCGGCGGGCAGCCAGGCGCTGGCGGGTCAGTACGATGTTCTTGGCCAGCCGCTTGTCGGCCCAATCGCGCAGTTCGGGCGCCAGGGCACGCACGTCCGCAGGGGTGGCATAGGGCTTCTGCGCCAGGACACGTTCCAGGGCCGCCATGAAGTCTATGGAGGCATCGCCGCCACCGCCGCTTCCTGCTCTGTCGTCCTGCGCCATCGCCACTCTCTTGCTTGACTGGCACCGCTGATACCACCGGGCCTCACTTACTTGCCAGCAATGCCTTGCCGTCTCCACGACCCATCTGGCCCCGCGCGGCCATCCTGTGATAGGGGAAACACCGGCGCCGGATTAGCTCAGTTGGTAGAGCAACCGCCTTGTAAGCGGTAGGTCGCGAGTTCGAGTCCCGCATCCGGCACCATCCTCGGCACCGTCCCCCAGTCTTCACCGTCAGCGGCGTTGCATCCGCATCCGGCATGCTGTCCAAGTGTGTCGGCGCGATCGCGCAGGGAGTGAGGACATGCCGCACGTCACGCAGCCGCGGCCTTCTTCAGACACCGATGGCAGCGGCCTGGTGACGCGGCTGGCTGTCTTCGAAGGACCCAATCCGTATCTGCCCCGGGCGGCCATCCTCGCCAGCCTGGACATCGCCCGCTTTGCCGGAGGCCGTCCGCGCGCCCTGCAACCGGGACAGCTTTCGCTGCTGGCCGACATCCTTCTTGCCCACTGCCGCGCCTCCGCCTCGCTGGATCTGGAGCCGGCCAGCAGAGACTACCTGCGCTCCCCTCGTCCCCAGCCCATCGCCTCCACCGTCGCCCTTCTCTGTCTGGAGCTGCAGCGGCTCAACACGACCTTCGCCGAGGGCATGCGCATCATCGGCAGCGGCAAGGGCAAACACGCCAGCGCCATTGCCTTCGGCTTCGAGCAGATCGCCATGGGCAAGGCGGTTGCGGCGGCTGCATGCGATCTGGTCGACGTCATGTTCACGCTCGAAGACGAGAGCAAGACCTTCGAGGCTCCCACCTCGCTGATGCGGTTCCTCACCATTGCCAACGCTGCACCGATCAAACGCGGCGCCCGCGGCATCCTGCGCTCCGCACGCGCCCGCGGCATCCCCTGGCTGCAGGTCGTCGAGGGGGTGGACCTGCTGCAGCTAGGCCATGGCTGTCGCCGGAAACTCATACACGGCACCAAGAGCCAGCTGACCGGCCAGATCGGACACTGGCTGACGGGCGACAAGCTCCTTTGCGCGGCATTCCTCACGCGCCTGGGCTTCCCGGTTCCGCGCCAGATCGCCGTGAGCGACTGCGAGGGCGCCATCGCGGCGGCACGCCGCATCGGCTATCCAGTGGTGGTCAAGCCGCAAGCAGGCTTCAATGGCCGCGGCATCACCGTGGGCATCAGCCAGGACGAGGAACTGGCCGCCGCCTTTGAACTCGCCGCTTCTCTCCGCCGGGGCGTGCTGGTCGAGACCTTCATCCCCGGCGATGCCCACCGCCTGGTTGTCGTCGACGGCCAACTGGCGTCGGCCTCCGTGTTCCTGCCGGCCCGTGTCATCGGCGACGGCCGCAGCGACGTCGCCAGCCTGGTTGCGCGCGAGAATGCGCGGCCAGTGCGCAGCCAGGGTGTGGCCAGCGGCCTCCTGCCCATCGTGCTCGACGCCGTCAGCGATGGCGTTCTGGCAAGCCAGGGCCTGACCAGACGCTCGGTACCGGAAGCCGGCGAGACGGTCCATATCCGCCGCACCGCAAACCTCTCGACGGGCGGCACGCGCAACGATGTCACCGCGATCATCCACCCCGACAATCGCCGCATGGCGGAACAGATTGCCCGCACCGCCGCCATCGACATTGCGGGCGTCGACTTCATCACACCGGATATCACACGGTCCTTCCGCGACGTGCCCTGCGGCATCAACGAAGTGAACACCAATCCCGGTCTGGGTTACGGCGACCCCGATGTCGGTTTCCCCGACGAGACGGTCCGCATCGTCGACTTCCTGTTTCCCCCCGGCACGCCGGCAACCATCCCCGTGGTCCATATCCATGGCGGACGGCAGGCCGACGCCATCGCCGCCGCGCTCTTGGCGCGAGCAGCGGCCAGCGGGCTTGCCATCGGATGCGCCAGCGGGCGCGGGCTGGAGGTCGACGGCCTGGTGCTCAACAGCCAGCCGCAGATCGGCGATGCGGCAGCCGGCCGCGCATTGCTCTGCAATCCGGCCGTGGCATGCGCCATCATGACGATCCCCCTGGAGACGGTCCGCAAGCGCGGCATCGGCACCGACAGGGCCGACATCTCCGTGCTGACGCGCGCTTCCCTTGCCTGTGCTTCCCTGGTCCGCGACATCACATCGGGGCCCGTGATCGTGCCGGCAGACCTGGTGGCATCCCTGCCTGAAACCCTGCGGCACGACAGCGAGCGCCTCATCGCGGTCGGCGACGGCGATAGCCCCCTGCCCCGGCGTGTCTGGCGCGACCAGAACGATGGTTCCATCCTCACCGCCCAGGGCATCCTGGAACCCGGCCCGCCTGTTTTTCATGACGTGGCCGAGTTGTATGCAGCGGCCGCGTCATGGGCTCTGGAAGCGATGCTCCAGCCAGACATATCCGCTTCGCCGGCCTAGGCCTGCGCCTCAACCGCCGCGCGCAATGCCTCCTCGGCATAACCCATGCTGACCAGCCATGGGAGAAAGGCCACCACGGCCCTGCGCCGCTGTTCCTGAGACAGGTCGCGGCGCCACCGGCCGACTTCGCCGCTGTCGATATGGCGCCTGTGGAGCTGACGCGTGGGATCGAACGCCGCATCGGGATCCTCGGCCTGTTCTTCGATCCGGTCGATGATCTTCCGATGGCTCTCCACGCTGGTCGCGGCATCGACCCTGGCGATCAGTTGCTTGCGCTCCGGCAGCTTCAGATAACGCGCGACCGCTTCGATACAGGCCGCAGAATCGTCCATCATGTCCTCGTAGCGGATCACCAGCGATGTCCCCGAGCGCATCAGGGTTTCGCCCTGCATCAGCCAGCGCTGGAAGTTGCCGAGATAGGTCTCGAAGGGGTTGTCCGGGGTGGGCGGCCAGAAGCGGATCATGGAGGCAAGCGCATCGCGCGGGTCGCGCACCGTATAGACGTTCCGGATGCGGCCCGCCCTGATTCCCGTGAGGGTCGCCGGTCCCAGGTCATGCGCCTTGATCAGCGCCACGCGCGGTTTGCCGCCGTGCGTCTCCCTGGCCAGTTCTTCCAGCATCTTGTCGGTGTCGCCGGCGTAGGTTGCCACGAAGGTCACCTTGGCCGGATCAAGCGTGCGCTGAAAGAGTTCGCGGCAGACGTTGTAGCTCCAGGTGGACGCGGAGCGTTTCAGCCCAGAGCACACGATGGGTATCAGCTTGGCCTTCGTTCCCGCCATATCCGGCATCCAGACCTTCCCATGCGGCACCTGCCCGCCCATACATAAGGGCTGCGGCAAACGCCCTTTCAGAACGGCATCTATCCGCCGGCTTGCTGCACCATCGAGCGATAGGCTTCCTCGACACAGCGCGCGAAGTCGGCATTGTCACAAAGTGGCGAGGCCGCCATGCGCCCGCGCATGCCCCGCCGCATCGTCTCCAGCCTGGCAGGCTCGGCGGCAAGGCGGGCCGCGATGGCGATGTAGTCGTCCTCTGTCTGCGCGATCAGTTCCTCCAGCCCCAGGCGCGTGAGCAGGCTGGCGCCGACCCTGGCGGCATGGCGATCGCCCGCCAGGGTGACGACCGGCAAGCCCATCCACATCGCCTCGCAGGTCGTTGTGGTGCCGTTGTAGGGGAAGGGATCGAGCGCAATGTCGAGGCGGCGATAGAAATCCAGATGCCCCTTCAGGTTCTCGACCCTCGCACAAAGCTCCAGGCGGTCGGGACCGACGCCATGGCGGGCAAAGCGGGCGAGCCAGTCCTGGCGCGTTTCCTCGTCGGCAAAGCCCCGGTCCTTCAGCAGCAGGCGCGCGCCGGGCACCGTGTCGAGCAGGCGCGACCAGCAGGCCGCCACCTCATCCGTCAGCTTGGCAAGGTTATTGAACGAACCGAAGGTGACGTGGCGCGCGCGCAGGCACGGCGCCGCCGCAACATCGGGCGCGTCCTGATAGGGTCGGTAGCACAGGAATCCGCCGGGCAACCGCACCAGCTTCTCGGTATGCCAGCTGTCCGAATCACCCGGCGGATCGGCAATGGCGTCACTCATCCGGTAGTCCATCTGGCGCATACCGGTGGTGGCGGGATAGCCCATCCAGGTGACCTGCACGGGGGCCGGCCGGAAGGCAAAGGCGCCCAGGCGATGGCCGCCGAAATGACCACAGAGATCGACCAGGATATCGATGCCGTCCGCCGCGATGCGATCGGCCAGCGCCTGCTCCGACATTCCGATGGTCGAAACCCAGCCATCCGCAAGCGCCCGGCAGCGTTCGGTGAACTCGTCCTCGCGCGTGACCCCGGAGTAACAGTAGATCTCGAAGGCACTGCGGTCGTGCGCAGCCATCAGGGGTTCGATGAAATAGGCTGCCGAGTGCTGCCGGAAATCAGGCGAGACATACCCCACCCGCAGGCGTGCCCCGCCATGGTGGTGCGGACGGCGCGGCGGCAGCGCCACCACCGCGTCGGTATGACGCGCCGCCCAGTCACGGTGCTCGCGCAGCAGGGCATCGCCGTCTTCGGCGGTATAGTTGAGGATGACCAGCAGATTGGAATGGGCCGCCGCCAGATCGGGCCGCAGTTCCAGCGATCGCCGCACCAGGGCTTCGGCCTCCTTTAGCCGGCCCTGCCCCTTGCGCAGATCGCCCAGGCTGGCGATCACGTCGGCGGCATCGGGCGCCAGTTCCAGGCATCGCTGAAAGCTCGCCGCCGCCTCGGCCATGCGTCCCTGACCGAGCAGGGAATTGGCCAGCGCGCGATGCCAGGCCATGACTTCGGGCTGTCGCGTGATCAGCCGACGCCATGCCTGCTCGGAGCGCTCCAGGTAGCGCAGGACGTCGAGCGTAAGCCCCAGATCGGCGAGTATCTCGTCGGCTTCCGGGTCCGCCTTCAGGACATCCTGCAGAACCCTGGCGGCATCCTTGCTGCGAAGCTGGCCGCGCAGGAGTTGCGCGAGTTGCCGCGCGGCGCGGACATAGACGGGATCGAGGGCAAGCGCCTTGCGCAGGGCTGCCTCGGCTTCGTCCTGATTGCCCTGCTCGATGAGGACAAGGGCCATGTTGAAATAGGCCATGGCATGATCGGGCTTGGCTGCGATCGCCTGCCGATAGGCCGCGATCGCCGCATCGCCCTG
>CALLQH010000230.1 GCA_938014945.1 uncultured bacterium | reverse complement strand
CGGGCCGTGCGGTGGCGCGGATGATTGCCGGCAACGAACCCGCCAGCAACTGGCTGAGCCCCGTGGTGCAGACGCCGCTGAAGAAGTTTCCGCTGCCTGCGCTGCGCCTCTGGTATCTGCGCTGCGCCTATCTCTGGTACGGCTTCAAGGATCGACGATGAAAACACGCCTTGCCGTCTTCCTCCTCCTGGGCTGCGTCCTGGCGGCCTGTCAGGCCCAGGGCCCCGCGGGCAACCGCGCCGATTTCCGCTATCAGTGGCTCTCCTACCTTCAGGGCGACGACATGCGGGCCAGCTGCCGCGCCGACGGTCCGGATCGCCTGCGCCTGATCTACAATGCCGACTTCAACAAGCAGATCCGCACCTACGACCTGTTCATCGCCGACGGTGGCACCGGTGTGCTCGACACCCGTCGATGGGTGTCGGGTGGCAATCTGATCAACCTCAACAATGGCTCGCTTTCGGGCCTGCTGGAGGGCCAGAAAGGGCAGGTGGCCCTCAGCGCAGATCAGGTGGTGCAACTCACCCGCCTGGTCGGCGACAGCGGTTTTCCCGGGCCGGTTCCGGTCGGCGCCACTCTGCGCTCGGACAGCTATTTCTGGGTGGGTCTGGCCTGTGTCGACGGCATCTTTGGCATCCAGGTCTGGCAGGGCGATGCCATGCGCGACATCCGCTTCGCTGCCCTGCTGGAAAGCTGGGATCCCGTCGCGGCGCCCCTCCCGGCCGCCAGCACTGCGCCCCTGCCGCCCCTGGCCTCGGTCATCGCGGCCAACCGGCGCGAGCGTGATGCCAGCCTGCTGTACTATGAGGCGACCGTCGAACAGGCGGCCCTGCGGGGACGCTGGCGCACCTAGAGCCGGCCGTTTCCCGTTTATGTTGCAGTGCACAAAAACTGGTTGACGAACTCCGGTACGGGTCCCATATTCGTTTCATGCTGCAGTGCAGCAAAAGCTTTCGGACCACTCAGGAGGACCGTTATCATGGCTAACGCCAAGAAGACCGCCGCCACCGCGGCGCAGATGGACGAGACGTTCGATGCCGGCTTCAAGGCCGCCGAGAACGTGGTGAAGAGCAACAGCGACGCCTGCAAGAAGGGTTACGAGACCCTGGTCGCCATGAGCCGCGATGCCTTCGACAACGCCAGCAAGGCTGGCGCCGAGGTCAAGGGCTTCGAGAAGGCCGCCGCCATGCCCAAGGCCAATTTCGAGGCCATGGTCGAGGCTGGCCAGACGATGGTGAAGGGCGTTGAGGAAATCAACGGCCGCGTCATCGACCTGGCCCGCAGCCAGCTTGCCGAGGGTGTCGCCACCCAGAAGGCGCTGTTCGGTGCCAAGACCTTCCAGGAAGCCATGCAGATCCAGCAGGACTTCATGAAGAAGAGCTTCGACCGCGCCATTCAGGACAGCGTCGAGCTCTCCAGCGCCTGGGTCAAGGTTGCCACCGAGGCCGCCCAGCCGATCAACCAGCGCGTTTCCTCCGCCGTTTCGGAGTTCGCCCCCAAGGCGTGAACGCGGTTGTGATGCAGCTTCGAGGGGCCCGGCGCGGTAGCGTGCCGGGCCCCTTGTCGTTTGTGAATCTGCGGTCGCTCTTTGCAATCGGCGACCGACATCCAATATCATCGTGCAACGCGGCACGAACCCGAAGGCAGAAACCAGACCATTCCATGCGGCCATGAGCGACGACAGACGACGCGATGACGGGCGGCCCGATACCGGCGTTGTCACCAGGACCCGACCCAAGACGAAGAAGCCGTCGATGTACAAGGTCCTGCTGCTCAACGACGACTACACGCCCATGGAGTTCGTCGTGCACGTTCTCCAGAAGTATTTTCACAAGGGACCGGAGGATGCCGCCCGCATCATGCTCCATGTCCACCAGAACGGCGTCGGCATCTGCGGCGTCTATCCCTTCGATGTCGCTGAAACCAAGGTGACGCAGGTGATAGACTACGCACGGCAGAACGAGCATCCTCTGCAGGCGACGCTGGAAAAGGATTAGAACACAGCATGCTGTCGGCCAATCTCGAACAGACTTTGCGTCACGCCCTTGCGCTGGCCAACGAGCGCCAGCACGAGTACGCCACGCTGGAACATCTCCTCCTTGCCCTGTGCGAGGACGATGACGCCATCGCCGTGATGCGGGCCTGCAATGTCGACGTCGACGCCCTGCGCGACGAGGTCGAGGAGTTCGTCGATAACGATCTTGCCGGCCTCGTGGTCGAGGGCTTTGTCGAGGCCAAGCCCACGGCCGGCTTCCAGCGCGCGTTGCATCGCGCCGCCATGCATGTGCAATCCTCCGGCCGCGGCGAAGTGACCGGCGGCAACGTGCTGGTTGCGCTCTTCTCGGAGCGCGAGAGCCATGCCGTCTATTTCCTGCAGCAGCAGGACATGACCCGGCTGGATGCCGTCAGCTACATCAGCCACGGCGTCGCCAAGGTGCCCGGCCAGTCCGAGCCCAAGACCGTGAAGGGTGCCGACGAGGAGGAGGCTCCCGTCAAGCAGGGCGCGGAGGCGCTCGACGCCTATTGCGTCAACCTCAACGAGAAGGCGAAGTCCGGCAAGATCGATCCGCTGGTCGGGCGCGACCGCGAGGTCGAGCGCACCATCCAGGTGCTCTGCCGGCGTACCAAGAACAACCCGCTCTATGTCGGCGATCCCGGCGTCGGCAAGACCGCCATCGCCGAGGGCCTGGCCAAGCGCATTGTCGAAGGCGACGTGCCCGACGTGCTGAAGTCGGCCACGATCTACGCGCTCGACATGGGCGCGCTGCTGGCGGGCACCCGCTATCGCGGCGATTTCGAGGAGCGCCTGAAGGCGGTCGTCTCCGAGCTTGAGGCCGATCCCGACGCCATCATGTTCATCGACGAGATCCACACGGTGATCGGCGCGGGCGCCACCTCGGGCGGCGCTATGGATGCGTCGAACCTGCTGAAGCCGGCGCTGTCGTCCGGCGCCATCCGCTGCATCGGCTCGACCACCTACAAGGAATTCCGCCAGTTCTTCGAGAAGGACCGCGCGCTGGTGCGGCGCTTCCAGAAGATCGACGTCAACGAGCCGTCGGTCGAGGACGCGAT
>CALLQH010000229.1 GCA_938014945.1 uncultured bacterium | reverse complement strand
GGCAGCAGGTAGTGCAGGCTGAAGAAGCGGTTGAGCGTCGGGTTGTCCACCGCGAAGCCGCCCCAGAGCCAGGTCGTGATGCCTTCGCCGACCAGCGGAATGGCCGAGAACAGGTTGGTGATCACCTTGGCGGCCCAGAAGCTCATCTGGCCCCAGGGCAGCACGTAGCCCATGAACGCGGTGGCCATCATCAGCAGCAGGATGACGAGGCCCAGCCACCACAGCACCTCGCGCGGCGCCTTGTAGGAGCCGTAGTAGAGGCCGCGGGCGATATGCAGGTAGACCACGATGAAGAACATCGAGGCGCCGTTGGCATGCATGTAACGCAGCAGCCAGCCGTAGTTCACGTCGCGCATGATGCGCTCGACGCTGTCGAAGGCCATGTCGGCGTGCGGCGTGTAGTGCATGGCCAGCACGATGCCGGTGACGATCTGGATGACCAGCGCCAGGCCCGCGAGCGAGCCGAAGTTCCAGGCGTAGTTCAGGTTCCGCGGCGCCGGATACTCCATCATGTGATGGTTGGTCCAGGAGAGGACCGGCAGCCGGTTGTCGAACCAGCGAACGAAGCCGTTGTTGAGTAGTGCCTGCATGGATCGCGCCCCCCGCTCAGCCGACGCGGATCGTGGTGTCGTCGATGAATTCATAACCCGGGACAGCCAGGTTCAGCGGCGCCGGACCCTTTCGAATGCGTCCCGAGGAGTCGTAGTGCGAACCGTGGCACGGGCAGAACCAGCCGTCGAAATCGCCCTGGTCGGCCAGCGGCACGCAGCCCAGATGGGTGCAGATGCCGACCATCACCAGCCATTCGGGCTTGATGACGCGCTCTTCGTCCGTCTGGGGATCACGCAGCTCCTCGAGCGGCACCGCGCGGGCCTCCTCGATGTCGGTCTCGGTGCGGTGACGCACGAAGACCGGCTTGCCGCGCCAGCTCACCGTGATCTGCTGACCCAGCGGAACGGGCGACAGGTCGACTTCGATGGAGGAAAGCGCCAGCACGTCGGCCGCCGGGTTCATCTGGTCGATGAACGGCCAGATGGCCACTGCAGCACCCACGGCAGCAACCGCACCGGTCGCCACATAGAGGAAATCGCGACGGGTTTCTTCGTGCGCGCCTATCGTCTGATCGGCCATTGCCGGAAGACCTCTGCGTTGTTGTTGGTTCCGAAGCCCGACATGGAACCCACTCACGCTGTGCGATCGCAGACCCGCATGTGCCCTGGCTTCCGCGAAGGCGCGCCATGATTATACCGTCAAAGAGTCAGGCGCAAGGGCGCGCCTGCGGTTGCGAAGGGTTCTCATGCGTATCGCGCTTTATCAGCCCGACATTCCCCAGAACACGGGCACGATCCTGCGCCTGGCCGCCTGCATGGGGGTCGCCGCAGACATCATCGAACCGGCAGGATTCCAGCTGGGCGACGCCCGTTTCCGCCGCGCCCTGATGGATTACGGCGCAAGCCTGGAACTCGCGCGCCACATTTCCTGGGACGCCTTCCTGGAGGCGCGGTGCAACGCCCGCCTGGTGCTGCTGACCACGGCGGCAGCAACCTCCATCTGGGACACCGCCTTCGAGGCCGGCGACATCCTGCTGCTGGGCCGGGAATCGGCGGGTGTGCCGCAATCCGTGCATGAACGGGCAGACCTGCGCGCCACGATCCCCATGGCAGCGGGAACACGCTCGCTCAATGTTGCGGTGGCCGCGGCCATGGCCCTGGGCGAGGCCTTGCGCCAGACCGGCGCCATCGGCCAGAGTTGTCCGGACAAACGATAACAAGGGAGGTCGCCATGGCCGTCGAGATTCCGCGCTTTGACTCCGGGGTCAGCGCCGAGACGCTGCAGGAAGCCATCGCCGCCCAGGGCTGCGCCATCGTCGAGAACCTGGCGAGCGAAGAGCAGATGGACGCCATGATGGCCGACATCGCGCCCTGGATGGAAAGCCGGGGCCTGGGGGTCAATCCCTTCTCGGGCTTCAAGACGCGCCGTGTCTCGGCCCTGATGGCGCGTTCGCAGACTGCCCGCGACCTGGCGCTCAACCCGCTCGTGCTGGCGATGTGCGACCACTTCCTGCTGCCCAATGCCGAGACCTACCGGCTGCATGTCACCCATGTCGTGCATATCGAGCCCGGCGAGGTCGGCCAGAAGATTCATCGCGACGATTCGCTCTTCAAGATGGGCCGCCCCCGGCCGATCACCGAGGTGCACTGCATGTGGGCGGCCAGCGACTTCACGGTGGAGAACGGCGGCACGGTGATGGCCCCGGGCAGCCATCTGTGGGAGGACCTCGACCGCCAGCCCGAGCCCCACGAGATCGCCAGCGCCGTGATGCCCAAGGGCTCGGTCGCCTTCTACCTCGGCAACCTGTTCCACGCGGGCGGCGCCAATGCGACCTCCAACACGCCGCGCGACGGCGCCCTGATCGGCTACAACCTGGGCTGGCTGCGTCAGGAGGAGAACCAGTACCTGACCTGCCCGCCCGAGATGGCAAGAGAGTTCCCCGTGGAGCTTCAGAAGCTGATCGGCTATGCCCCCGCCGCACACGGCTACGGCTGGGTCGACAATGTCGATCCCATCATGCTGCTGTCCGACAACGTCGAGGATCCCGACGCCTACCGGCTATACTGAAGCCGTGCGGCCACCGGGGCCGCGCCGGGAGACTCCGATGACCGATACGACGACCGCGGCCCCGCTGGAGCCCGCCTTCCCCGACGCGCCCGACTGGTTCGCGGCCCTGCGCGACCGTATCTGCGCGGCCTTCGAAACGCTGGAGGACGAGCTTTCCGGCACCAACGCCGACCTGCCGCCCGGCCGCTTCGAGCGCAAGACCTGGGAGCGCGAGGGCGGTGGCGGCGGCACCATGGCGGTGATGAAGGGCCGCGTCTTCGAGAAGGTGGGCGTCAACGTCTCCACCGTCTGGGGCGAGTTCTCCGAGAAGTTCCGCGCCGAAATCCCCGGCGCCGCCGAGGACGGCCGCTTCTGGGCGGCGGGCATTTCGCTGGTCGCCCACATGCACTCGCCGCTGGTGCCGGCCGTGCACATGAACACGCGCCACATCGCCACGGCGGCCAAGACCTGGTTCGGCGGCGGCGCCGACCTCAACCCGCCCCTGCCCGACCAGGCCGACACCGACGATTTCCACGCCGCCCTGCAGGCCTGCTGCGGGCGCCACGCCTGCGCCGACCATCAGAAGTTCAAGGCATGGGCCGATGACTACTTCTACATCAAGCACCGCGAGCGGGCGCGCGGCGTCGGCGGCATCTTCTACGACTACATCCCCGCCGAGGACGGCAGCCTCGCCTTCACGAAGGATGTCGGGGAGACCTTCCTTGCGATCTATCCCGAGCTCGTCGCGCGCCACATGGACAAGCCCTGGACGCAAGAGCAGCGCAAGGCCCAGCTCGCCTACCGCGGCCTCTATGCCGAATTCAACCTGGTCTACGACCGCGGCACCCGCTTCGGCCTGATGACCGGCGGCAATCCCGAGGCGGTGCTAATGTCCCTGCCACCCGTCGCGGAGTGGCCGTGATCGCATGACAACCCTTTTTGAGTGGGACAAGGCATGACGCAGAAGCTTGAGGTGTTCCAGTCGATCTGGGCGATGGAGCGGCGGCGGCCGGACGGCGCCGAATGGTCGCTGGAGGAGCAGGTCGAGATGGTCGCCGCGGCCGGCTACGACGGCATGGACATCTACACCTTCGCGCCCGAGAAGAGCCGCAAGGCAAAGAAGCTGCTCGATGCCGCGGGCCTTGCCTGCACCTGCTGCGCCTTCCCCAAGTCGGTCGAGGCCTTCCAGGACGACATCGACATGGCCCTGGAGCTGGGCGCGCGCCATCTCAACATCATCGTCCAGATGTATCCCATGAAGGTCGTCGAGGGTGTCGCCATCCTCGAAACCATGCTGGAGATGGGCGAGAAGTCCGGCATGCCGATCCTGGTGGAGACCCACCGCGACTGCATCACCACCGACATGCTCTATACGCTGCAGCTCATGGAGGCGATCCCGCACATGAAGATGTGCGCCGACCTTTCCCACTTCGTCGTCGGCCGCGAGTTCACCTGGCCCGTGCCGACGCGCGACGAGAACTGGATCCAGCAGGTGCTGGACCGCTCCGTCGCCTTCCAGGGGCGCGTGGCAAGCCGCGAGCAGGTCCAGGTGCAGCTCGATTTCCCGCAGCACCAGGGCTGGGTCGGCAAGTTCCGCCAGTGGTGGGAGGACGGCATCCGCAAGTGGCGCTTCCGCGAGGACCAGAACGCTACCCTCAACTTCCTCGTCGAACTCGGGCCGCCGCCCTACGGCATCACCGGGCGCGACGGCTACGAGCTGTCGGACCGCTGGGAGGAGGCTCTCATCATCAAGGACTGGGTGCGCGAGATCTGGGCGCGCCTGGAAAAGGAAGGCAAGGCCAATCAGGACTGATTGACAGGCGACGGCCCGCCGCCCCCAATTCTCCGGCAAGCGACAACCGAGTCCGACCGGCGGCTTGCAGCGTCAACGTCGCCACCGGAGCCGTCGCCCATGGACCTCGCCCACGCCGCCAGCCAACGTCCCGGCATGCGCTTCGACGACCAGCAGAAGATGGTCGACATGGATCGTTTGCGCAGCTACCGGCTGGAGCGGACACAAGCCGCCCTGCGCGCCTCGGGGTGCGATGCCGCCGTGCTGACCAACCCGGTCTACATTCGCTATGCCACCGGCGTTTCCTCGGCGCAGGTCTACATGATGCACCTGCCCGAGCGCACGGCGATCGTCACCTCAGAGGGTCTGGCCGCGGTCTTGGACGACTACGTGCCCGAACTGCTGCGGTCGGAGAACAACGTGGTCGATCTGTGGCGGCCCACGATCGGGTTCACCGAATACCGCTGCGGCGCGCACGCCACCGAATCGACCCGGGCCTGGGCCGGGGAGGTCGCGGCCATCGTCGCGCAGCGCACCGGCCGGAAGAAGCCCCGCCTGGCGATCGACGCACCAGGGTTCTACGCCCACGAGGCGCTGCGCGAGGCGGGCTTCGTGCTGGACTCCGCAGAGCCGATCATGACGGCGGCCCATCGCATCAAGTCGCCCGACGAGGTCGCCTGTCTTTCCCATGCGGTGACCGTGGCCGAAACCGGCCTCTGGCGCATTCGCGAGGCGCTGCGTCCGGGCATCACCGAAAACGAGCTCCTGGCCCTGCTCCATGCCGAGAACATCGCCGCCGGTGGCGAATGGGGTGAATACAAGCTGCTGCTCTCGGGACCGCGCACCTTCCCCTGGGTCCAGGAAAGCTCGCACCGCATGGTCCGCGGCGGCGAACTGGTGGCGCTCGACACCGGCCTGATCGGCCCCATGGGTTACGGCGCCGACATCTCGCGCACCTTTTACTGTCCCCCGGGAAGGCCCGATGCACGTCAGCGCGAACTCTACCGGATCGCCCTGGAGTGCCTGGAGCACAACCTGTCGCTGTTCCGAGGCGGGCGGCGTTTCAGCGAGGTCGCCAGCGAAGCCTTCGAACTGCCGGCACGCTTCAAGAAGTACCGTTACGGCTGCATCGCACACGGCATCGGCATGGGCGACGAGAACCCGGTGGTCGTATGGCGTGAGGAATACGAGTCCGGCATGGCCGACGACACGCTTGAAGCCGGCATGGTGCTGGCGGTGGAGAGTTACGTCGCCGCCGACGACAGCATCGAGGGCATCAAGCTGGAGGACCAGATCGTCATCACCGAGGATGGCTGTCGCCTGCTCTCCACCTTCCCCTACGAGCGGGAGCTTTTCGGCATACCCGACTAGGAGCCGCGATCAGTCCATGTGCCAGCCGTGGCTGGCAATCAGCGACTGGCCGGTCAGCGCATTGGTCGGGAAGGCCGCGAACAGCAGGGCGACCTCGGCGACGTCCTCGACCGTGGTGAATTCGCCGTCCACCGTCTCGCCCAGCATCACCTTCTTCACGACCTCGTCCTCGCTGATGCCGAGGCTCCTGGCCTGTTCGGGAATCTGCTTGTCGACGAGCGGCGTGCGTACGAAACCCGGGCAGATGACATTGGCGCGCACGCCGTGTTTGCCGCCCTCCTTGGCGATGGTGCGGGCCAGCCCCAGCAGGCCGTGCTTTGCCGTGACATAGGCCGATTTCAGGGGCGAGGCCTCGTGCGAGTGGACCGAGCCCATGTAGATCACGCTGCCCGAGCCCTGCTTGTACATGTGCGGAATGCAGGCCCGCGTGGTGAGAAAGGCGCCGTCGAGGTGGATGGCGAGCATCTTCTTCCATTCGCCGAAACCGAATTCCTCGATGGGATGGACGATCTGGATGCCGGCATTGGAGACCAGCACGTCGATGGTGCCGAAGTGCTTCACCGCGGCGGCGACACCGGCGTTGACCTCCTCCTCGCTGGTGACGTCCATGCGCAGGCCCATGCCCTTGTCGCCCGCGAGTTCGCGCGCGGCGGACGCGGCCTTTTCCTCGTCCAGATCGGCGATGACGATGCGGGCGCCGGCGGCGGCGTAACGCTTGGCGATGGCGTGGCCGATGCCGCTGGCCGCACCCGTGATCAGGGCAACCTTGTCGGTGAGTTCCATGATGGTCTCCTTCTTCTTGGTTTTCCGGGCGATCAGGAGAGGTCCAGAACCTCGACGCCCAGGCGTGGGCGCGTCCGGCCGGTCCAGGACGGATGGGCCAGGGTGCGCACGACATCGGCGCGGCCCGCGGCCCAGTGTTCCTCGACGGTCTGGCGCGAGAATTCGTAGTCCTTCGATTGCGAATGGTGGGCGCGGCGGCGGTTGATGAGATGGACGATGGTGACGCTGGCATCGCACGACAGCCGGCGCAGCAGCTTCACGTCGTAGTCCTCGTCGAGCTCCTCGGGCAGCTTCTCGAGCAGCCGGCGCAGACCGCGGCGGGCCTGCTGCAGGCGCTTGAAGGCATCGGTGTTGAGCCGCGTGCGGCTGGAATAGCGGATGTCCTTTTCCCGCTCCATGGCTTCCACGACGGTACGCGGCACCTCGCCGCGCGCGCTGAAGAGATCGACCTGGAAGACGCAGAGATCGGGGCGCGGCTCCTCATCAAGCACCACCTGGAGCGGCGTGTTGGAGACGATGCCGCCGTCCCAGTAGAGCTCGCCGTCGATGGCGATGGGCGGAAAGCCGGGCGGTAACGCGCCGCTCGCCATGATGTGCTCGGGCCCCAGACGCTGATGCCGGGTGTCGAAATAGGCGAAGTTGCCGCTCTGCACATGGACCGCGCCGACCGACAGGCGGATCGGGCCGTCGTTCAGCATGTCGAAGTCGACAAGCTGCTCCAGGGTGCGGGCGAGCGGCGCCGTGTCGTACCAGCTGGTCGCACCGACCGTGCCCGGCGGCTGCAGGAAGGCCGGCGGCATACGCGGCTGAAAGAAACCGGGAGCGCCGAACATGGCCGCTGCCGCAGCACTGGCCTCACTGGCGATCAGGCGGCTGGTCTCGTCACCCCAGGGCGGCGTGCCCGGCTGCCAGGCGGAAACCTGGTTCCAGAACTCGCGCAGCGCCCAGACCCGCCTTCCCGGCGCATTGCCCGCAATCAGCGCGCCGTTGATGGCGCCGATCGAGATGCCCGCGACCCATTCGGGCGCAATGCCCGCATCGGCAAGCTCCTCATAGACACCGGCCTGATAGGAACCCAGGGCCCCGCCACCCTGGAGAACCAGGACGGGAACCTCGCCCGAAAGGACGGTCTTGGGCGATTTCTTGGGCTTGGTCACGTGTGCTCCGGTCCGTTGTCGGCCAGCTTATGGTGCAGTGCACAATAAACGTGGTGCCCCGCCTTGCCGAGTGCCGTTCAACAGCCCGTGTTCAGACGCGTTTCTTTTGCGCCTCGCGGTGGGCGATGTAGAGCGTGGAGCCGACGATCAGCAGGCCGCCGAGATAGGTCCAGACATCGGGAATCTCCGCGAACATCAGCGCGCCCGCCGCGCCCGCGAAGATGATACGGACATAATCGAAGGGCGCGACGAAGCTCGCATCGCCGATGCGGAAGGCGCGGATGATCAGCGCCTGCGCGGCGAGACCGCAGAAACCGACCCCGGCGAGCAGGAGCCAGCCCGTCAGGTCCGGCGCATGCCAGCCCGCAATGCCCGGCCAGGCCGCCATCAGGCCGGAGGAAAGCAGGAAGAAGAACAGCATCAGAAGCTGGCTCTCCTTCTTGGGGAAACGTTTCAGCAGCACCACCGAAACCGCGATGCACAGCGCCATCAGCACCGCCAGCCCGGTTGCCAGCTCGACATCGCCGCCGAAGGGCCGGGCGACCACCAGCACACCGCAGAAGCCCACCGCCGTCGCACTCCAGCGACGCCAGCGCACGGTCTCGCCCAGCAGCAGCACTGCCATGACCGTGACGAACAGCGGCACGGTGAAGCTGATCACCGTCACCTCCGCAAGGTGCAGCTTGGTGAAGGCGTAGTAGCCGCAGAGCACGGAGAGGCCGCCCAGCAGGGCGCGGCTGGCATGGATGCCGATATGGGCGGTGCGCCAGGGTGCCACGCCCATGCGCCACATCAGCGGCACGATCACGGCCATGCCGAAGAAGGCGCGCACGAACACCGTCTGGAAGGCGTCGATGCCGATGAGGCCCAGTTCCTTCACCATCACCGAGGTGATCGTGAAGCCAAGGGAGGCGCCGACCGAATAGAGCGCGCCGTGCAGGTTCTCGCGCCGGCTTGCCGCCGTCGGCCGGCGCAGGGGTTGGGGTGGCGGGGTCGCCTGACCGTCCGGGGCAGGCGCCATGCCGATTCCTCAGGAAGCCGCGAGCAGGCGGCGCAGCTTGGCCACGGCCTCTTCGGGCGTGGCGGTAAAGGTGATGGCATCGAAGAACGTGCCGTCGCTCTTCATCAGATAGACGGCGGCGGTGTGGTCCATCAGATAGTCCCCGGTGCCGTCGTCCATCTCGATCCTCTTGTAATAGGCCTTGTAGCTCGCGGCGATCTCGGCGGTCTGGTTGGCGTTGCCGCGCAGCGCCACGATCCGCGGCGAGAAGTAGCCGACATACTGGCCCAGCGCCTCGGCGGTGTCGCGTGCCGGATCGACCGTGACGAAATAGACCGCAAGGTCCTTGCCTTCGTCACCCAGGGTATCGAGCCAGGAGGCGATCTCGGCCAGTGTCGAGGGGCAGACATCGGGGCAGAAGGTGTAGCCGAAGAAGACGAGGCTCGGGTGACCGAGCAGATCCTGCTCGGTCACCGTCACGCCATTCTGGTCGGTCATGGTGAAGGGGCCACCGATGTCGATGGGCTGCTGCGCCGCCTCCTGCTCGCCCCCGCCGTAGTGCACGACAAGGGCGGCAATACCCAGTGCCGCTGCGAGCACCAGGATGCCCAGGGCAACCAGCAGACGGCGCTTGGTCATTGTCCGCTCTCCATGTCCATCTCCATGGTGTGGTCCCCGTCCATGTCCATGTCCATGTGGTCATCCATGTGATCGTCGTCCTGCATGCCGGGCTTCTGGACCGAGAACATGACATCGATCTCGCCTGCATGTTCGAAGACCAGCGTCACGGGGATCATGTCGCCGGCGACGGGGCGTTCGGCAACATGGGTGAACATCAGGTGATAACCGCCGCGGGCCAGCGACACCGTGCCGCCTGCGGGAATCTCGACCCCTTCGGGCAGGGGACGCATCTGCATGGTACCGGCAGCGTCGATGGTCACCTCGTGGACCTCGGCCTTTTCGGCGAAGACGCAGCGCACTGCGATCAGCCGGTCGGCCGTGTCGCTTTCGTTGGTGATCTCCAGGTAACCCGCAGCCGTGGGTGCGCCCGGAGGCGGTTCGGCGATCCAGGGATGGTCGAGTTCCAGATCGCCGATCTCGAACTCATGGGCGGAAGCAACCCCCGCCGTGGCCACCAGGGCCAGGACAAGGGCGAAGGGACGAAGAAAGCGCATGGGAATGGTTTCCGTGCAAAGGCCGCGCACGCCCGGAAGGGCGCGGCGCGGCGACAGGTATCAGGGGAGCAGGCGGCCGCCAGGAAGGCGGCGTGGGGCTCAGGCCAGGGGCGGCGCCCGCGAGGCGTAGCCGCTGAGGCTGCCCCGATGGGGATTCGTCACGTCGCCGGGCACGGAGAAATCCTGCGTCCATGCGGTAACCGTCAGCTCCGGCGCCTCGGCCGCGGCCAGCACCATGCCGTGGCAAGCGCCCGCACAGGCCTGACACGACTGATGATCGGCCGTGTTCCGGCCGCCCTGCTCGTCGCCCGGCGCCGAAGGCGTCAGGCTGCTGCAGATCACGCTCAGCGCGGCCGGCAGGCCGTCCGCCGCCGGTGCCGCCACGGCCTGAGGCAAGGTCGCGGGCAGCATCAGGGCCAGCCCGATCAGGGCGACCACGAAGCGGCGGATGGCGAGGCGAAGGTTCATGGGCTCAGTCTAGGTCAAGCTACGGCACACGGGAAACCTGCCGTGCGCACGACTCTGCGTCGCTGTGTCCGGGGCTTCATTGATCTGAATCATCGCCATCGGTTTCGCCATCGACCAGCGACCGCGCGACATCGAGGCAGGCCTGCCGGTCCGGGCGGAAATCGCGCGCACGCCACCAGGCCTCCACGCCGGCCACGATCCGCCCGATCTGCGGCCCGCCGGGCACACCCATGGCCGTGATGTCGGCGCCGCGCACCGGCAGTTTCGGAGCTTCCCAGCCATTGGCGGTTTCGAGCATGGCGCGCCAGCGGTCGGCGCGGTTCTCCCGGTCGCCCGCCCAGGCGAGCAGCACGAGGTCACGGAACAGGTCCGGTCCCAGGTCGTAGAGCACCTGGCGCTGGGCGGCCGTATCCATTCCGGCTTCCAGCACCCTTGCGGGCGGTGCCAGGCGCGCCAGGCGGGCGATTTCGACATTGGCCATCTTCAGGCGCTGGCCCAGCGCCTCGCCGCCGCTGCCGACC
>CALLQH010000228.1 GCA_938014945.1 uncultured bacterium | reverse complement strand
GCGCAATAGACCGAACCCTTCGGCACGCCGATCAGGCCGTTGACCGAGGCGATGTTGACGATGTTGCCCGACGAAGCGCGCAGGTGGGGCAGCGCAAACTTGGTGACGAAGAAGCAGCCCTTCAGGTTGGTGTCGACGATGCGGTCCCACAGGGCCTCGTCGCAATCGGCCACCGGCTTGCCGCCGCCGGCACCGGCGTTGTTGACCAGCACGTCGAGCCCGCCCAGGCCCGCGACGGCGGCGCCGACGACCTTCTCGCACCCGGCGACCGAGGCGACCGAACCCGGCGCGGCGATCACCCTGTCGCCCGCGGCGATCTCGGCCACGGCCGTTGCGGTGCTTTCCTCGCTGCTGCCGTTGAGGGCAACCCGGGCGCCGGCCTCCAGGAAGGCCTCGACGATGGCGCGGCCGATGCCGCGGCTGCCGCCGGTGACCAGAACACGCTTGCCGGTGAAATCGATCTGCATGGGAGTCCTCATGGGCAATATCGGTTGCGTCGGTTGTTCGGCGCGGGAATCGTCCTCGTCATCTCACGCGGCTGCGCCCGCCAGCGCAAGGGTGCGCCGGGCTAACGGCAGAAGGTTTTCCGAATTCGATCGTTCCGGACGACACCATTGCGGCATCGGCGCGCGCTTCATGCCACTATGGCGCGAACGGTGGGGCAAGCGATGCCGTGCCGACATGCGGAACTGCCATGCGCCTCCTTGTCTTCGTCCTTCTTGCCGTATTCGCGGCCAACGCCTCGGCAGATCCTCCCTGGCAAGACGTCGCAGGCACGGTCGGAACCTACGACGGTTGGGCAGCCAGCGGCGGCACCCTGGTGCCGGTCGAAACCCGGATCGAAGCGCGCGAGGACGGCATCCTTTTCGGCACCTACCGCTTCGACCAGGACGGACAGATCTTCCGCGGCACCCTGAGCCATGGCCGCGTCACCGGACCGGCCGACCTGCTGTTCATCTGGCACGACGACTGGGGCTACGGTGTCCTCACCCTGCACTTCGAGCCCGGTTTCGAGCGTTTTACCGGCGCCTGGGGACCCCTGGACGATGGCGCGCAGGTCTTCCCCTGGCTCGGCATCCGCGACGGAACCGGGAACTAGGCCGCCCGGCGCGCCGCCAGGGCGGCGAAGGCTCCTTCGGTTGCTTCCAGTGTCAGCGCGATGTCGGCCTCGGTATGGGCGGCCGACAGGAACATGTTGTGCCAGGGGTGGAAGTAGACGCCGCGCTCCAGGCACTCCAGGCACCATGCATTGCCCAGTTCGCGCTCGGGATCATCGGCGAACAGGACCTGGGGCATCTGGGCCGGGCCGGTCTGGCGCAGGTCGAAGCCGTGGCGGGTCGCCTGCTCGGCAAGACCGTCGCGCAGCATCTGCCCGACGCGCCCGACATGGCCGACGACATCTTCCCGTTCGATGACATCCATGGTCGCCAGGGCGGCGGCCATCGGCACGGCGGCAAACCAGTAACTGCCGGTGATGAAGATGCTGGCGGCGGCCTCGCGTGCCCGGTCGTTGCCGAGATGGGCCGAAAGGGCATGGCCGTTGGCCAGCACCTTGCCCCAGGCGCTCATGTCCGGCGCGACATCGACCAGCGACCAGGAACAGTCCGTGGAAAGACGCCAGCCGGCGCGGACCTCGTCCACGATCAGCAGGGCATCGGCGGCATCGGCGATCTCGCGGCAGCGCCGCGCGAAGGCGGCATCGACCAGCGCGTTGTCGACCATGGCGTCGTGCTTGTAGGCCGTCACCATGATGGCGGCGAGATCGTCGCCCGCCTTGTTGGCAGCCGCTTCCAGGCTGGCGACGTCGTTGTAGCGAAAACGAATGAGATGGCTGCGATCCTCATCCGGCACGCCGGTCGGGCGCGGCGTCGACCAGAAGGCCGCGCCGTGATAGCTGCCCTCGGCCACCAGGACCTTGTTGCGACCCCGGTAGGCACGCGCGATCTGGATCGCCGAGTTCGTGGAATCCGCGCCGTTCTTGGTGAACATCGCCCAGTCGGCGTGGCTCACCGCGCCGGTGATGCGTTCGGCCAGGTCGACCATGACGCCGGTCGGCCCGGTCATGGCGTCGCCCAGCTCGGCCTGGCGGCGGGCCGCCTCCTCCACCTCCGGACGGCGGTAACCCAGCAGGTTCGGCCCGTAGGCGCACATGTAGTCGATGTATTCCTTGCCGTCGGCGTCCCACAGGCGGCAGCCCTCGGCGCGGCTGAAAAACTGCGGATACCCTACAGGCAGGCGCGCGACCGACTGGTGCCCGTACATGCCGCCGGGGATTACCCGGGCGGCGCGTTCCCGCAGTGCCGCATCGCGGCTGTTGCTGATCGTCATGGTCCCCCCTAGAGCGCAGCGCCCACCTTCAGGCCCTCGAACACCGCCTCCTCGGCGGTCCTTGGCGAGAGGCAGTCGCCGACCATGTGGATCGCCACATCCAGCCCCTCCAGTTCCCCGCGCAGCCCGTCCTCGGCCTCGTGGCCCAATGCCGTGACGAGGGTATCGACGCCCTCGCAGACGATGGGTTCGCGCGCCATGACATGCTCCAGATAGACCGTGTCGCCGTCGGCGCCGTAGAGGCGCGCATAGGGCATCACCTCGACACCCAGCGAGAACATCCGGCCCGCGGCGTGATCGCGCAGGTACTGCATCAGGCTTTCGCCCGCCTGCGCGCCGTTGACGGCAAGGCGGACGCGGCAGCCGTCCAGCGCCAGCTTTTCGGCCAGCCCGACACCGATCCAGTCGCAGCGCCAGTCGGCGATGACGACCGACTGGCCGACATTGGCCTCACCCCGCAGCACCTGCCAGGCATCGACGACATGGGCCCCCTCGCCCTCCATCTCTACCGGCGCCGGCAGCGCGCCTGTCGCCATGATGACGACATCGGGCTTCTCGGCCTCAACCAGCGCGCGGTCGACGCGCGTGTTGAGCCGCACCTTGACCCCGGCCAGCTCCATCTCGCGCGCGAGGTTCGTGACGATGCCGCCGAACTCGGCGCGACCGGGAAGAAGCTGGGCGAGCAGCGCCTGGCCGCCAAGCTGCGGACCGGCCTCGCAGAGCGTGACGTGATGGCCGCGCGCGGCCGCGACCGCTGCGGCCTTCATGCCGCCTGGGCCACCGCCGGCCACGATCACACGGCGCGGCGGCGAGGCCTTCGGAAGATTCTCGAAACTGCGTTCGCGCCCCGTAACCGGGTTCTGGATGCAGGAGACCGCAGCACCCATGAAGAAATGCCCGATACAGGCCTGGTTGCAGGCGATGCAGGCGCGGATGTCGTCGGCGCGCCCTTCCATCGCCTTCACCGGCATGTCCTGGTCGGCAATCATGGCGCGGGTCATGCCGCAGGCATCGGCATCGCCGCGGGCGATGATCGCTTCGGCAATCTGGGGCTGGTTGATGCGGCCCGTGACGATCACCGGCACATCGACGCGATCCTTGATCGCCCGCCCGAAGGGCGCGGTGTAACCGGCTTCCTTCACCATGGGCGGAACGATGTGGAAGGAACCCGGCCGCGTCGCCGAACTGCCCGCAACCACGCTGAGATAATCGACGAGCCCGGCCCTGGCGAGGGTCTCGCAGGCGTCTGCCGATTCCTGGGGTTCGATGCCGATACCGTCGAGGTCGTCGCCGGAGATGCGCGCGCCCACCGTCATGCCCGGACCGACGCGCTTGCGCACCGCTTCGAGCACCTCGCGCAGGAAGCGCAGCCGGTTCTCAGGACTGCCCCCGTAGGCATCCGTGCGCCGGTTGGTCCTGGAGGAAAGGAACTGGGCCGGCAGGTAGCCATGGCTGGCGACGATCTCGACACCATCCAGCCCCGCGCTCTGCAGGCGCGCGGCGGCGGCGGCGTAACCCTCGATCACCTCGTCGATCAGCGCCTTGTCCATGGCGCGCGGCTTCACATGGTAACGCTCGTTGGGCGTGCTGGAGGCCGACCAGGCGACCGAAAGGGTGCCGTCAGCACTCCCAAGGATCTCGCGACCCGGATGGAAGAGCTGGCCGAACACCGTGGTGTCAAACTCGTGCACCGCCTTGGCCAGCGCCGTGTAGCCGGGGATGCAGCGGTCGGTCTGCGCCTGCAGGATGTGGCTGGTGTAGAAGGCCGTGGCGTGAACGCTGGCGACCTGCACCACGATCAGCCCGGCCCCGCCACGTGCGCGGGCGCGCTGGTAGGCAATGAGCTGGTCACCCGGCGCGCCGTCGTCGCCGACCATGCCTGTATCGTGGCCGGTGGAGACGATGCGGTTGCGGATCGTCGCCGGTCCAAGCTGCAACGGCGAGAAGAGATGGGGAAAGGCTGTGGTCACGGTCTGCTCCGGCAACGCTTGCGAACGGCGCCAGCCTAGCCGAATCTCACGGCCCGACAATCGAGGGATTCGCCGCCATGGGCCGCTACGACACATCGATCGCGCAGTATGAGCGGGCCAAGAAGGTCCTGGCCGGCGGCGTTTCCAGCAATTTCCGCTATCACACGCTACCCGTGCCGCTGGCCATCGAGCGCGGCGAAGGCGCCTATATCTGGGACGCCGACGGCAACCGATACATCGACTATGTGCTGGGCAACGGCCCGGCCTTCCTCGGCCATACGCCCAAGGCCGTGCTCGATGCCGTGCGCGCCACCCTCGACCATGGCCAGGCCTTTACCACCGTCCACAAGGCCGAGATCGAACTCGCCGAACGCATTACGGAGGTGATTCCCTGCGCCGAGCTGGTGCGTTTCGACGTCTCCGGCACCCAGGTCGACCAGATCGCCATGCGTCTGGCCCGCGCCCACACCGGACGGACCAAGGTGCTGAAGTTCGAGGGCAACTATCACGGCTGGGCCGACAACATCTTTGCCAGTGTCGCCCCGGCCCTGAACGAGGCCGGATCCTACGAGCAGCCTTCCGTGATCGCCCAGAGCAAGGGCCAGCCCGAGAACATCCGCGCCAACCTGATCGTGCGCCCCTTCAACGACATGGAGGTGCTTTCGGCGACGCTCGCCGAACACGGCAGGGAGATCGCCGCCATCGTGCTGGAGCCGATCATGTGCAACAGCGGCGTGATCGAGCCCAGGCCAGGCTATCTCGAGGGCATGCGCAAGCTGTGCGACGAGCACGGCATCGTCCTGATCTTCGACGAGGTCGTCACCGGCTTCCGCGTGGCGCTGGGCGGCGCCCAGGAGCGTTATGGCGTGACGCCGGATCTCGCCGTCTTCGCCAAGGCCTGCGCGGCGGGCTTCCCCATGGCGATCATCGCGGGCAAACGCGCCGTGATGGAGGAGGTCCTGGCGGGCGTGGTGCACGGCGGCACCTACAACGGCCTTACCTCGACGGTTGCCGCATGCCGCGCCTCCATCGAGACCCTGGCAGCCGACGGCGGCGCCATCTACGGCAAGATCGACCGCCAGGGCCAGCGTCTGATGGATGGCTTCCGCGAGATCGCCAAACGCCGCGGCATACCGCTCCACACCCAGGGCACCGGCCAGATCTTCACGACGGTCTTCACCGAGAACGGTCCCCTCACCCACTACCGCGACTACAAGGCGGCGGACGAGCAGATGCGTCTTGCCTTCGTCCAGGGTCTGCAGGATCGCGGCGTGCGCGTCACCGCGCGCGGTACCTGGTTCATGTGCGCCGTGCTTTCGGACGCCGACATCGACCAGACCCTGGAGGCCGCCGACGCCGCCGCGGGCGACCTCTGACCATGGGCCTGACCAACCGCCTGCTCGGCTATCCCGACCGTTTCAGCGCCCGCCCCGGCGAGACGGTCGCCTTCAAGATCAGCGCCGCCGGCATGGGAAGCTATCAGGCCGATCTGGTGCGCGTGATCTGCGGCGACAACGATCCCGACGGCCACGGCGTGATCCTGCGCGAGGTCGAGGCAGGCTTCGCCGGCGCCTATCCGGCGCGCGAACAGCCGGTGCACTACGGTTCGGCGGCGGTGGTCCCCGCACGCCCCCTGCTCGACCGCCTGCTCGATGTCTCGGTCGGCGCGATGATCTGCCCGACCCTGCCCGACGGCGGCCACCAGTCGATCATCGCCCGCTGGCGCGCCGACAAGGGCCTGGGTTACGACCTGCACATCGACGACAAGGGCTGTCTTGCCTTCTCCGTCGGCGATGCGCTGGCGCCGGTGACCGCCAGCACGGGCGTTCCGCTGCGCGCGGGCGACTGGTACTTCGTCTGCGCCTCCTTCGAGCAGTCCTCGGGCGACATCTTCGTCGAGCAGACGCCGCTGCGTCCCCAGGCCGTGGTCGACACCCAGGCGCGCAAGTGGAAGGCGGGCGGCAAGTTCAAGCGCGCGGCCGGCAGCGGTTCCCTGCTCATCGGCGCACATGTTTCGGGCCTCGACGGCGAACACGAGGTCCTGGCCGGTCACTTCAACGGCAAGATCGAACGGCCGCGCCTGATGTCGCTGGCCATCGGCGGCAACGCCATGCGCGCCCTGGTCGAAGCCGACCGCCCCAACCCCGCGACCGAACACCTGATCGGCGCCTGGGACTTCTCCATCGGCATCTCCGGCATCACGGTCACCGACGTCAGTTCCAACCGGCTCGACGGTACGCTGATCAACATGCCGACCCGCGCCGTCACCGGACACAACTGGGACGGCAACGTCACCAACTGGCGCCAGGCGCCCGCCCACTACGGCGCCATCCATTTCCATGCCGACGACCTGTACGACTGCGGCTGGGAAACCGACTTCACGTTCACCGTGCCCGAAGACCTCGCTTCCGGCCTCTATGCGGCGCGGCTACGAGGCGACGACGGGACGCTGGGCCATGTCTGTTTCGCCGTCGTGCCGCCAGCGGGAAAGCCGACCGCGCAGGTCGCCCTGCTGCTGTCGACCGCCACCTACATGGCCTATGCCAACGACACCTGCGCCATCGACGACCAGACAACCGAACCGCTGATGGACAGCGTCAGCGTGCTTTCCGACAACGAGCTGTTCCTCCACGATTGCGGCGGCCTGGGCCGCTCAACCTACAACCTCCACGACGACGGCAGCGGCATCGCCTACGCCTCGCGCCTGCGCCCCATTCTCGACATGCGGCCCGGCCTGGGCGAAGGCCACGCCCTCAACTTCGACAGCAACATCCTCGCCTGGTGCGACAGCCAGGGCATCGCCTGCGACGTCATCACCGACGAGGACCTCCATGCCGAGGGCCGCAGCCTGCTCGACGGCTACCGCGTGGTGATGACCGGCTGCCATCCCGAATACATCACGACCCAGATGTGGGACGGCCTCGACGGCTGGGTCCAGACCGGGGGCCGCCTGATGTACCTGGGCGGCAACGGCTTCTACTGGCGCATCGCGTTCCACCCGGAGATTCCCGGTGTGATGGAGGTACGCCGGGGCGATACCGGAACCCGCGCATGGGAGGGCAAGCCCGGCGAACGCGACCTTGCCTTCACCGGCGAACCCGGCGGCCTGTGGCGAAGCCTGGGCCGCGCGCCACAGCGGCTGATTGGCGTAGGCTTCGACTGCATGATGCACGGCTTCTCCAGCCATTACCTGCGCGCCGAGGGCGCCGACGACCCGCGCGCCGCCTGGATTCTGGACGGCGTCGGGCCGGACGAGAAGATCGGCGATTTCGGCACGGTTGCGGGCGGCGCTGCCGGCATCGAACTGGACCGCGCCGATGTTGCCCTGGGCACGCCGCCTCATGCCCTGGTGGTCGCCCGCTCGGCCGAGCACAACGAAAACGCCCTGCTGACGCCGGAGGAGTTCGTCACCAACTTCCGCTTCCAGGACGGCCCGAACCATCCGGATGTGCGCGCCGACATGGTGTTCTACGAAACGCCCCGGGGCGGCGCGGTGTTCTCCGTCGGCTCCATCGCCTGGCCCATGTCGCTTGCCCACAACGGCGGCGACAACAACGTCTCGCGCATCACCGGCAACGTGCTGCGCCGCTTCCTGGAGCCCAAGGCGTTCTGGGTGAAGAAAACCCCGCCGCCGCCGCAGTGAGCTAACGCGCGAAGCCGAAACAGCCGCGGTTGACCAACTCTGCCAGCAGGTCACACGCCTCGTCGACGTCCGCCCTGCCGGCGAGATCGCCCTCTGCAACGCTGTCGCGACGGGCCAGCCAGGCGGCCAGCGACGCGCTGCACGGCAGCGCCTCGCCGTCGGCAAAGAGCATGGCCTCCTCCCCGCCTGCGGCATGATGGGCAAGGCGCGAGCCGGACCAGCGCTCCAGCCGGACTCCGGCAGCCAGACGCCGTGCAAGGTCCTCCGGATCCGTCGTCTCCTCGGGCGGTGGCGGCGGCAGGCGGGGCATCGTCACCTGCTCACCCAGCAACCGGGCAACCAGCGCAGGATCGTCGAGCGCGCCCTGCAGGATGGCGCGCGCACGGGCGATGTCATCGTCTCCCACTTCCCAGGGGTCGGAGGCCGGTGCCCGGCCGGGGTCGGCAAAGCGCGGTTCGGCCTCCACCTCCTCCTGCCAGCGCGATGCAGCCGCCTCGGCAAGACGATCCGCCAGATCGACAAGACCGGGCGCGCGGAAGCCGACGGAGATCGTGGTGCAACCATCGTCCAGGGCGACGCCGTCGTGCGGCACGCCGGGCGGCAGGTAGAGCACGTCGCCGGGTTCGGCGACGACACGCTCCTCGGGCGCGAACCGCGACAGCAGGCGCAGCGGCGCTCCCTCCACCAGCGGCGAAACCGGTCCGCCGAAGGACCAGCGGCGGCGGCCCGCGACCTGCACCAGAAAAACATCGTACTGGTCGACATGGGGGCCGACGCCGCCGTCGCGCGCGGCAATCGAGATCATCACGTCGTCGATGCGCCAGCGCGGCAGGAATCCGAAGAGCCCGACCAGCCCGTGGTAGCGCGGCTCCCAGACCTCCATGGCCTGCACCAGAACGGTCCAGGCGGTTTCCGGCAGGGCATCCAGACGGTCCTCGGCAAAGGGGCCGTGCTCCAGGGTGAAGTCGTCGCCGTCGCGCGTCACCAGCCGGGCGGAAACGGCATCCTCCATGGCGATGGAAAGCAGGTCCTCCGCATCGATCGCCCAGGCAGCCCCATCCAACGCCTTCGGACAGAACAGCGCACGGTGCTGCCAGTGGCCGGCAAGAAAGGCCGCGGCATCCAATCCGCCGGGGAAACCGAATTCGTCCTGATCGCGCACGCTGCTGTCCTTCACGCCGTTGCAACCGGTTTAGGCCATGTCCGGCGTCGCGCAAACACCCGGGTGTTCCGGCGGGCGATAAAGCGGACCATGGCATCAATCCACGCTTGCAGCCGGGGCGCGCGCTGCCGTTAGATGCGCCCTCAATCAGGCGAGAACCCATGAAGCCCTACGTCCTTTACGGCGGCACCTTCAGCCGCGCACTTGGCCCCCAGATGGTGCTGGAGGAAGGTGATATTCCCTATGAGCTGCGCGTCGTCGACATGGACAATGGCGAGCACCGCAGCGAAGCCTTCCGCAAGATCAACCCCGCAGGCTTTACACCCGCTCTGATCACGCCGGAGGGCCATGTGCTGCACGAGGCAGCCGGCATCATGCTCTACCTTGCCGAACATCACGATCTCGGCCTGGTGCCGCCGCCGGGTGATCCCATGCGCGGGGTCTTTCTCACCAAGTTCTTCTATTACACCAATGAGGTGCAGCCGAGTTTCAAACGCTACGGCTACACCGAGCGTTATGTCCTGCGCGAGGAAGACATCCCCGCAACCCGCGCCAAGGCCCGCGCGGCGATCTGCGACCGCCTGCAGATCCTGGAGGACTGGCTGCAGGCGCACGGTCCCTGGCATCTGGGCGACCGTTTCAGCATCGCGGACCTGCATCTGGCCATGTGGGCGTCCTACGGCCTGGAGCAGCCCGAGAACATCGTCGATGCCTTTCCCGCCATCGGCCGCGTGCGCGCGGGCGTGCTGGAGCGCCCCAAGTCCGGCCCGCTGTTGCAGGGCCTGATCGACTACATCCACGAACGGCGCAAGGCCCGGCCTCGCGAATAGGCCGGATCAAGCGGAAGATCAGAGCCTGCCCTGGTCTTCCAGCATCATCGCCGCGGCCTTCTCGCCGATCATCATGGTCGGGATGTTGAGGTTGACCCCGATCATGGAGGGGAAGACCGATCCGTCGGCGATGCGCAGGCCATCGATGCCGCGCACACGCAGTTGCGGGTCGGTGACGGCCAGGGGGGCATCGGCCCGGCCCATGCGGCAGGTTCCGGCGGGGTGGTAGGTGGTGTTGGTCGTGCGCCGGGCGAACTGCCAGAGCGATTCATCATCGGCGACATCGGGACCGGGCAGCCATTCCCGGTCGATCAGTCGGGCGAGCGCGGGTTGCGCTGCGATCTCGCGCATCAGCTTCAGGCCCTCGACGATGACCTTGCGGTCGTAGCCTTCGGGATCGGTGAAATAGCGCGGATCGACGTCCAGGGTATCGGCCGGATCTGCCGAACGCAGGCGCACCGTGCCCTCGCTCCTCGCGTGCGCGACGTTGGGGCAAAGCGAGAAACCATGATCGACCGCCGGCATGCCGGCGGCAATGGTCATGGCTTCGAAGGGCGGGATGCAGAAATGGGCCATGACGTCGGGCGCCGCGGCAGCGGGATCGAGCCGGGCGAAGACCGCTGCGTCGGAATAGTTTGCCCGCAAGCGCGGCAGGTCGTCGGCCTTCGTGCGCCAGGTGACAACGCCCTCGACATGATCGATCAGGTGCTCGCCCACGCCCGGCAGATCATGCAGCACGGGAACGCCCATGGTACGCAGGTGATCGGCCGGGCCGACACCGCCCAGCAACAGCATCTGCACGCTGCCGAAGACGCCGCCCGAGAGCACCACCTCGCGCTCGGCCCGCAGAATTCCCCGGGTCGTCTCGACGCCGACCGCCCGTCCCTTCTCGATCACGACGCGATGGACCGGCGTGTCGGTCAGCACGGTGAGGTTTTC
>CALLQH010000227.1 GCA_938014945.1 uncultured bacterium | reverse complement strand
AGGTAACGGGCCCGCGCCCGCTGGATCTTCAGCTCGTCGAAGCGCTCCTGGCTGGTGGCGAGATAGAGGCCGCCGCAGCGGTGCAGGCCGACCGACTGGCCGGTCTCCTCCTCCAGCCGGTCGTAGATCTTGATGGTGTAGTCCTGCAGGCGCGCGAGGCTGGCGTTGCCGTGCATGGCATGGATGTTGGCCGCGGCATGCCAGGTGGAGCCGGAGGTGAGTTCGGCGCGCTCGAGCAGCAGGACGTCGGCGCAGCCCGCCTTGGTCAGGTGATAGGCGATGGAGCAGCCGAGAACGCCGCCGCCGATCACGACGACACGGGCATGGGTCTTCATCAGGGAACCTCCGGGGGAACGTCGAGGCGCAACACTGCTTTGCCGCGCGGCGCTCGGCAAGAGGCAGCCATGCGATTTCAGGGGGCGGACGGGTCCGGCGCGATGCGGCTGGCGGGCAGCAGCAGGCGGGCCGTGGTGCCCTGGCCCGGGTTGCTCTCGATCTCCACAGTGCCGCCGTGCATCTCGGCGATGCGGCGCGCGATGGGCAGGCCCAGGCCCGTGCCTTCCAGTCGGCCGTGGCGCCGCCGCTGGATCTGGCCGAAGGGCTCCAGGGCGACCTTGATCTCCTCGGGCGTCATGCCGATGCCCGTGTCGGTGATGGCGATCTCGATGCCGCCGGCCGGACTGAAACCGGCGCGGATCGTGATGGCGCCGCCGTGGGGTGTGAACTTCACGGCGTTGGTCAGCAGGTTGAGCAGGAGCTGGCGCAGCCGCCGGTTGTCGCCCAGCAGGCGCGGCAGGCTGCTGTCGAGATGGGTGGTGACGGCAATGCGCTCGCGCGCCGCCCGGTCGCGCACGAAACGCATGGACTGCTCGACCAGGGCATCCAGGTCGACGACGGACTCTTCCAGCTCCAGCCGGCCTGCATCGGCCTTGGCGAGATCCAGGATGTCGTTGACCAGATCGAGCAGGTGTTCGCCGCTTTCCAGGATGTCGGCGACATAACTGCCGTAACGCGGACTGCCCAGGGGGCCGAACATCTCGTCGCGCAGCACCTGGGCGAATCCGATGATGGCGTTGAGCGGGGTGCGGAATTCGTGGCTCATGTTGGCGACGAACTCCGCCTTGGTGGCGTTCGCCCGCTGGGCGTCGTCGCGCGCCTGGCGCAGCTCGCGCTCGTCCTCGCGCTCGGCGGTGATGTCCTCGAAGGTCGAGATGGCGAGCGACCAGGTATCGACATGGTCGGGCGGGATGAAGACACGGCCGCGCAGCACGATGTCGGTGCCGTCGTAGGCCAGGCATTCCATCTCGGGCCAGATGACGTCGGTATGGCCCTCGACCAGGTCGGCGATCAGCCGCGCGATGGGCGGCACCATGCGCTGCTCGAAGGCGAGCAGATAGTCGACATACCCCTCTTCCGTGCTGGCCCGGTTGATCTCCAGCATCGCGGGGTTGGCGATGATGTAGTCCTGGCTCAGGACGAAGCGTTCGGCGAGCTCCGGGTGGGCGATGACGTGGGCTTCGGCCGAATCGGGGGCGGCGGCGCGGATCTCCTCGATCAGAACCCTGGTCTTGCTCCAGTCCTCCAGGATGATCGGCGCCGGCGACAGCCGGAACAGATCGCGGTAAAGATCAGCGCTGGTGGCAAACACGCGGTCCAACCGCGTGCGCCAGTCCTCCAGCTTGCCCGATCCTTCCGGTCCTGGGGCAGGCCCTCGCTGCGTCATGATGTGTGGCGCCCTGTTCCACGCGACGAAGAAGGTATCATGCACGTCCCAGGCCATCATCCCGCAGAAGCCATGGCCGATGCAACGAACGCGAAGATTCGTCGGATTCCACCACTCTGGGTGCTGATCGTTGCGACTGCGCTTTCTTCCTTCGCCCTGCAGGTGCTGGTGCCGGCGATGCCGGGGCTGGTGCATGTGTTCGGCGTCGACTACGGCACCGTGCAGGCCTCGCTCACGGTCTACCTGATCGGGCTCACCGTGGGGCAGCTCGTCTATGGCCCGCTTTCGGACCGCTTCGGACGCCGCCCTGTGTTGCTGGCGGGCTTCGGCCTGTTCCTTCTGGGCACGCTGGCCTGCGTTTTTGCCTGGGATATCGGCGCCCTGCTGCTGGGCCGCGCGCTGCAGGCCTTCGGCGGCTGTGCGGGCATCGTGTTGAGCCGCGCCATCGTGCGCGACATCTACGAACGCGAGCGCGCCGCCCAGATGATCGCCTACATCACCGCCGGCATGGTCATTGCGCCGATGGCCGGGCCGGTGGTCGGCGGGTATCTCTACGAATGGTACGGCTGGCAGGCGATCTTCTGGTTCGTGCTCGCCTTTGGCCTCTTCACCACCGGCGCCTGCGCCCTGCTGTTGCACGAGACCCATCACGACCGCGGCCCGACCACGACCATGGCCGATCTCTTCGGCGGCTTCGGTGTGCTGCTGCGCCTGCGCCGCTTCCGCGGCTATGCGCTGCAGGTCGCCTTCACCACGGCGTCCTTCTACAGCTTCCTCGGCGGCGCGCCCTTCGTGGCGCAGGAGATCATGGGCCGTTCGGCCGCAGGCTACGGCTGGTGGTTCGTGCTGATCTCGGGCTCCTACATGGCAGGCAACTTCACCTCGGGACGGATCGGTGCGCGGGTGGGATCGGACCGCATGATCAGCATCGGCACGGTGCTTTCGCTTGCCGGGGGCATCGTCCTGTTGATCGTCACGCTCGCCGGCATGCTGGACCTGCCGAGCTTCTTCCTGATCTCCGGCGTCATCAGCGTCGGCAACGGTTTTTCCATGCCGAACGGCTTTGCCGGGGCGGTCAGCGTCGATCCCACGCGGGCGGGTACGGCCTCGGGCCTGGCGGGCGCATTGCAGATGGGCATCGGCGCCATCCTGATGACGGTCGTAGGCCACACCCTGTCGGACAGCGCCATGCCGGTGGTGATCATGATGCTGGTCGGCGCGTTCTTTGCCTGGCTCAGCCATTTGCATGGGATGAAGCGCTGACTAGAGTTGGCGCCGCTGCGCAACGAGAAGGAACACCATGAAGGCATTGCTCTGCCGCGCCCTGGGCGGCCCCGAGACCCTGGAAGTCGCCGAGATCGAGGCGCCGGTCCCCGGCCCCGGCGAGATCGCCATCGATGTCGAGGGCTGCGGCGTCAACTTCGCCGATACGCTCATCATCCAGGGCAAGTACCAGGTGAAGCCCGAACTGCCGTTCTCCCCGGGCATGGAGGTCGCGGGCCGCGTCGCGCAGGTGGGCGAGGGCGTCACGGGCTTTTCGGTCGGCCAGCCGGTGATCGGCATGTGCGGCACCGGCGGTTATGCCGAGCGTGTGGTGCTGGAGGCCAAACGGGCCAAGCCGCGCCCGGACGGCATCGACGGCGTCATCGCCGCGGCAATTCCCGTCGCCTACGGCACCGCGCACCTGGGCCTGCACCAGCGCGCGCGCCTGCAGCCCGGTGAGACCCTGCTGGTCCACGGCGCCTCCGGCGGCGTCGGCCTGGCGGCGGTCGAGGTCGGCAAGCGCATGGGCGCCACCGTGATCGCCACGGCATCGAGCGCGGAGAAGCTGAAGGTGGCGGGCGAACATGGCGCCGACCACCTGATCAACTACGAGGAAGGCGAGTTCCGCAACAAGGTTAAGGAGCTAACCGGCGGCAAGGGCGCCGATGTCATCTTCGATCCCGTGGGCGGCGATGTCTTCGACCAGTCGGTGCGCTGCATCGCCTGGGAGGGGCGCCTGCTGGTCGTGGGCTTCGCGGGCGGGCGCATTCCCGAACTCCCGGCCAACCTGCTGCTGGTGAAGAACTTCGCCGCCATGGGCGTCTTCTGGGGCGCCTACCACGAGAAGGACCCGGAGGTCGTGACGGAATCCATCCGCACCCTGATGGACTGGCTGGCCGAGGGTGCGCTGAAGCCGCTGGTGTCCAAGACCTACACCCTGGACGAGGCCGTCCAGGCGCTGGAGGACATCGCGGCTCGGCGCGCGACCGGCAAGCTGGTGGTCACGCCCTGAGCGACGCGGCGATCCGCTATCGCGCGATGACCGCGGACGACCTGCCCGCGATCGCGCGCGTCCATCGCGCATCCTGCCTGGTCGGCTATGCCTTCATGGGCTGGGACTATCCGCTCCCCGAGATCGAGGCCTGGTACGCGGGCAAGTTCCCGGGCTGGGATTTCACGCGCATCGCCGAATGCGAGGGCCAGGTGGCCGGTTACCTCGGCGCGGCAGGCGGGTTGCTCGACGACCTCTTCATCGATCCGGCCTTCCAGCGCCGCGGCATCGGCCGCACGCTGGTCGCGGCCCAGCTCGACCGCGGCATCCGGCCGGTGACGCTGGAGGTCTATGAAGAGAACGCGCCTGCGCGCGCGCTCTACGAGGCTTTCGGCTTTATCGTCAGCGAGCGTTTCTTCAATGCCGCCGAGGGCGCCTGGGAGCTGCGCTGCAGCCTGGGCTGAGGCGCGCGCAGCGCATTCGCGGGCTGTTTGGCAAGGCGCTCCAGGAAGCCGGTGATGAGATGGCGCATGTCGTCGGCGGCCCGCGCGGCGGTTTCCTCCACCTCGGCGGCCGAGGGCGCGCGGCGCACCATGCCGGCAGCGAAGTTGGTCATCAGCGACAGGCCCAGCACGGCCATGCCCGACTGGCGCGCCACCAGCACCTCCGGCACCGTCGACATGCCGACGGCGTCCGCGCCCAGCGTGCGGAAGGCGCGGATTTCCGCCGGGGTCTCGAAGTTCGGCCCGGCGACCGCCAGATAGACGCCCTCCGAGAGCGCCACGCCGGCATCGGCTGCGGCCTTGGCCGCCAGGGCGCGCAGGCGCGCGTCATAGGCGCCGTTCATCGGCACGAAGCGCGGGCCGTCGCCGATTCCGCGCCCGCCGGTCAGCGGGTTGGCGCCCATCAGATTGATGTGATCGGAAATTGCCATGATGGCGCCGGGGCGGCGCGTCATGCGCAGCGAGCCCGCAGCGTTGGTCACGATCAGCTCACCGCAGCCCAGCGCCTTCAGCGTGCGCACGGGCACGGCGAGATCGCGTGCGGCGACGCCTTCATAGAGGTGGCAGCGGCCCTGCATGCAGGCCACGCGCCGTCCGCCCAGCCAGCCCAGCACCAGCCGGCCCTTGTGGCCGCCGGCCGAAGGCACGGGAAAGCCCGGAATCTCGCTATAGGGAATCGTGGCGATGGCCGAGATGGCGCTGGCGAGGCCGCCCAGGCCCGAGCCCAGGATCAGGCCGGTGTCGGGGCGGAAGCCCGGGGCGCGGCGGGCGATGGTCTGCTGTGCGTTCATGGCCGTGACAGTCTTTCCTTGAGGGGTTGGGCGTAGTGCAGCTCGGTATCCCAGGGAAAATGGATCCAGGTGTCCTGGCTGACCTCGGTGAGAAAGTGGTCGACCAGTTCACGGCCCTCGGGCTTGGCATAGACCGTGGCGAAGGCGGCGCGCGGCAGCATGTCGCGCACGGCGCGTGCGGTGCGTCCGGTATCGACGAGGTCGTCGACGATCAGGGTGTCGGCGCCATCGCCCAGAACCTCCTTCAGCACCTTCACCTTGCCCTGGGTCTGATGGTCGTAGGAGGCGATGCAGACCGTATCGATCAGGCGGATGTCGAGCTCGCGGGCGACGATGGCGGCGGGCACCAGGCCGCCGCGGGCAATCGCCACGACGCGCGACCAGGGCCCGTGATCGGCCAGACGCCAGGCCAGCGCGCGGGTGTCGCGGTGAAGCTGGTCCCAGGAGACCAGGAAGTTCTTTTCGGCAGGTTCGGCCACGACACGCTCCCGGCGTTGGGTCTGGGCAGGACGGGTGCGCCGTCGGCGGACACCCGGGCGGCGGCAAGGATGCCGCGCGCGCTGTGGAATGCCACCGGAATCTATCCAAATCCGCTTGCGCCGTCAGGGTCGGTGGATGAATGTCGTGCCAGGCCCTGCAGGCGCGGGCGCCGGGAGAACGCGGCATGGCGGTCGTAGAAACGGCAGTGGCGTCGGCGCCCGACAGAACGGGCCGCGGCATCCTGCTGCTGCTGGGCGGCATCTTCATCTTCTCGATCCAGGACGTCATCGTGCGCACGGTCTCGGGCACCTATCCGGTGCTGGAGTTCGTCTTCATCCGCAGCGTCTTCTCGATCTTTCCGGTGCTTGCCCTGGTCGTGATCGACGGCGGCCTTGCCACGCTGAAGGTGACGCGGCCCGGCCTGCACGCCGTGCGCGGCCTGCTGATGCTGCTCTGCTACACGACCTATTTCATCGCCGTGGCTTCGGCGCCGCTCGCCACGGTGGTGGCGATCTTCTTTTCGGCGCCGCTCATCCTCACCGCGCTTTCCGCGCTGATCCTGCACGAGCCCGTGGGCTGGCGCCGCTGGGCCGCCGTTCTGGCCGGTTTCGGCGGTGTCGTGCTGATCCTGCGCCCGGGCGAGGGCATGGTCTTCGAGCCAGGCGCCCTGGTCGCCGTGGTCTCGGCCGGGCTCTACGCCTGCGCCATGATCATCACGCGCCGCCTGGGCGCGACCGATTCCGGCGTCAGCATGGTCGCCAGCCAGACCGCCATCTATCTGGTGCTGCCGGGACTGGCCGGCCTGCTGATGCAGGGCTTCGATCTTCCCGCCGACACGCATCCGGGCATCCAGTTCCTGCTGCGCGACTGGATCATGCCGACCAGCTTCGACCTCGGCCTCATGGCCGCCTGCGGCCTGATCGCGGCGGCTGGCTTCTTCGGCCTGACCCAGGCCTACCGGCTGGGGGCGACCAGCGCCGTGGCGCCCTTCGAATACACCGGCATGATCTGGGGCATCGTCTGGGGCTTTGTCTTCTGGCAGGAGGTGCCCGGCCCCCTTTCGCTCGCCGGCATCGCGATCATCGTCGGCGCCGGTATCTATGTGCTGCGCCGCGAGGCGGTGCGCGGCCGCAGGGTGGTCGCCGGACGGCCCCTGCGCGGGCGTATGTAGATCAGGCGGCCCGCTGCCGGTAGCGGCGCAGGCCGGTGCGCCAGGAGCCGTCGCGCCAGCGGCTTTCGTGAAAGAGCAGGATGTCCTCGCCCCGCCGCACGGCCTGGAACTTCTCCATCACCGTCTCCTCGCCCAGGGTCGTGCCGATGACATGGTGCTCCACGTCATCCTGGAACAGCGGATCGCTGCTCAGCGAAAGACCGAGCAGGGCCTGTGTCATGCTCGGGCGCGTGTAGTAGAAGAACGCCCGCTTGCCCCCGATGGCGACGTCGGCCGCCAGATTGCCGCCGCAGCGTGCGCAGGAATATCCCTCCCGCCGGAACGGCAGGGGATTGCCGGGATGGCGCTCCAGAGCGCGCACGTGGCCGCTCTGTTTGTCGACCTGGATGCGCAGCCAGCCTAGATCGCCAGAGAAGTCGGCGGCGCGGTAGCTGTCGTAGCCCTGCCAGAATTCCAGGGTGGTCGCGTTCTCCTCGATGGTGACATGGGCGCCGTTGCATTCGACCGTCCAGCCCGCGATGCCACCACCCAGGGTTTCCCAGCCCGGCTCCACCGCCGCCGCAAAGCCGGGATCGGGCACGAAGCGACCGTCAGGCGCGCCGGCCGTGGCGGCGCCGATCCCCGGTCCGTCGCAGAAGATGCCGACATAAAGGTCTGCGCTGACCGCAAGGACATGATGCAGGACAGCGCTGTCGCGGCCCGCCACGGGCGCCAGGACGCGCTGCGCCGGTCCTGCCCGCAGGCTGTCGAGGTCGAAGGGCCGCACCCAGCTTTCCCACAGGCCGTCGATCTGCACCGTGGTGTAGAGCCAGGCGGAGCCGTCGACGATGGCGGGAAGGCCGTCGGTGCCAAACAGCAGGCAGCCGAAGCCATGGGCCTCGCCCAGCAGGTCCGGGATGTGGTCGATCAGTTCGAGGGGGCTGTCGGCCTCCATCACAGCAAACCGTCGGCGCGTACCTCCATCAGGGCTTCCCGGGAGGCCGCGATCACCTGATCGACATCCTCGTCGGTGTGCGCGGAGGCGAAAAAGGCAAGGTGGATGCCCGGAATCAGCACGTTTCGGGCCAGAAGGTGCAGGTAGAACTCCCGTTCGGCGGCGCTGTTGGCGCCGGTGATGTCGCGTCCGCCCTCGATGGGTTCGCGCTGGAAATGCAGGTGGAAGATGGAGGCGGCGTGCATCGCCTGGGCCGCGATCTGGTTCTCCCGGCAGAAGCCGTTGAAGGTCTCGGCAAAGCGGTCGCCGTGACGGGTGAGCCGGGGGTAGATCTCTTCCGCATGGGCCTTCATGTGGTTCAGAGCCGCGATTCCTGCCGCCATGGCAAAGGGATTCCCTGAAAAGGTGCCGCCGGCAAAGACCGGTGCGTTGCCAAGACCCGGGCCGCCGAACTGGGCCATGATGTCGGCCCGTCCGGCGAGCGCACCGATGGGCATGCCGCCGCCGATCGCCTTGCCATAGGTGGCAAGGTCCGGCGTGACGGCGAATTGGCCCTGGCCGCCGTTCCAGCCCAGGCGGAAACCGGTGATCACCTCGTCGAAGCAGAGCAGCACGCCGCATTCCCGGCAGACCTCGGCAAGGCCCGCGAGGAAGGGACCGACGTCCAGGCGCGGATTGGAGCTCTGGACCGGCTCGATCATCACCAGGGCGAGTTCGTCCTTGTGGCGGCGGATCAGGTCATAGGCGGCCTCGTCCCGGTAGGGCAGCAGCATCATGGTCGGGTCCAGGGCCTCGGCCGGGATGCCCTTGCCCAGAAAACGGGTGGCCGGGGCCTCGCGCGGGCTGGAGCGGTCGGCCTTGGCCAGCGCATAGTCGTGGCTGCCGTGGTAGCCGCCCTCGAACAGGGCGACGCGGGAACGCCCGGTGAAGGCGCGTGCCGCGCGCATGGCGTACATGGTCGCCTCGGTGCCCGTGCTGCAGAACAGTACCTTCTCGGCACAGGGCGAGGCCTCGCAGATCAGGCCTGCCAGCTCGGATTGCAGGGCGTTGTGGATGCCGAAATGCCAGCCCTTGGCGGCCTGGCGATGGATCGCCTCCTCGACCGGCGCGGGGCGGTGTCCCAGCACATGGGGGCCGAAACCCATGGCCAGATCGACGAATTGATTGCCGTCGACGTCCCTCACATGGCCGCCGGAAGCGGAATCGACGTAGATGGGGAAGGGCATGTCGACCGTGGGCACGACTTCGCGGGCAAGATACTGCGTTGCCTGCCGTCCCAGCGCCTGGGATTGCGGCGTCCGTGCGCGCAGAGCCGCACGGGCTGCGGCGCCGCGGCTGTCTGGCCTGGGAAAAAACTCCGTCGTTTCATGCATTTGGATGTCCCCCTGATTATCGCCCGGGACCATCCTGTCACGGTGGCGAGCGAACGTCATCCCATGGTTGGCGCCCTGTCAGGATAACCATACCGATAGTTAATTTCTTATCATTTCAACCATGAAGATATGGTCGCGACGAAATGAGAAGTCTGATTGTCACATTTGAACCCGTCATATCGGCCTGAGTGACGCGATTGTTGGGGTGAGTGGTGGAGATCCGGATCCGGGGCCATCTTCCCATCATCAAGAGCGGCCCAGCCGATCCGGGCCACCATCAAGAGCTGCGAACTTGGGGACATCGAGATGACCATCACCACCAACGACCTCTTCATCGGCGCCGTCACCTCCGACGATCTGGACCTGATCGGCGACGACGAGGCCATGTTCGGCGCGGAAGGCACCTTCGCCGACGCCGACAGCGACGTTCTCATGGGTGATGGCGCGATCGACTGCTCCTTCGAGGTCGAGGACATGAGCCCCGCCAACGACGATATCGATGTCCTCTCGGCCAGCGCCGACAGCGACCTGATGTTCGATGTTGCCGAAGAAGGCTTCGAAAGCGACGACACCGATGTGATCGAGGGCGATATCTGGGATCTCGATATCGCGGCCTGAGCCCGCTGGTGGCCGGGCCAGGGGCACGCGCAGGTGCCCTGGTCGCAGGCTGATCTTCCGGGTTTTTCGAAACAGCACCCAGGGGTGGCCATCGGGCCGCCCCTTTTTGTTTGCGCGAGGGTCTGCAGAGGCTGTCCCAGAATGATGCGGGGCGTCCCTCGGCGGCAGGCCGGCACGATACCCACGAGCCTTGGCTCGCGACTCTGTGTAATGCGTGACTTACCCGGGTGAGCTCAGAAGCTGTCCGGCGCCCCGGTCGATGGATCGAATGCGAAGATGAGCAGCGTGCATGTCAGCCGGAGAGGCGCAATGCCGCCTGTTGCCTCATATCTCCAGCAAGGACGGGCAGCATGCCGGCGTTTCTTTTCGGCAGGTGATGCCGGTCACAAGAGATTGGCCCGCCGCTTGCTGGTTGGACATTGCACATCCTGGACAGGTTTTGGGGATCGTCATGAGCGCTACTTCAGACAACGACCGGATCATCGGATCCGCCGGAAGCGATACCATCGATGGCCTGCAGGGCGATGACACCATCATCGGCCTGGGCGCGGTGGATATGCTCGCCGGCAGCGCGGGCGACGACACGCTGGACGGCGGCGAGGGAAACGACACGCTTGCGGGCGGTGATGGCGCCGATCGCCTGAATGGGGGTGTCGGCGACGACAGCCTCCTGGGCGGTGATGGCGACGACATGCTCTTCGGCGATGTCTGGATCGACGACGGCGTGGACGAAGATACCGAGGTCACGGACGAGTATTCGGATGAAGCAACGTCCAGCGACGCGGCTTCCGGTGCTTCGGGCTCCGGGGCCAAAGGTTCCGGTGACAAGGGCTCCAAGGACGACAAGGGCTCCAAGGACGACAAGGGCTCTGGAGCCAAGGGCTCCGCTGATAAGGGCTCTGAGGACAAGGGTTCCAGGGACAACGGCTCCAAGGACAACGGCTCGGAGGACAAGGGCTCCGGGGGCAAGGGGCCCAAGGACGACAAGGGCTCTGGAGCCAAGGGTGAAGGGTCCGGTGACGGGTCTTCCGGAAGCGGTGCGTCAGGCGACTCGGGTGCTGTCGATGGCGGCGGAAATGCCGCGGTCACCTTCAATGATTATCTGGACGGTGGCGCAGGCAACGACGTGCTGTTTGGCCAGCAGGGCGACGACACGCTGATCGGCGGCCTGGGCGACGACGCCATCAACGGCGGCGACGGTGATGATACGGGATCGGGCGGCGAGGGCGCCGACCTTCTGCTGGGCGAGGCCGGCAACGATACCCTTTCGGGCGATGACGGTGACGACGGCATCAATGGCGGTGACGGCGACGACCTCCTGCTGGGCGGCGATGGCCACGATCTGCTGCTGGGCGG
>CALLQH010000226.1 GCA_938014945.1 uncultured bacterium | reverse complement strand
GCTACGCCACGCTCTACGGCGACATGTGCGGCGGCTATTCGGTGCTGAAGGACGTCTACAAGACGACCGTCTATGCCCTCTCGGAATGGCGCAACAAGCATCGCCCGGACGGTCTCAAGGGGCCGGAAGGGATGGTCATCCCGCGCAACATCATCGACAAGGCGCCGACGGCTGAACTGAAGGATAACCAGAAGGACCAGGACACCCTGCCGCCCTACGACGTGCTGGACGACATCCTGGAAAGCCTGGTCGAGAACGAGATGACCTTCCACCAGATCGAGGAGCGCGGCCATGACCGCGCTCTCGTCGAGCGGGTCTGGGGCATGCTGCTGCGCGCCGAGTACAAGCGCCGCCAGGCGCCGCCGGGTGTGAAGATCACGGCGCGCGCCTTCGGGCGGGACCGCCGTTATCCCATCACCAACCGGTTCCGGAGCTGATGGCAGGCGTCGTCACCCGCTTTGCGCCGAGTCCGACCGGGCGCCTCCATGTCGGCAACATGCGCACGGCGCTCATCAACTGGCTGTTCGCGCGCAAGGCCGGCGGGCGCTTTATGCTGCGTCTGGACGACACCGACGCCGAGCGTTCGACCGAGGCGTTCGCCCAGGGCATCCGCGAGGACATGGCCTGGCTCGGCCTTTCCTGGGACGTCGAGGAACGCCAGTCCGCCCGCTTCGCGCGCTACGAGGCCGCCCGCGCCGAGCTGGTCGCAGCGGGCCGCCTTTATCCCTGCTACGAGACGCCGGAGGAGCTGGAGACCCAGCGCGGTCTGATGCGCGCGCGCGGCCTGGCGCCGGTCTATGACCGCGCCGCGCTGAAGCTGTCGGCGCAGCAGCGTGCCGAGCTGGAGGCGCAGGGCAGGACGCCCCACTGGCGCTTCCGCCTCAGCGACGAGGCTGTGGGCTTCGAGGACCTGATCCGCGGTCCGGTGCGCTTCGAGGCGGGCCACGTCAGCGACCCCGTGCTGATCCGCGCCGATGGCGTGCCGACCTATACGCTGGCTTCCGTGGTGGACGACATTGATTTCGGGGTCAGCCATGTCATCCGCGGCGAGGACCATGTCGCCAACACGGCCGTGCAGATCGAATTGATCGCCGCGCTGGGCGGAGCGTCGATTGCCTTTGCCCATCACCCATTCCTGGTTGCTGCGGACGGCGAGGGCCTGTCCAAGCGCAAGGGCAGTGCGGCCATCGCCGACCTGCGCGATGCCGGGGTAGAGGCGATGGCACTGGTTTCCTGGCTTGCCCGCATCGGCACCTCGGACGCCATCGAGCCGGCCTATGCCATGGCCGATCTGATCGCGAGCTTCGATCTGGCGAAGATCTCGCGCAATCCGCCGCACTACGAGCCGGGCGATGTCGCCGCTCTGTCGCGCCGCTGGTTGCATGGCGCGCCCTGGGAATCGGTTGCCGAGAGCCTGGATGTGCTGGGGCTTGCCGGGGCCGGAGAGGGCTTCTGGCTGGCCGTGCGCGGCAACCTCGACCGGCTGGAGGATGCGCGCGACTGGTGGGCGGTCTGCACCTCCCCGCTGCAGCCGCGCATCGAGGATGCCGCCTTCGCCGCCACGGCCGCCGGACTCCTGCCGCCCGAACCCTGGGACCGCGATACCTGGAAGACCTGGACCGCTGCGGTGAGGGAGGCGACTGGCGCCAAGGGCAAGGCGCTGTTCCTGCCCCTGCGCCTGGCGCTCACCGGGCGCGAGCACGGGCCGGAACTCGCCGCGCTGCTGCCCTTCATCGGGCGCGCACGCGTGCTGGCGCGGCTCGCCGGAGAGAAGGCCTAGTCGGCCCGCTTGTCGCCGGTGACCATGGCGCGGGCGAGATTCTCGTGGTGCACCAGGCTCGCCAGAAGGACGCCGCCGATGTGGAGCGCGACCACGGCGATGGCGATGTTGCCCAGGCTCTCATGCACCTCTTCGAGCAGGTGGTTGCCGGCATCGCCCTCGATGCCGGTCCACACGATGACGCCCGCCAGGATCAGCAACAGCACGGTCATGGCGCCGCCCGCTGGGCTGTGGCCGAGATAACGCTTGCCGCGGAAGCGCACGAGGTCGGCGAGATAGGACCAGATGCGGCCGGGCCTGTAGATGAAATCGGTGAAGCGCGCGTGGCGGGTGCCGACGAACCCCCAGAGGGTGCGCACGCCGACAACCGCCAGGACCACGTAACCCGCGGCAATATGGACGGTCATCAGCTCGTCCCCGGTCAGCCAGGCGACCAGGAAGGCCGCTGCCAGGGTCCAGTGCAGGATCCGCACGAGCGGGTCCCAGACCCGGACGGTGTTTGTCGGCATGTCGATCTTCCGATGCAGAAGGAAGGCCTGCTTAAGTCGGCCGCCTTACCGGAAACTGACAAAACCCTGAAAACGCAGATCGCCGCCGTTCCAGCGAACGGCGGCGATCCCGCAGACAAGCGGAAGAAAGAAGCCTAGCGTCAGCGCGAGAGCATGACGAACTCGGTGCCTTCGTCACGATGGCGGCCACCGACACCGGCGGCCCACCAGGCCCCCGCGGCAGAGATCAGCATCGTCGCGGCAGTCAGGAATGCGGCCAGGATGCTCATCTTACGTGCGGCTTCGGCAGCCTGCAGGGCGTCTTCCTCGGCGGCCTTGATCTCGGCCACCGCGGCATCGATGCGCTGCCCGGCTTCCGCCTCGGAGAGGCCCGTGCGGGCGGTGATCAGCCGGGCGGCATAGGCACGGTCGTCGTCGCTGAGGCCGTCCTCGTCGGTGGCCCGAACCAGGAGGTTGCTCAGCTCGTCCCGGCTCTGCTGGGCGGTCGGCATGCGCACGGTCGCCGTGCTGCCGTCGGTCGTGGCGGCATCGGGCGCGGGCTGGCGCAGCAGGCTGTCCAGGGTATAGCCCAGCGGATCGGCATTCTCGTCGATGGCCCCGACGACACCCGCAGCGGCACCGGCGCTGACGGTGGCGGCCGCCTCGACGCCGGTGCGGGTCGCACCGACCAATCCGGAAGCCGCAAGCAGGGCGCCGATGAGCGCACCCAGCGCCCAGACCATCAGGCCATGGGTGCCGTCGCGCACATCGGACTCATGCGGCGTGCCCTCGAACAGGCGGCGGCGCATGCGGCCCGACAGATAGCCGCCTGCCATGAAGCTGGAAACCGCCACCCAGATGAACCAGACAGCGGCGGCGATGACGAAGAAGAGCGGCGAGGGATTGTCGGCATCCAGCGGCGAGGCCAGAGAAAGCCCGATCGCGGAGCCGAAGGTGAAAAGAACGAAGGAAATCGCCGCAGCCAGAACGGCTCCTGCAACGATGGCGGCCCAGTCGATATAGGAACCCTGGTCGGACGATCTCGTCTGTCCGACGACGGCGACATCGACTTCCGATGCTGGAAGAGTCATTACCTGTCTCCCTCAGCGCAAGCCGAGGAAGGACAGGATGGCCAGGATCACGACGACCAGGCCGACGAGATAGATGATTCCGT
>CALLQH010000225.1 GCA_938014945.1 uncultured bacterium | reverse complement strand
TGATGATGTCGACCAACAACATCCTCTCGCCCGCCAACGGCAAGCCGATCATCGTGCCGTCCCAGGACATCGTTCTGGGTCTCTACGACATCTCGCTTGAGATCGAGGGCGAGCCGGGCGAGGGCATGGTCTTCGGTGACGTGGGTGAGATCGAGCACGCGCTGGCGGCCGGCGTCATCACGATGCAGACCAAGATTCGCTGCCGCTACAACGGCGTGAATGCGCAGGGCGAGCCCGAGACGACGATCAAGCAGACCACGCCGGGCCGCATGCTGCTCTCGCAGCTTCTGCCGCATCACCCGGAACTGCCGTTCGACATCATCAACCGGACGCTGACCAAGCGCGAGATCTCGGAAGTGATCGATGCCGTCTACCGCCACTGCGGTCAGAAGGAGACGGTCATCTTCTGCGACCGCGTCATGGCGCTGGGCTTCCACCACGCCTGCGATTCCGGCATCTCCTTCGGCAAGGACGACATGGTCATCCCCGCCGAGAAGATCCAGCTCGTCAAGGACACGCAGGAGCGCGTGAAGGAATACGAGCAGCAGTACATGGACGGCGTCATCACGCAGGGCGAGAAGTACAACAAGGTCATCGACGCCTGGTCGCACTGCACCGACAAGGTCGCCGATGCCCTGATGTCGGGTCTCTCGAGCATGGATACGATCGATACCCAGACCGGCGAAAAGCGCCGCCGTCTGAACCCGATCTACATGATGGCGCACTCCGGCGCGCGTGGCTCGGCGGCCCAGATCAAGCAGCTTGCCGGCATGCGTGGCCTGATGGCCAAGCCCTCGGGCGAAATCATCGAGACGCCGATCATCTCGAACTTCAAGGAAGGCCTGACCGTGCTGGAGTACTTCAACTCCACCCACGGCGCGCGAAAGGGCCTGGCCGATACGGCGCTCAAGACCGCCAACTCCGGCTACCTCACCCGCCGTCTGGTCGATGTGGCGCAGGACTGCGTCATCATCGAGGACGACTGCGGTACCGAGGACGGCCTGACGGTCGGCGCGGTCATGCAGGGCTCCGAGGAGATCGTCTCGCTGGCCGAGCGAGTGCTGGGCCGCTTCACCCTGGAGGATGTTCTCCATCCCGTGACCGACGAGGTCATCCTGCCCGAGGGCACGATGATCGAGGAGCGTCACATGGAGGCGATCCGCGAGTCCGGCGTGGAGTACATCCGCATCCGCTCCGTGCTGACCTGCCAGAGCGAGATCGGCGTCTGCGCCCAGTGCTACGGGCGTGACCTGGCGCGCGGTACTCCGGTCAACATGGGCGAGGCGGTGGGCGTCATCGCGGCCCAGTCGATCGGCGAGCCGGGCACCCAGCTGACGATGCGCACGTTCCATATCGGCGGTACCGCACAGCGCGGTGCGGAGTCCTCCTCGATCGAGTCCACGGTGGAGGGCATCGCGCGCTTCACCAACCAGCGCCTGGTGAAGGACAGCGATGGCAACACCATCGTTCTGGCCCGCAACTGCGAGCTGCTGATCGAGGATGCCAAGGGCAACGAGCGTTCGCGTTACCGCATGCCCTACGGCGCCCGTCTGATGGTGGAAGAGGGGGCCAAGATCGGCCGTGGCGACACCCTGGCCCGCTGGGACCCCTACAACCTGCCGATCATCGCCGATCGCGCCGGTACGGTGGCCCTGCTGGACCTCATCGAGGGTCTCTCCCTGCGCGAGATCACCGACGAGACCAGCGGTATCGCCAACCAGGTGGTGACCGACTGGCGCCAGCAGCCCCGCGGTGCGGGCCTGCGGCCGCGCGTTGCCATCTTCGAGGCCGACATGAAGGCCGGCGACAAGGACAGCGAGCCCGGCTCGGTGTTCGAGCTGTCGGTGGATGCCGTGCTCTCGATCGACAACGGCCAGCAGGTCAACCCGGGCGACATTCTTGCCCGTGTGCCGCGTGACTCGATCCGCACCAGCGACATCACCGGCGGTCTGCCGCGCGTCGCCGAGCTGTTCGAGGCCCGCAAGCCCAAGGATCACGCCGTGATCAGCGAGGGCGACGGCTGGGTCGAGTTCGGCAAGGACTACAAGAACAAGCGCCGCGTCATCGTCAAGCCGGAGGACGGCGAAGGCGAGCCGACCGAGTATCTGCTGCCCAAGGGCAAGCACATCGCGGTCAACGACGGCGACTATGTCCGCAAGGGTGATCCTCTGATCGACGGCAGCCCCGTGCCCCATGACATCCTGCGTGTCATGGGTGTCGAGGCCCTGGCCAACTACCTGATCGACGAGATCCAGAGCGTCTATCGTCTCCAGGGTGTGCGCATCAACGACAAGCACATCGAGGTCATCTGCCGCCAGATGCTCCAGAAGGTGGAGATCTTCCAGCCTGGCGATACGACCTTCCTGGTCGGCGAGCAGGTCGACCGGCGGGAGTTCGATGCCATCAACCGCCGTACCGAGGAGGAGGGCCGCACGCCGGCCCAGGCCACTCCGGTGCTGCAGGGCATCACGAAGGCAAGCCTGCAGACCCAGTCGTTCATCTCGGCGGCCTCCTTCCAGGAGACCACGCGCGTGCTCACCGAGGCCTCCGTGGCCGGCAAGCGCGACGAGCTGATGGGTCTGAAGGAGAACGTCATTGTCGGTCGCCTGATCCCGGCGGGCACGGGCCGCGTGGTCCATCGCCTGCGCAAGATCGAGGGACTCGACAGCCCGATGCAGATCGAGGGCGAGGACGAGGAGGGCAATGCAACGCCCGCGCGTCTGACTTCCTCGACCGGCATCAGCGACGAAGCCCAGATCGCCTGAACGACGCGAGGTTTCCCGCGGGGTTGATTCCGACCTGGAATCTTCCCGATTTGCGGGTCTTCAGCGCCGATCCGGTGCGGTTTTTTCCGGCGTTGCCGGGATGTTCCAGGCGGACATCCCGGCAGCCCGCGAAAAACCTCGGTTTCGCGGCGTTGCGGTGTTGACCCGCGAAGATGGCGTGCATATAGTCCGCGCCTCCCGAGCCGGGGTGATTCGCAGAATCAAGCGGCTTTCGGGGGCATGAACGCTTCCAGCGCGACGGCACGATGGCCTCGGGACCTCCCCGGGAGGGCAGAGGCCGGATTGTCGCGCCCAATTTTTTTGTCTCACGAGGACCGGTGGATGCCCACGGTACAACAGCTCATTCGCAAGCCGCGCAAGCCGCGCCCCGCTCGCAACAAGGTTCCGGCGCTCGAGGCCTGCCCGCAGAAGCGCGGCGTGTGCACCCGCGTCTACACGACCACCCCGAAGAAGCCGAACTCGGCGCTTCGTAAGGTTGCCCGTGTCCGCCTGACCAACGGTTTCGAGGTCACGAGCTACATCCCGGGCGAGGGCCACAATCTGCAGGAGCACTCGGTGGTGCTGATCCGCGGCGGCCGCGTGAAGGATCTTCCGGGCGTGCGCTATCACATCGTGCGCGGCACCCTCGATACCCAGGGCGTTTCCGCCCGCCGCCAGAGCCGTTCCAAGTACGGCGCCAAGCGGCCGAAGTAAGCAGGGGGAACGGACATGTCGCGACGCCGCGCAGCAGAAAAGCGTGAAGTTCTCCCGGACGCCGTCTACGGCGACACGGTGCTCACGAAGTTCATCAACAGCCTCATGTACGATGGCAAGAAGGCCGTTGCCGAAGCCATCGTCTATGGCGCTCTCGACCGCATTCGCGAGAAGACCGGCCAGGAGCCGGTCAGCGTCTTCCTCCAGGCCATGGGCAATGTGAAGCCTTCGGTCGAGGTTCGTTCGCGTCGCGTCGGCGGTGCTACCTACCAGGTTCCCGTTGAGGTCCGTAATGACCGCCAGCAGGCCCTGGCCATCCGGTGGATCATCACGGCGGCCCGCGGCCGTTCCGAGACCACCATGGTGGATCGACTTTCAACAGAGCTTCTCGATGCCGCCCACCAGCGTGGTTCGGCTGTGAAGAAGCGCGAAGACACGCACCGGATGGCTGACGCGAACAAGGCGTTTTCCCACTACCGCTGGTAGCGAATTTTCGCGCTGGTAACCCGGGGTCAACCGGCCCCAAGGACGAGCGATACAATGGCACGCACGCAACCTCTCGAGCGTTATCGTAACATCGGCATCATGGCCCACATTGATGCGGGCAAGACGACGACTACGGAACGCGTCCTGTTTTACACCGGCCGGTCGCACAAGATCGGTGAGGTCCATGAGGGCACGGCCACCATGGACTGGATGGAGCAGGAGCAGGAGCGCGGTATCACGATCACGTCGGCCGCCACCACGGCTTACTGGCGCGACCACCGCATCAACATCATCGACACCCCCGGGCACGTCGACTTCACCATCGAGGTGGAGCGCAGCCTTCGCGTGCTCGACGGCGCCATCGCCGTCTTCGATGCCGTGTCGGGTGTCGAGCCGCAGTCCGAGACCGTCTGGCGTCAGGCCGACAAGTACAAGGTTCCGCGCGTCTGCTTCGTCAACAAGATGGATCGCATCGGCGCCAACTTCTTCCGCTGCGTCGACATGATCGAGGACCGCTTCGGTGTCACCACCGCGGTCCTGCAGCTCCCGATCGGTGAGGAATCCGATTTTCGTGGTCTGGTCGATCTCGTGACCATGAAGGCGATGATCTGGCACGACGACAGCCTGGGCGCCAAATACGACATCCTCGACATTCCTGCCGAGCTCGCCGACCAGGCCGCCGAATGGCGCGCCAAGCTGGTCGAGGCCGTGATCGACCAGGACGACGATGCCATGGAGGCCTACCTGGAGGGCAACGAGCCCGACGAGGCCACCCTGCGCAAGTGCATCCGCAAGGGCACCCTGTCGCACAAGTTCGTACCGGTCCTGCTGGGTTCGGCGTTCAAGAACAAGGGCGTGCAGCCCATGCTCGACGCGGTTGTCGAGTATCTGCCTTCGCCGCTGGATGTTCCCCCGATCCATGGCCTGCTGCCCAACAGTGACGAGCAGGTCGTGCGCAAGAGTTCCGATGCCGAGCCGTTCTCGGCGCTGGCGTTCAAGGTGATGGCCGACAAGTACGTCGGCACGCTGACCTTCGTGCGTGTCTATTCCGGCGTGGTGAAGGCCGGCGACCAGGTCCTCAACACGGTGAAGGACTCGCGCCAGCGCGTCGGCCGCATGCTTCTGATGCATGCCAACAGCCGCGAGGACGTCCAGGAAGCCCATGCCGGCGACATCATCGCCCTGTGCGGCCTGAAGGCGACCACCACCGGCGACACCGTCTGCGATCCGGCCAAGCCCGTGATCCTGGAGCGCATGGAGTTCCCCGAGCCCGTGATCGAGGTCGCGGTCGAGCCCAAGACCAAGGCCGATCACGACAAGATGGGCGTGGCGCTGAACCGCCTGGCCGACGAGGATCCCTCGTTCCGCGTGGCGACCGACCACGAGAGTGGCCAGACCATCATCCGCGGCATGGGCGAACTCCATCTGGAGATCATCGTCGACCGCATGAAGCGCGAGTTCGGTGTCGAGGCCAATGTCGGCGCCCCGCAGGTGGCCTATCGCGAGACGATCACGAAGCCCTACGACATCGACTACACCCACAAGAAGCAGACCGGTGGTTCGGGTCAGTTCGCCCGCGTCAAGATCACCTTCGAGCCGGGCGAGACCGGATCGGGTTATGTCTTCGAGAACAAGGTGACCGGCGGCAACGTGCCCAAGGAATTCATTCCCGCGGTGCAGTCGGGTATCGGTTCGGCCTGCCTTACGGGCGTGATCGCGGGTTTCCCGGTGATCGACTTCAAGGCCACGCTGTTCGACGGCGCCTATCATGACGTCGACTCCAGCGCGATGGCCTTCGAAATCGCGGCCCGTGCAGCCTTCCGCGAAGGTATCGCCAAGGCCGGCCCGCAGCTGCTCGAACCGATGATGAAGGTTGAAGTCGTGACGCCGGACGAGCATATGGGCGACGTCATCGGCGATCTGAACAGCCGCCGTGGCCAGATCCAGGGCATGGAGCCGCGCGGTAACGCGCAGGTGGTCCGCGCCAAAGTGCCGCTGGCTTCGATGTTCGGTTACGTCAACGACCTACGCTCGATGAGCCAGGGCCGTGCGACCTACACGATGCACTTCGACTGCTACGAAGCAGTGCCGGCGATGATCTCGGAAGAGCTCAAGGCCAGCCTGGGCTGATCGCCCGGAACGAACCCAATTTTACGTATCTGACTTTAGATTGACGGACGGAAACGATGGCGAAGGCAAAATTCGAGCGCAACAAGCCGCATGTGAACATTGGCACGAT
>CALLQH010000224.1 GCA_938014945.1 uncultured bacterium | reverse complement strand
AGGTTGGCGCGGGCGCCGGCCAGCAGGGTCTGCTCCTCGCCGTCCTCTTCGTTCCCGCCGTAGAGCAGCAGCACCGGGCAGGCGATGGCTTCCAGGGCCGGCGCGCGTTCGGGATCGGTGAAGTCGGCCAGCATTTCCGCGCCGATGGTCACGCTCCGGCGCCATGCGCTCTCGGCCGCTTCGGTGATCGCCCCGGTCTGCGCCAGTTCCTCCATCTGCTCGGCACTGAAAAAGGCGCTCCAGTCATAGGCGGTGGTGCCGGTTCCCGCGCCGCTCGCCGCGATGGCCGTGATGCCGGCAAGCCCGGCCTTGAGGCAGATTGAGCCGCCCAGGCTGTTGCCGAAGAGGCCGATCCGTTCCTTGCCGCGCGACCGCAGAAAGGCGCAGGCGGTCTCCAGGTCCTCGATCATCGTGCGGGCGCTGAGGTCCGCATCGCCGCTGGCGCCGCAGCCGGAAACGTCGAAGGCGAGTGCGGTGATGCCCGCCTCCTGCAACGCCGCACCCAGACGGTCGAAACGGCCGTTGGAGGACTTGTCGTTGCAGAATCCGTGGATCATCGCCACGCCCGCATTGCCCGGCGTGTCCCACAGGTGCGCGGCCAGCTTGAGGCCGCGGCTGCTGGTGAACGTCAGCGCCTCCATCGACCGTTCATACGACGCCGGAACGTGCGGGAAAAGACCGCCGGTACTTGGCGCGGCCGGAAGCGGGTCCTAGAGTCCGGCCGGACGCAGAGAAGGGCCCCGCCATGAACGACGACATCCGCCAGATCCGCATCGACCTTGCCGCCGCCTACCGCATGGCCGCGCGCCAGGGGCTGAACGAGGGCATCTGCAACCACTTCACCATGATGGTGCCGGGCAGCGACGACCGTTTCCTGCTCATCCCCTATGGCCTGCACTGGTCGGAGGTGACGGCGTCGAACCTGATCGAGGTCGATTTCGACGGCAATGTCATCGAGGGCGAGGGCGAGGCGGAGGCGACCGCCTTCTGCATCCACGCGCCGATCCACCGCGCCAGGCCCGACGCGCGCTGCCTGCTCCACACCCACATGCCGTTCGCCACGGCGCTGTCGCTGCTGGAGGACTTCCGCTTCCCCTTCGTCAGCCAGAACGAGCTCGGCTTCTACGGACGCATCGCCTACGACGACGATTACAAGGGGCTCGCCTTCGACACCGGCGAGGGCGAGCGCATGGCCAAGGTCATGGGCAGCGCCGACGTGCTGATGATGGCCAACCACGGCGTGATGATCGCCGGCTCGTCGATCGCGGGCGCCTACAACGATCTCTATTACCTGGAGCAGGCCTGCCGCACCCTGGTCTATGCCCTGCAGACCGGCCAGCCGCTCAAGCGCATCCCCCAGGACATCGTCGCCCACACCGCCAGCCAGTCGAGCCGCGGCACCAGCCCCGGCGCGGTGCGCCACTTCGCCTCGCTCAAGCGCATCCTCGACCGGCACGAGCCGGATTACGCGGATTAGGGTCGGCCTCAGCCCGGCGTCATGCCGCGCAGGCGTTCGCCGCGGCGGCGGATCAGTTCCATGGTGGCCAGCAGGCAGATCGACATGGCGACCAGGACGCTGGCCAGAGCCAGGATCGTCGGACTGATTTCCTCGCGCAGGCCCGAGAACATGCGCACGGTGATCGGCGTCTGTTCGGGGCCGGCCAGGAACAGCACCACCACCACCTCGTCCAGCGAGGTGATGAAGGCAAAGAGGCCGCCGGCGATGACGCCGGGCAGCAGCAGCGGCAGGATGACCTTGAAGAAGGTCGTGAACTTGCCCGCCCCCATGCTGCGCGAGGCGCGGATGAGCTGCTCGTCGAAGCTCGAAAGCGCCGCCGTCACGGTGATGACGACGAAGGGCGTGCCCAGCACGACATGCGACATGATGATGGCGAAGAACGTGTTGGCCAGATCCAGCCGCGCATAGAAGCTGAAGAGGGCGGCCGCGGTGATGATGAGCGGCACGATCATCGGCGAGATCAGCAGCGCCGTGATGAAGTTGCGCGCCGGCATGTCGCGGCGCGAGAGGCCGAGTGCCGCAAGCGTGCCCAGGGTCGTCGCGATGATCGTCGAGGAGATCGAGATGATGAAGGAGTTGCGGATCGAGGCCATCCATTCGCTGGAGCCGAACAGGGCGTCGTACCAGCGCAGGGAATAGCCTTCGGGATCCAGCCCCATCATCTCCGGCGTGAAGGTGAAATAGGGCTCCGCGTTGAACGAAAGCGGGATGATCACGATGATCGGGAAGATCAGGAACAGGAAGATCAGCGCGCAGATGAAGCGGTAGGTCCAGATCCAGGTGCGCTCGCCGGGGCCGGCATAATTGGGGATCGCCATGGTTCTCTCCCTCAGCCGAACTTCAGCCGGTCGACGCCGACCAGCTTGTTGAACAGCCAGTAGAAGATCAGCACCGCCACCAGCAGGATCGTCGAGAGGGCGAGCGCCAGCTTCAGTTCCGCGGTCGAGCCCTGCATGGAGCGCGCGATCATGTTGGAGATGAAGATGCCGGTGTCGCCGCCGACCAGGGCCGGGGTGATGTAGTAGCCGATGGCCAGGATGAAGACGAGCAGCACACCCGCGGCAAGGCCGGGGACGGTGAGCGGCATGTAGACCGAGACGAAACCCCGCAGCGGGCTTGCGCCCATGGAACGGGCGGCGCGCATGTAGCTCTTCGGGATCGTCTTCATGACGCTGTAGAGCGGCAGGATCATGAACGGCAGCAGGATGTGGGTCATCGCCACGATGGTGCCGATCTGGTTGTAGATCATGCGCATGCGGCCGTCGTCGGCGATGATGCCGAGCCAGACCAGGGTGTCGTTGACCACACCCTGCTGCTGCAGCAGCACGATCCAGGCCGAGGTTCTCACCAGCAGCGAGGTCCAGAAGGGCAGCAGCACCAGGATCATCAGCAGGTTGGAATAACGCAGCGGTAGGTTGGCCAGCATGTAGGCCACGGGATAGCCCAGCACGATGCAGAGCGTGGTGATCAGCAGGCTCATCCAGGCGGTGCGCACGAACATCAGGCGATAGACCTGATACTCCTCCGGGCGCTCCACGATGCTGCCGTGGCTGTCGTATTCGAAGTCGAAGGAAAGCAGGTAGTAGATCGGCGTCAGGGTGCGGGTCTCGCGCTTGACCAGGCGCCAGAATTCCGGGTTCGCCCAGCCCTCGTCCTCGGCGATGAAGGCTTCCTTCCAGGGCGGGGTCATCTCGTCGATGTGGCGGGCGGTGCCCATCATCTGGCTGCGTACGCCGGGAATCTCGCGGTTGATGCGCGCGGCGACGCGCCCGATGGTGCGGTTCTCCGCGCCGATACGCACGTCTTCGGCCATCGCGGCGAAGACGGCTTCGTCGGGAATGCCGGTGCCGTCCCAGCCGTCGATCGCCTCGGTGGTGTGGGGCAGGTAGTCGGCGACTTCGTAGTTCTGCACCGAGCGTGTCATCATGGTCGCGATCGGCGCGAGGAAGGTGATCAGCAGGAAGGCGAGCAGCGGCAGGACCAGGAAGAATGCTCGACGCCGTGCCTGGGCGTGGGAGCGGCGCAGCGATACCGCCAGCGGCGTGCCATCGGCGGTCGTCAATTCGCCGTCACCGTTTTCCGGTGCGGCGGGCTGATCCATGGTCGCTTGCGTCATCTGCTGCCCCCTCGGCAAGGAAAGGACGGCGCGCCCCGCTGGACGCGCCGTCCACTCATGCGACCCTTACTGGGCGAGCCAGGCGCTGAAGCGCTCTTCCAGGGCATCGCCATAGTCGGCCCAGAATTCCGGGCTGAACTGCACGGCATTCTGGAAGTTCTCGGGCGCGGTCGGCATGTGCGGCTTCATGTCGACGCCGGTATCGGCATGCGTCGAGACAAGCGGCACCGACGAGCTGCGCGCCGGGGCATAGGCGATGTACTTGGCCTGGTCAGCCAGACGCTGGGAGTCCGTGGCGAAGTTGAGGTACTCCTTGATCGCCTCGATGTCGGCGTCGTTGTCGACCGGAACCACCCAGCCGTCGACCTCGAACATCTGACCGTCCCACATGATGGTGAACGGCTGGTTCTCGTTGACCTGGGCGTTGAAGATACGGCCGTTGTAGGCGGTCGCGATCACGGCTTCCTCATCGGCCAGCATCTGCGGTGGCTGGGCGCCTTCCGACCACCAGATGATGCTGTCGCGCAGCTCGTCGAGCTTGGCGAAGGCGCGGTCCTGGCCTTCCTTGGTCGCCAGCACATCATAGACCTCACTGGGGTCGACACCGTCGGCGATCAGCGCCCATTCCAGGTTCTTCTGGGGGATGTTCTGCAGCGCGCGGGTGCCGGGGAACGTCTCGGTATCCCAGACGTCGGCGATGGTCTGCGGCTTGGCGCCGGGGAAGGCCTCATCGTTGTAGGCGAACATCGTGGCGTAGAGGATCTGCGGCACGAAGCAGTCGCCGAGCGTGCCCGCGATGAAGTCCTCGCTGGCCGGCGTGCCGTCGGGCGCATCGGCGAGCCATTCGTCATGGGGGATCTCCATCACCAGGCCCTCGTCGCAGGCGCGCTGCGCTTCGGACTGGAGCATGTCGACGAGATCCCAGGTGACGCTGCCGGCCTCGACCTGGGAGCGGATGCCCGCCAGGCCCTGGGCGGCCTTGTCCTCATGGACGATCTCGATGCCGGTCTTTTCCTCGAACGGCTCGTCGTAGGCGCGGTTCTGGGAGTCGCTGTAGGCGCCGCCCCAGGACACGATGGTGAGTGAATCGGTCTCGGCCATCGCCGAGCCCGCGGTGAGGGCGAACGCCGATACGGCGGCCGCCAGTGTGCAGCGTTTGATCGTTTGCATCACATGTCTCTCCTTGGTCGTTTCTGTTGTCGTCCTCTGAGAAAAATGGGCCCGCAGGCCCGGCACCTGACCGTCGAGGGTTGGGCGGTCAGGCCAGGTCGACCGGATCGAGCGCACGGCAGTCGTCCGTGCGCCATCCGACCCTCGTCGTCGTGCCCTCGGAAAGGTCGAGCGAACCCGACCTGTTGGGCACCTTGACGATGAACTCGTCGTTGCCGGCAACGCTCATCCGCACGCGGATGTGGTCGCCGAGATAGATCAGTTCGTCGATCTTGCCGTCGAGCACGTTGGGGCAGTCCTCGGCGGGATCGAGCTCGATGCGTTCGGGGCGCAGCGAAAGCGTGGTCCGCGCGCCCTTGCCCTCGACGTTGATCGCTGCGGCGGTGACGCTGCCGCCGTTGTCGAGATCGACGCGGCAGGTCTCGCCCGAGACCTCTGTAACCTTGCCCGAGAGCTTGTTGTTCTCGCCGATGAACTGGGCGACGAAGGAATTTTGCGGGTGTTCGTAAAGGTCCGAGGGCGTCGAGAGCTGCTGGATGATGCCGTCCTTGAAGACGGCCACCCGGTCCGACATGGTCAGCGCCTCGGTCTGGTCGTGGGTGACGTAGACCACGGTCACGCCCAGGTTCTCGTGAATGCGCTTGATCTCGTACTGCATCTGCTCGCGCAGCTGCTTGTCGAGCGCGCCGAGCGGTTCGTCCATCAGCACAAGGTTGGGCTCGAAGACCAGGGCGCGGGCGACGGCCACGCGCTGCTGCTGGCCGCCCGAAAGCTGGCCCGGCCGGCGGCTGCCGAACTCCGGCATCTCGACCATCTCCAGGGCGCGCTGGACCCGCTTGGCGATGTCCTCGCGGCCCATGTGGCGCACCTTCAGCGGGAAGGCGAGGTTCTCCTGCACGGTCATGTGCGGGAACAGGGCGTAGTTCTGGAAGACCATGCCGATGCCGCGCTTCTCGGGCGGCAGGGCGTTGATGGGATTGCCGTCCAGCCGGATCTCGCCGTGGGTCACCGGCTCGAAGCCGGCGAGCATCATCAGCACCGTCGTCTTGCCCGAGCCCGATGGCCCCAGCATGGTGACGAACTCGCCGGGTTCGATCTCGAGGTTGAGATCGCGCACCACCAAGGTCTTGCCGTCATAGCTCTTCTGGACGCCGTCGAAAGCGACGCTCGCTCCGACCTGGCCGGATTCACTCATTCGTCTTGCACTCTTGGTTGCCCCCGGGAATTTCTATCGTAAGCATTTATGCCGCGGGTGACGGAGATCAACCCTCGGCAAGAAATGGCGGATTTGCTGGACATTTGTTATGGGCCGAGCTGGCCTGTTTTACCTGCCCGAATACGACAGCAATCATAAGTTGTGTTATCGCGCGCTCTCCGGCGGTCACCGCGCCGTTGCGGCAG
>CALLQH010000223.1 GCA_938014945.1 uncultured bacterium | reverse complement strand
TGCCCCAGTGGTGGGGCCCCGACGGCTACTCCTGCCGCACCCAGCGCATCGACCTGCGTTCGGGCGGCGAGTGGCTCTTCGACATGATCGGCCCCGACGGCACCGTCTACCCCAACCACCACTGTTACGGCGAGGTCCACCCCCAGGAGCGCTTCACCTACGCCCTGCTCTGGGGCGAAAACGGCCCCAAACACGCCGACGCCTGGGCCGCCTTCGAGGACCACGACGGCGGAACGCGCGTGACGCTGGGCATGGTGTTCAGCACGGCGGCCGAGTTCCAGACCGCGAAGGGGTTCGGCGCGGTAGAGTTGGGACAGCAGACGCTTGGGAAGCTGGAGCGGTTTATCGGAAGCCGCTGAAGTGGGGCGGGCTGCACGGCGACCGGAGGGCGCCTCCCCTCACTCCCACTCGATCGTCCCCGGCGGCTTGCTGGTGATGTCGTAGGTCACGCGGTTGATGCCCTTCACCTCGTTGACGATGCGGTTGGCGACGCGGCCCAGGAAGTCGTGGTCGAAGGGGAAGTAGTCGGCGGTCATGCCGTCGGTGCTGGTGACGGCGCGCAGGGCGCAGACGAATTCGTAGGTGCGGGCATCGCCCATCACGCCCACGGTGCGCACCGGCAGCAGCACGGCGAAGGCCTGCCAGATGGCGTCGTAGAGGTTCGCGGCGCGCATCTCCTCGATGTAGATGGCGTCGGCCTTGCGCAGGATGTCGAGGCGTTCGCGCGTGATCTCGCCGGGGATGCGGATGGCAAGGCCGGGGCCGGGGAACGGGTGGCGCCCCACCATCACCTCCGGCAGGCCGAGCTCGCGGCCCAGTTCCCGCACCTCGTCCTTGAAGAGCTCGCGCAGGGGCTCCACCAGCTTCATGTTCATGCGCTCGGGCAGGCCGCCCACGTTGTGGTGCGACTTGATCGTGGTCGAGGGGCCGCCGTGGAAGCTGACGCTCTCGATGACGTCGGGATACAGCGTGCCCTGGCCGAGGAAGGCGGCGCCGCCGACCTTCTTGGCCTCGGCCTCGAAGACGTCGATGAAGGTGGCGCCGATGATCTTGCGCTTCTGCTCCGGGTCGGTGACGCCGGCGAGCTTGCCGAGGAAGAGGTCCGAGGCGTCCACGGAGACCAGCGGGATGTTGTAGCTGTCGCGGAAGACGCTTTCGACCTGCGCGGTTTCGCCCAGACGCATCATGCCGTGGTCGACATAGACGCAGACCAGCTGCTCGCCGATCGCCTCGTGGATCAGCACCGCGGCGACGGAGCTGTCGACGCCGCCCGAGAGGCCGAGCAGCACGCGCTCAGCCCCGACCTGGGCGCGGATCGCCTCCACCGCCTGGGCGCGGAAGGCGGCCATGGACCAGTCGCCCTTCAGGCCTGCGACCTTGTGAACGAAGTTGGCGATCAGCCGCGCGCCGTCCGGCGTGTGGTGGACCTCGGGATGGAACTGCACGGCATAGATCGCGCGTTCCTCGTTGGCGATGGCCGCATAGGGCGAGCCGTCGGAGGTGGCCACGGCGCGGAAGCCCTCAGGAATCGCGGTGATGCGGTCGCCATGGGACATCCATACCTGATGGCGCTCGCCCTGGTTCCACAGGCCCTCGAACAGGGGGCAGCCCTCGCGGATGTCGATGAAGGCGCGGCCGAACTCCCGGTGGTCGGAAAACTCCACACCGCCGCCGAGCTGGGCGCAGATCGTCTGTTCGCCATAACAGATGCCGAGGATCGGCACGCCCAGTTCGAACACCACCTCGGGTGCGCGCGGCGCCTTTTCCCAGTAGGTCGAGGCGGGGCCGCCCGAGAGGATGATGGCCTTCGCGCCGAAGTCGCGGATGCGCTGGGCCTCTGCCGTGCAGGGCAGGATCTCGCAATAGACGCCCGCCTCGCGCACGCGGCGCGCGATGAGCTGGGTGACCTGGGAGCCGAAGTCCAGGATCAGGACCTGTTCGGTGTGGTGGGTCGTCGTCATGGGGCGCTCGTGATGGCAGGGGGCAAGGCAGGCTCCTTGTATGGGATCATGCGTCTGGGGTCATGCGCGGGTGCCCGGGATGGCCGGGCCCTTGAGTTCGATGACGTTGCCGTCGGGATCGGGAATGTAGAGGGAGGGGCCGTCGCCCTCGCTGCCGTAGCGGGTGCCGGCTTCCAGCAGGGGCACGACGTGGGCCTCCAGATGGGCGCGGATGGCGGCCTCGTCCCAGGGATCGACGCGCAGGCAGACATGGTCGACGTTGCGGCCCTCGGGCCCCGGCGCGGCGCCGCCGCGGCGGCCGAGCTCGCCGTCGACGGGCACCAGATCGATCAGGGCTTCGCCCGCGCGCATCTGCCACAGGCCGATGGCGGCCTGCTCGCGCTCCAGCGTCGCGCCCAGCACATCGCGCCAGAAGGCGATGGCCGCGGCAATGTCGCGAACGCGGAAGACGACGTGGTCGATGCGGGCAAGGGCGATCATGCGACCTGGTCCCGGTCGAGGTCGAAGCGCCAGCCATAGGCGATCTCGTCGAGCATGACACCGGCGAAGGGCTCGCTGCGCCGCGCCACGACACGCCCGCCCATGGCCTCGTAGAAGAAGCGCGTCGGGTTGGCCGCGACCACCCAGAGGGCGATGCGCTCCATCCCGGCATCGGTCAGGCGGTCGAACAGGCCGTGGATCATGGCCCGACCCAGGCCCCTGCCCTGCCAGTCGGTGAGCAGATAGAGGGTGTAGATCTCACCCTGCCAGTCGCCCACCGGCATCTCGGCCTGGCGCGCGGGCCCCGCGCTGCCGAAGCCGACGATGCCTGCCTGCCCGTCCTCGACCACCAGCACGGTATCGCCGCCGGGGCGCAGCATGCGGGTCCAGCGGGCCGTGTGCTCGGGGATCGAGAGGCCGCGCAGGAAGGCCGCGGGCAAGGAACCGGCATAGGTGTTGCGCCAGGCCTCGACATGAACGCGCGCAATACCGGCGGCGTCGCCCGGACGGGCGGAGCGAAGCAGCGGTGATCGGAGTTGCCTAGCCATGGCCGGCCCGCTCCCCCGCCCGGCCACCCCAAGCATACCCTGCCGTGGGTGGCCGGGCGGGGGAGCGGGCCGGCGCGGCGCGGCCAAGGGCGCTACCGTTCCGTCTGGTAGTTCGGCGCATCGCGCATCATGACGACATCGTGGACATGGCTCTCGCGCAGACCGGCGCTGGAGACGCGCACGAACTGGCACCTGGTGCGCATGGCGTCCATGTCGGCATTGCCGGTGTAACCCATGGAGGAACGCAGGCCGCCCGAAAGCTGGTGCAGGATGTGGTGGACCGGACCCTTGTAGGGAACGCGGCCCTCGATGCCCTCGGGCACCATCTTCACGACGTCCGAGATGTCCTGCTGGAAGTAGCGGTCGGCCGAGCCGCGCGCCATGGCGCCGAGCGATCCCATGCCGCGGTACTGCTTGTAGGAACGCCCGCCGACCAGGAAGACCTCGCCCGGGGCCTCGTCGGTGCCGGCCAGCAGCGAGCCGATCATGGCGCAGTTGGCGCCCGCCGCGATGGCCTTGGCAAGGTCGCCGGAGAACTTGATGCCGCCGTCGGCGACCACGGGGGTGCCGCCCTTCGTTGCCTCCTCCACCACGTCCATGATGGCGGTGAGCTGGGGCACGCCGACGCCGGCGACGACACGGGTGGTGCAGATGCTGCCCGGGCCGATGCCGACCTTCAGCGCGTCGGCGCCGTTGTCGATGAGGATCTTCGCACCCTCGGCGGTAGCGATGTTGCCGGCCAGGACCTGGGTGTAGTTCGACTGTTTCTTGATGCGCGCGACGGCGTCGATGACGCCGCTGGAATGGCCGTGGGCGGTGTCGACCACCACGAGATCGACGCCGGCGTCGATCAGCGCCTCGGCACGGCGCCAGCCGTCCTCGCCCACGCCCGTGGCGGCGCCGCAGCGCAGGCGGCCCTGCTCGTCCTTGCTGGCGTTGGGGTGGGCGGCCGCCTTCTCGATGTCCTTGACTGTGATGAGGCCGATGCAGCGGTGGGCGTCGTCGACCACCAGAAGCTTCTCGATGCGGTGCTGGTGCAGCAGGCGCATGGCCTCGTCGCGGCTGACGCCTTCCTTCACGGTGATGAGGTTCTCGTGCGTCATCAGCTCGCGCACCGGCTGGCGCGGGTTGGTGGCAAAGCGCACGTCGCGGTGGGTGAGGATGCCGACCAGGCGGCCGCGCGGCGTCTCGACCACGGGGATGCCGGAGATGCTGTTGCTGTCCATCAGCTCCAGCGCGGCCGAAAGCGGCGCATCGGGACCGATGGTCAGCGGGTTGACGACCATGCCCGATTCGAACTTCTTGACCCGGCGGACCTCGTCGGCCTGCTGCTCGATGGTCATGTTCTTGTGGATGACGCCCAGGCCGCCGTTCTGGGCCATGGCGATGGCCATGGGGGCCTCGGTGACCGTGTCCATGGCGGCCGAAAGCAGGGGTATGCCGAGCTCGATGGAGCGCGTCAGACGGGTGCGGGTATCGGCGGTGTTGGGCAGGACCTGCGAAAACGCCGGCACCAGGGAAACATCGTCGAACGTCAGGGCTTCCCGGATCGGCATGCGCCACCTCGTCTGTGTGAAGTGACGCGACCCTCTAGCACGAAGTCTAGTGGTGGCCAAGCACCTTGGCCCACCAGATGTGCAGAACTGACGCGCGCCGCGCGCATGGGCCGCAAACGCAACGGGGCGGCCCCGGAACCGAAGTTCCCCGGGCCGCCCCGCGCACAAGTCCGAGATCGGACGGCTTACATGCCGGCCTTGACCTCTTCGTACATCTCCTGGAGTTCCGGCTCGTTCTGGATGGTGGCCTGGAAGATGCCCGAGGCGATGTAACCCTCGATGTCGTCAGGCGGCAGGCCGCGCTTGCCCAGATCTTCCGCGGAGAACGCCTCGTAGGCGACGCCGTTGGAATGACCCATGCCGTAGGCCTCGATCCAGTACTCGCCCGTGGACGGCGCGAGGAACGCGTCGATCAGGTCGTAGGCGCGCTGCTCCATCTCCGGCTCGACGAAGTCCATCAGGCAGATGCCGCAGACCCAGGTCATCGGACCTTCCTTCGGATTCATGAAGGCCGAGGGGATGCCCTGGTTGGCGAGGTTGAGCGGCGTGGAGTTCCACGAGTCGGCCGCGATCAGCTCGCCCGAGGCCAGCGCCTGCTCCCAGCTCGTGGTGTCGTTGGTATAGAAGCGCAGCAGCGGGCGCTGACGCTCCATGTACTCCTTGCAGACCTGGACCTCTTCGGGGGTCATGTTGAAGGGGTCCTTGGCGCCCGAGTAGATCGCGGCGACCATGACGCCGTCGATCAGGCTGTCGATCATCGACAGGCGGCCCGAGTACTTCTCATCCCACAGGATGCCCCAGGTGTGGTTCGCCGGATCGACGTATTCCGGGGCAAGATCGGTGCGGAAGGTGACCGAGGTGAGGCCCCACCAGGCCGGAACCTGGTAACGCACGCCGTCGGAAAGCACCTGATCGGGCACCTTGTCCTTGAGCACCGGCAGGACCTGATCCCAGTGGGACAGGCGGCTGGTGTCGATGGCGCGCAGGAAGCCCAGATCGTGCCACTTCTGAATCTTGTAGGAACACGGCATGGAGACGTCGGGCTTGAAGCCGGCGCGCATCTTGGCCTCGGCCTCTTCCTCGTCGCCCCAGAGGCTGAAGTTCGGCGATTCGCCGTACTTGTCGATGTACTCCTGGTGCATCTCGGGCACTTCGTAGCCCGACCAGGTGAAGCACACCGGATCCTCATCGCCCGCAGCCATCGCCTTGCCGCGCCCGATGGGCGTCAGCGTCGTGGCCAGGCCGACCGAGGCCAGCGCCTTTCCGACATCACGACGGGTAACCCGGCCCCGCTTGAAGTCGTCGATGAATCGTTGAACGTCGCGCTTCGACTCCATGTACGTCACTCCCATTCAATGCCCATTGAAGAAGCTTATTTGCCGCTTCCGTTCCAAACTATAGACCAATGCCGGAGTGTGACAATCGCCTCAACGCTCCTCCGGACTGCCCCGGAAGCCCAGGGCCACGACATAGATTTCGCGGGAATCCTGGCGGCTGGCCTCCGGCTTGACGTGGATGACCTTGCGAAATGCGCGCTTGAGCCCCGTCAGCAGATCGTCCTCGGCGCCGCCGCGCAGCACCTTTGCAACGAAGCTGCCGCCGGGTGCCAGAAACTGCACCGCGATGTTGTAGCCCTGTTCGGCCAGCATCATGGTTCGGATGTGATCCGTCGCGCGGTGGCCGGTCGCCGAGTTGGCCATGTCGGAGATCACCGCATCGGCCGGCCCGCCCAGTTCGGAACGCAGGCGGCGCACGATGTCGGCATCGTTGGCGTCGCCCTGGATCAGGGTCGCCCCTGCGATGGGGTCCATCACCTGAAGATCGACGCCGACGACGACGCCCTTGGGCCCCACCTTCTGCACGGCAACCTGGGTCCAGCCGCCCGGGGCAGCGCCGAGATCGAGCACCCGGCCGCCGGGCTTCAGCAGGTGGTGCTTGGCATCGAGCTGGATCAGCTTGTAGGCCGCGCGCGAGCGCCAGCCCTCGGCGCGGGCGCCCGAGACATAGGGGTCGTTGAGCTGGCGCTCCAGCCAGCGGGCCGAGGAGATGCGCCTGCCGCTGGCGCTCTTGACGCGCTGCTTGAGGCTGCGCCCCCGCGGCTTCTGGCCGTCGCCGGTGCTCACAGGTCGACCGCCGCGGCGCCGGCCGCACCCGCCCCGGCATCGCCACGATGGGCGGCACCCAGGTCCTGGCGCATCAGGCCCAGCAATACGCCCTCGCGCAGGCCGCGGTCGGCGACCGACAGGCGGCCCACCGGCCACAGGCCGCGCACCGCATCAAGGATCGCGGCGCCGGCGACCACGAGGTCGGCGCGGTCCTGACCGATGCAGGGCACGCTGGCGCGCTCGGCCAGCGCCATGGTGCGCAGCCGGCCGATCACGGCATCGAGGTCGTCGTAGCCGATGGTCGTGCCGTCGACCCGGCGGCGGTCGTAATGGGGCAGATTGAGATGCACGCCCGCCAGCGTCGTGACCGTGCCGGAGGTGCCGATGATCTGCGCCGTGCCATGGGCCAGCCGGTCGCGGAAGCGGTGGCGCGCCTCGAAGGGCGCGAGCAGTTCCTCGACGTGGCGAATCATGGCGCCATAGGCAGCATCATCGATGACGTCACCGCCGTGGGTCTCGGCCAGCGAGACGACACCGCAGGGCAGCGAGACCCATGCCTCCAGCTCGTGCTCGCCATCCTCGTCAATGGAGAGCCAGGAGATCTCCGTGCTGCCGCCGCCGATGTCGAGCACGGCGACATGGCGCGCCCAGGGCTCGATCAGGGGCAGGCAGCCGGCCAGCGCCAGGCGCACCTCCTCGTCGGGCGCGATGATCTCCAGCGTTATGCCGGTCTCGTCCTTCACCCGGCGCAGGAACTCCGCACCATTGCGGGCGCGTCGGCAGGCCTCCGTGGCGATGCAGCGGGCCCGGTCGACGCCGCGCCGCTGCATCTTGCCCGCGCAGACCTGCAGGGCCTCGATGGTGCGTTCGATGGCGCCCTGGGAGAGTTCGCCGCTGAGATGCACGCCCTCGCCCAGGCGGACGATGCGCGAAAAGGCGTCAATGACGCGGAAGCCCTCGTGGCTGGGCCGCGCCACCAGCAACCTGCAGTTGTTGGAACCCAGATCAATGGCGGCATAGGTGTGGGAAGGCCCGCCAGGACCGGAGCGTCGGCGCTGCCGCCTTCGTCCGTTGCCATACAAGCCCGTCACCGTGAACCTTCCAATCGCCCGCTCAAGACCATAAGCGTTCTGTGTAGCGCGAAAGCAGGGCGAAGGCCAACGCCCGGCCCGGGAACGTTGACATGGCGTGGGGGGCCGAGTCATAACCCCGGTCCGCGCGAAGCGCGTTGCCGCGTCCCTGCTGGGGGATAGTTTAACGGTAGAACATTCGGCTCTGACCCGAATAGTCTTGGTTCGAATCCAGGTCCCCCAGCCACGCGCGCCCTAACCTCCTCAGATCGCTAGAAGTTTCACCTCGGCCCACTCGAA
>CALLQH010000222.1 GCA_938014945.1 uncultured bacterium | reverse complement strand
TGCGATGCCTACATCACGCTCGATCGCCTGGGCGCGCCCCAGACCGACGGCGGTCTCTGCGTCACCACCCGCGACCTTGCCCGCTTCGGCCAGCTGCACCTGCAGCAGGGCGTGATGAACGGCCGGCGCATCCTGCCCGAAAGCTGGATCCGCGATTTCCGCGACAACGGCGATGCCGCCGCCTGGGACCGCGGCAACTTCGCCGAATCCATGCCCGGCTGCCATTACCGCTCGAAGTGGTACACGGACCGCAAGGATGCCCACCGGCCGTATTTCGGCAGCGGCATCCACGGCCAGAGCGTCTTCGTCGATCCGGTGGCGAGCGTCGTCATTGCCCAGCACGCGACCCATCCCGTGCCGGTCGATCACGCCTACTTCGGCGATGTCGCACGGGCCAGCAGGGCGATTGCCCACGCCCTGGCGTGAGCGTCACCGCGCACAACTTCCAGGACGCCCCGCACAGCGCCTGGGGCTTCCATCATGTGCCGGAGCTGCTGCCGGTGGCGACGGTGGCGCGCGGCAATGACCCCGTGTGGCAACTGCCGCGCCATGACGCGGGCCTTGGCGCATTGGAGATCGCACTGGCCGACGGCCGCCGCGCGCGGCTCGCAGATCTCGATGCGGCAGCAGATGTGGACGGCATCGTCGTGCTCCATCGCGGCAGGCTGGTGCACGAGGCCTACGGCAACGGCATGGCGGCGGGTGACAGCCACATCCTGATGTCGACCACCAAGTCCTTCACCGGCACCCTGGCGGGCATCCTGATCGGGCAGGGGGTGCTGACCGAAAACGACCGCGTCACCGATCTCCTGCCTGGCCTCCAGGGCACCGCCTACGACGGCGCCACCGTGCGCCACCTGCTCGACATGCGCGTCGGCCTCGATTTTTCCGAGGACTACGACGATCCCGAGAGCGACTTTGCCTTCATGGATGCCGCCTGCGGCTGGCGCCCGCCGATCCGCCCCGGTGCGCCAGACTGCCTGGAGGCGTTCCTGCCCACCATGCGCGCCCGGCCGCCCCACGGCGGGCCGTTTCATTACGTCTCGCCCAATGCGGTGGTGCTGGGCTGGGTTCTGGAGGCGGCCACGGGAGAGGCGTTCGCCGATCTGCTGTCGCGGCTGGTCTGGCAGCCCATGGGCGCGGAGTTCGACGGCCATCTGGTGCTCGACAGCCGCGGGGCGAGCCAGACCGAAGGCGGCCTCAACGTGACCCTGCGCGACCTCGCCCGCTTCGGCGAGCTGCACCGCCTGGGCGGCGCCGTCGGCGGCCGCCAGATCGTGCCGGCTGCCTGGATCGCCGACATGCAGGCCAACGGCGATGCTGGGGCCTGGGATGCGGGCACCATGGCCGCCGAGATGCCGGGTCATCGCTACCGTTCCTGCTGGTACGTCGATTTCAGCCATCCGCACCGGCCGTACTTCACCGCCGGCGCCTTCGGCCAGAGCGTCTTCATCGACCCTGTGGCCGAAGTCGTGGTTGCCCGGCTAAGCTGTTTTTCCGGCGACCAGGGAGCGCGGTTCGAGGAAATGTTCCGCACCTTCCACGCCATCGCCCACGCCCTGCACGGAGAATGACATGCCTGAACACGATCTGATGAAGACCTTCCCCGCCGTGGGCGACAAGATGGTGACGCTGGAGAACTGGCGCACGCCGCCGTTCAACCGCTGGGCCTTCCAGCATGTCAGCGAGCTGATCCCCAGTGCGCCGATCTGGCGCGGCACCGGGCCGGTGTGGGAGCTGCCGCGCGCCGCCGAGGACCTCTCGCAGATCACCTTCAAGAACCACGCGGACAAGAAACGCACGGTCGCGCAGTTTCTCGACGACACGCAGACCGACGGTTTCATGGCGATCCACCACGGCTGCATCATCGCCGAGCAGTACCGCAACGATCTCGCGGCCCATCGCCCGCACATCCTGATGTCGGTCTCCAAGTCGATCACGGCGCTGGTCGTCGGCATCCTGGTCGAGCAGGGCAAGCTCGATCCCGCGGAGGGCATCAGCCACCTGATCCCGGAAGTGAAGGGTTCGACCTTTGCAGACTGTACGCTGCAGCACCTGCTGGACATGACGGTGGCTACCGATTTCACCGAGGACTACCTGGCGGCTGCCGGACCGATCACCGATTACCGCGAGGTCTCCGGCTGGAAGCCGCCCAGCGCCAAGAACAAGGACGGCGACCTGCGGAGCTGGCTTTGCACCCTGAAGAAGAAGGGCAAACACGGCGCGGCCTTCCACTATGTCTCGCCCTGCACGGACATGCTGGGCTGGGTGCTGGAGCGCGCCTCGGGTGTCTCCTATGCCGAACTGGTGAGCCGGGAGCTGTGGCAGAAGCTGGGCGCGGAGTTCGACGGTTATGTCGCGGTCGACCGCTTTGGCGCGGCGCGTGCGGCAGGCGGCGTCTGCCTCACCCTGCGCGACCTTGCCCGTGTCGGCCAGATGATGCTGGAAAACGGCCAGGCCAACGGCCGCCAGGTGGTGCCGGTGTCCTGGGTCGCCGACAGCCGCTTCAACGGCGACCGGAAGGCCTGGAAGGCCGGCGAATCGGCGGCGGGCAACCCCAAGGGCAGCTACCGCAACAAGTGGTGGGTGATGGGCGACGACCACGGCGCCTACACGGGCATCGGCGTCTTCGGCCAGTACCTCTGGATCGATCCCGCCGCGAGCCTCGTCATCGCCAAGTTCGCCAGCCAGCCGCTGCCGACCGACGAGGCGGTCGACCGCGACACCGCGCGCTGCTTCCAGGCGATCGGCAAGGCGCTGGCGCCGTGAACCCTGCCGTGCGGGCGCTGACGGCGGCGGATGCACCCTGGTTCCTGCCGCTCAACAACGCCGCGGTGCCCCACGTCAACGCGCTCGACGAGGCCGCACTTGCCGCCCTGCTCGGCGAGGCGGCGTGGACCGCGGCGGTGGAGCATGAGGGCCGCCCGGCCGGCGGCCTCATCGCCTTCGGCCCCGGTGCGTCCTATGCCAGCCCGAACTACCGCTGGTTCGATGACCGTCACCGCGCCCGAAACGGGGATTTTCTCTACGTCGACCGGATTGTCGTCGATGAGTCCTGCCGGGGCGCCGGGCTTGGCAAGGCGCTCTATGGCGCCCTGCGCGACCATGCCAGCGGGCGCACCGGGCTGCTCGCCTGCGAGGTCAACGAGCGGCCGGCCAACCCGGCTTCGCTCGCCTTCCATGAACGCTTCGGCTTCCGCATCGTCGGCCGCCAGGAAACCGAAGGCGGAGCCAAGAGCGTCGCCCTGATGGAGATGACGCTCCCGCCGCGGCCTCAGGGGAAGTAGACGTACTCCGCGTCGCAGGCGTTCACGTCATAGTATTCCAGGGCGTAGCCGTTGGCGTCCTGGACCATCACGTCGAAGAAGCAGTGACCGTCGTAGCCGTTGAGATAGACGGGAATCTGCATGCCCGGCATCAGTACGTCTTCGCCCAGAACGTCCTCTTCCCAGCTGTCGGAATAGTTGGGCGAGACATAGATGTACCAGACCGCCGTGGAGCCGTTGTTGACCACGGTGACTTCCGTGCCTCCTCCCGTCGTATCGGAGGGGAAGTAGACCGTGCGCACGCTGCACAGATCGACGTCGTAGTACTCCTCGGCGTAGCCGCTGTTGTCCTCGATCTTGATGTCGAAGTAGCAATGGTTGCCGTAGCCGTTGAGATAGACCGGCACCTGCATGCCCGGCATCAGCACGTCCTCGCCCAGGGCGTCTTCCAACCAGCTGTCGGAATAGTTGGGCGAGACGTAGATATACCAGACTGCATTGTCGCCCTGGTTGACCACGGTGAAATCCTGCATGCCGGCGCGGGCACCCGAGCCGGGGGCCATGGCAGCCAGAAGCGCCGCGGCGCAGGCAAGCGTGACAAACAGGCGGCGGATCATGGCGTGACTCCCTTCGTTGCCGGTCGTGTGGTCCGGTGCCTCCAGAGGGCCGGCCACGGGACATGTTAGCCGCCGCGCGCTGCCGGAGAAAACCGCTTTGCGCCGGCCGTCGCTCCGGAAATGACCGCGATCACATTGCGGCGGGCGCCATGGCGGTGCCAAGCTGCGTCAAAGCCGGAAAGGGACGCCATGACCATCACGCTGATCCGCAACGCCGACTGGGTGATCGCCTGGGACGAGGACGAGGATTGTCACGTCTATCTGCAGGGCGCCGATGTTGCCTTCGACGACGACCGCATCATCCATGTCGGCGGCCAGTTCGAGGGCACGGCCGATATCGAGCTGTCGGGCCGTTCGCGCATGGTCATGCCCGGCCTCATCAACATGCACACCCATCCCTCGACCATGCCCGCCTTCAAGAGCGTGCGCGAGGAACTGGGCAATCCCCAGCTTTACCTCTCGGCCCTCTACGACGGCTGGAACCTGTTCACGCCCGCGCCCGAGGACAAGGTCTGGGCGGCGCGTTACGCCTATGGCGAGATGCTGCTCTCGGGCGTCACGACCTATGTCGACATGTGCTTCCCGTTTCCCAACTGGGTCGATGCCGCCGCGGCCTCGGGCCTGCGCGCCTTCCTGGCGCCGCTCTATCAGTCGGCCTCCTGGCGCACCGACAACGGCCACGAGCTGAAGTACGACTGGAAGGACGACGACGGCCGCGCCGACATGGAGGAGGCCGTCGGCGTGATCGACGCCGCCATGGGCCACAACAGCGGGCGTCTGGCCGCCGTGGTCGCGCCCATGGCGATCGACACCTGTTCGCTTTCGCTGATCGGCGACAGCCTGGCCATGGCGCGCGAGCGCGGCCTGCCGTTCCAGCTGCACGCCGGCGAAGCCATGATGGAGTTCCTGGAGATCACGCGCCGCCACGGCGTCAGCCAGGTGCAGCTGCTCGCCAAGGAGCGGATGCTGGGCCCGGACGTCACCCTGGGCCATGGCCTTTTCCTTGATCACCATTCCTGGCTGCACTGGTCGACGCGGGCCGACATCGGCCTGATCGCCGACCACGGCACCTCGGTCGCCCACTGCCCGACGCCGTTCAGCCGCTACGGCATCACGCTGGAGCACTTCGGCAAGTACCTGGAGGCCGGCATCAACATGACGATCGGCACCGACACACACCCGCACAACATGCTGGAGGAGATGCGCACGGCGGCGATCATGTGCCGCGTCGCGGCGCAGAACATGCATGCCGTCACCACCGCCGACATCTTCAACGCGGCCACCGTGGGCGGCGCCAAGGCGCTGATGCGCAACGACATCGGCCGCCTGGCGCCGGGCGCCAAGGCCGACGTCGTCACCATCGCGCTCGACGAGGCCAGCATGATGCCGGTCTACGATCCCATCCGCAGCCTGATCTACACCGCCGCGGACCGCGCCGTGCGCGATGTCTGGGTCGACGGGGAACGTGCGGTCGACAACGGGCGTTTGACGACCATGGACATGGGCGAGGTGGCGCACCATCTCTCCGAGGTCCAGGCGCGCGCGCTCGAAAAGGTGCCGCAGCGCGACCGCCTCAAGCGCCATGCGCTGCAGGTGGCGCCGCTCACCTTTCGCACGCGCCGACACTGACGTCCTCAGGGGGAAGAACCATGGAATATACCGGCGGCATCATCGGCCTGATCATCCTGGCGCTGGATATCTGGGCCATCGTCAACGTCGTGCAGAGCAATGCCTCGACCGGCGGCAAGGTGCTCTGGATCCTGTTCATCCTGATCTTCCAGGTGATCGGCTTCATCTGCTGGCTGATCTTCGGACCGCGCGGGCCGTCGCGGGCCTGACGCCCGTCCGGCTGTAACCGTCACGCGATGGACTGAAGGCGACGTTGTCGCCGAAATGTCGCGCGTCTGCGGGTTGTAACCCCCGGTCCTGGTCCCAAATGGACGAGGACACATCGCAATCAAAAACGGCAATTGGGGGAAACCATGGCGTTTCAACTCCCGGAGCTTCCCTATGCTCTGGACGAACTCGAACCGCACATGTCGCGCCGCACGCTGGCGCTGCACCACGGCAAGCATCATCAGGGCTACATCGACAAGCTGAACGGCCTGGTCGAAGGCACGGATTTCGCTGACCGCGAGTTGCGCGAAGTGGTGCAGGAGACCTGCGGCAACGATGACCTCAAGGGCATCTTCAACAATGCCGCCCAGGCCTGGAACCATGCCTTCTTCTGGCTCAGCCTTGCCCCGCGCGGCGGCGGAGCGCCGATCGGCGAGCTGGCCCTGGCGCTGGAGCGCGATTTCGGCGACGTCGAGACCTTCAACAAGCAGTTCAAGGAGGCCGCGCTCGGCCAGTTCGGTGCCGGCTGGGCCTGGCTGGTGATCGATGCAGGACACCTGCGCATCGTCACCACCTCGAACGCCGATACGCCGGTTGCCCACGGCCTGCAGCCGCTGCTGACGCTCGATGTTTGGGAACACGCCTATTACCTCGATCATCAGAACGACCGCGGCGCGTTCGTCGACACCTATCTGCAGCAACTGGTGAACTGGGAGTTCGCAGCCGCGAACTTCGAGGACGCCGGAGAGGGCAACTGGAAGGCCAACCGCTACCGCGAGGTGCGCGAGGCCTTTGCCGAAAGCGGCCTGGGCGAGCAGAACCCGGCCTGACGCCTGCATCGTTGCCGAGCGCGCACCGGCAACGCTACAAGGCGCCGTTCGTTAAACGTCCAAAGAGCGGCCAAAGCCGCTACATCCCGAAATACGAGGAGCGACATCATGACCTTCAAACTGCCCGATCTGCCTTTCGCCAAGGATGCCCTTGAGCCGCACATGTCGAAGGAGACCTTCGAGTATCATCACGGCAAGCATCACGCGACCTACGTCACCAAGCTCAACGACGCCGTCAAGGATACCCCGATGGCCGACTGGGAGCTGGAGCGTGTGATCCATCACGCCGCCAAGGAGGGCAAGCAGGGCCTCTTCAACAACGCTGCCCAGCACTGGAATCACAGCTTCCAGTGGAAGTGCTTCTCGCCCGATGGCGGCGGCAAGCCCGATGGCGCGCTCGGCCGTCAGATCGAGGCCGATTTCGGCTCCTACGACGATTTCGTGAAGGCCTTCACCGAGGCGGCCACCGGCCAGTTCGGATCTGGCTGGGCCTGGCTGGTGATCGAGGCCGGCAAGCTGAAGGTGACCAACACCGGCAATGCCGACACGCCCCTCGTTCACGGCCAGCATCCGCTGCTGACGCTCGATGTCTGGGAGCACGCCTATTACATCGATCACCGCAACGCGCGGCCGAAGTATGTCGAGGCGTTCTTCGACAAGCTGGTGAACTGGGACTTCGCGGCCGAGAACTTCGCCAACCAGGGCGAAGGCAATCAGACCGCCGCGCGCGCCTATGACGACGCCCAGGAGGCGTTCGCCAAGCAGCAGAAGGCTTCCTGATCCCGACCTGATACCGGCACGCACGCCGGCATGGTGAACGCGCCCCGCATG
>CALLQH010000221.1 GCA_938014945.1 uncultured bacterium | reverse complement strand
CCGAGGAGCTTGCCGAAAAGCTCGGCATGCCGCTGGAGAAGGTGCGCAAGGTGCTCAAGATCGCCAAGGAGCCGATCAGCCTGGAGACGCCGATCGGCGACGACGAGGACAGCCACCTCGGCGACTTCATCGAGGACAAGAACGCCATCCTCCCCGTGGAGGCCGCGATCCACTCGAACCTGCGCGACAGCACGACCAAGGTGCTTTCCAGCCTCACCCCCCGCGAGGAGCGCGTGCTGCGCATGCGCTTCGGCATCGGCATGAACACCGATCACACGCTGGAGGAGGTCGGCCAGCAGTTCTCGGTCACCCGCGAGCGTATCCGCCAGATCGAGGCCAAGGCCCTGCGCAAGCTCAAGCACCCCAGCCGCAGCCGCAAGCTGCGGAGTTTCCTGGATAACTGATTGCCGGTGCCGGACTGCCGTGAGACGGCGGTCCGGCCCATCGGTCCGGGGCATCGAAGAGCGCTTCCATGAACGCTCCTGAACTCCACCCCATCGGCGTCGTGCGCTCCTCGCTGAAGCAGCGCAGCGACGCTCCCCGTCACGGCCGCGAAGGCGCGCCCGACGCCTGGCTGGAGATCGATCCCGCCTACGCCCCTGCGCTCGACGGCCTCAACGCCGGCCAGGACATCCTCGTGCTGACCTGGCTCCACCAGGGCCGCCGCGACGTGCTGCGCGTCGTGCCGCGCCACGATCCGGCCAACCCGGAGCGTGGTGTTTTCCTCACCCGGTCGCCGGACCGGCCGAATCCTATAGGTCTCCACCGCGTGCGCCTGCTGGAGATCGACGGCACCCGCCTCCACGTCGCCCCGCTGGAAGCCATCGACGGCACGCCGGTCATCGACATCAAGAACGTGCTGGACGGCCTCGCCGACGCCTGAAGGCGTGCGCTCAGCTCTCCGGCAGGGAGATCACCACCGTGCCGCGCGATTTCTGGGAGCTCGGGTCGTCGTGCATCATGGCGGCGAGCATCCCGGCCAGCGGCACCCACTTGGGCGGATACTTGTAGCGGGCGACGTCCAGGATCAGCACGCTGTCGGTGGCCGCATCATAGGCGCCGATGGGGGAGATATGGCCGGTGCCGATCTCGCCGAACTCCTGGCGGTCGTAGTTGACGATCAGGCGCTTCTTCGGGTCGGTGAGCGTCGCCTTCACGAGATCGCGGAACTGGTCCTCGCTGAGGTCGCTGGCGAAGTGGACCTCGGCGGTCATGCCGACGTTCTCGATGAACTCGCCCAGCTCGGCGAGCGTCAGGCCGACCGACATGACCTCGCCGAAGATCTTCGGCTTCTGGCCGGCGGCATCGAACAGCTCGTCCTCGGTCCACAGCTTGAAGGGCGCCCAGCGGGTCGCCACGGGCGCGGGCAGGCCCAGCGAATTGGCAACGATGGTGACGGTCGCCGGGCCGCAGAAGGTGACGACCTCCTCGGAGACCATGTAGGTGACGAGCGGGATGTAGTCGCCCTTCAGGTCGGCGCCGAACAGGCGGTCCATGCCCTCGTCGGTGGTGACAAACACCAGCGGCCAGTTCTCGGCGCGCGCGGGCTGGGCCAGCACGGTGAAGGCGGCGATCAGGCAGACGGCAAGCGCCGGGCGAAGGATCGCGGCGGAAAGGCGTGTCATCATGGTTTCCTCGTGGCTGCGGGCTGAGGGCGATACCGCGCGCCAACTGAGGCGCCCCCCGGTACCGCACCCATTGTTTGCCGCCGGGACGGGGAGTCAAGCCGCCGGCCTCCGCGAACCCGCCCGGCGGTGATGCCCGCCACAGTTGGCGGCGATTTGCAGCGCTTCAGGGTTTGCCAAGCCCGGCGACGAAATCGGCCATGGCCCGGCCGATTTCCTCGGCCTGGGGGCGGAAGTTGTGGGTTGTCTCGGGCAGGTCGCAGGCCTTTGCGCCGGGAATCGCGCGGGTCATGTCGCGCATCTTCTCCAGGGCGATGTATTCGTCCTTGTGTGCCTCCAGCACCAGCACAGGGCGGTCGATGGCGCCCATCATCTCGATGGAGATGTTGGGCGTGGTCGCCCAGGCGCGCTGCAGGGCGGCACCCAGGCGGGCGAGCTTGTCGGCAGGCATGCCCAGGCCCAGCAGGATCTTCGAAAGGCCCATGGGGTCTTCCTTGCCCTCTGCAATCAGCCGCGGCAGTTCCCTGGTCATGGTGTCGGCAGCGGCATCGTAGCTGCCGCGGTTGTAGGGCGTGCCCGAGAGCGTGGCGCTCAGCACCCGATGGGGATAGTCGAAGAGCAGGTGCAGGGCGGCGCAACCACCGTCGCTGTGGCCGAAGACGTGCATGGCCGGGATGCCCAGGGCATTCATGAAGCCGACCGCGTCGGCGGCCTCGCGGGCGTAGGTCACCGGCCCCTCGCCGAAGCCCGATTTGCCGTGACCGCGCGCGTCGATGGCGTAAACGCGGAAGTGGCGGCCGAAGGCATCGAGCGCCACGTCGACGCTGGAGGTCATGCCGAAACCGCCGTTGAGCAGCAGCAGGGGCGGGCCGTCGCCGACGATCTCGTAATACATGTCGAAGTCGTCGACGCGCACGAAGGCGCCGTTGCGTTCGCTGCGCGGATCGGTCCAGGCCATGGCTGTTCTCTCCCTCTGCCGTTCGGCCCGCAGTGAACCCGCCCGGGCCTGCGATGCCAAGGGCGCGCGTTTGTGCTTAGCATGGGCTCGAACAAGGGGAGCCCCGCCATGACCGAACCCGTCCGCCTGGAGCGCCGCGGCGCATGCCTGGAAATCACGCTCGACCGGCCCAAGGCCAACGCCATCGACGCGCCGACCAGCCGCAAGCTGGCCGCGGCCTTCGATACCTTCCAGGCCGATCCCGACCTGCGCGTGGCGATCCTCACGGGCGGCGGCGAGCGCATCTTCTCGGCGGGCTGGGATCTCTCGACCAGCGGCAGCGACGACGAGGACTGGGGCAGCGGCGGCTGGGGTGGCATCTGCCGCCGGCTCGATCTGGAAAAGCCGGTGATCGCCGCGGTCAACGGCGCCTGCGCGGCCGGCGGTTTCGAGATCGCGCTGGCCTGCGACCTGATCGTCGCGGCGGACCATGCCCGTTTCTTCCTCTCGGAGGCCACACTCGGCCTGACGGTCGATGTCGGCACGGTGCCGCGCCTGTTCCAGCGGGTGCCCCATCCGGTGGCCGTCGAGATGCTCTACACCGGCCGGCGGCTGGATGCGCAGGAGGCGCTGGCCATGGGGCTGGCGAGCCGCGTGGTGCCGATGGCCGATCTGATGCCCGCGGCGCGCGAACTGGCCGACCGCATCTGTGCCTCGGCGCCTCTCTCGGTGGCCGCGATGAAGCAGATGATGACCATCGCCTCGACCCTTTCGGTGGGCGAGACCTATGCCGCACTCGATGCCGGGCGTTTCACGGCCCAGCAGCGGGCGCACGGCAGCGAGGACTCGCTCGAAGGTCCGCGCGCCTACATGGAAAAGCGCGATCCCGTCTGGAAGGGCCGCTAGAGCGGATCACGTTTCCCCGGAACCATTGGATGGTTCCGGGGAAACGTGTGAATCCGCTCTACATTGACAGGTTGGAGCAAATTCACACCTTCACACGAAATCGCGCAGCGATTCCGTGTGAAGGTGATTTGCTCTAGGCGGCAGCCCCGCGCCCCTGGCCGGCGATCATCTGCTCGGCGACGATCTCGAAGCTCTTCAGGCGGGCGGCGTGATCGTGGATGTGGGTCGTCACCATCAGTTCGTCCGCGCCCGTGCGCGCGATGAACGCTTCCAGGCCCGCCTTCACCGTGGCCGGCGCGCCATGGACGGAGCATGAGAGGGTTTCGGCCAGCATGTGCCGTTCGGGGGCGCCCAGGGTCGCCTCGTAGCCTTCCACCGGCGGCGGCAGCTTGCCCGGCCGTCCGGTGCGCAGGTTGACGAAGGACTGCAGCACGGAACTGCGCAGGAAGGCGGCCTTTTCGTCGCTCTCGGCGGCGACGACGTTGACGCCCAGCATGACATGGGGGCGATCAAGCTGTTCGGAGGGCTCGAAGCGTTCCCGGTAGAGGGCGACCGCCTGCATCATGGCGGCCGGCGCGAAATGGGAAGCAAAGGCATAAGGCAGGCCCAGCGCCGCGGCGAGCTGGGCGCCGTAGAGGCTGGAACCCAGGATCCATAACGGCACGTTCTGGCCCTCGCCGGGCACGGCGCGGATCGCCTGGCCGGGCTCGGCTTCGCGGAAGTAGTGCTGCAGTTCCAGCACGTCGCGCGGGAACTGGTCGGCATCGCTGTTGAGGTTGCGCCGCAGGGCATAGGCGGTGTGCTGGTCGGTTCCCGGCGCGCGGCCAAGGCCGAGCTCGATGCGGCCGGGATAGAGGGCGTTGAGGGTGCCGAACTGCTCGGCGATCACCAGGGGCGCGTGGTTGGGCAGCATGACGCCGCCGGCGCCGACCCGGATCGTGCTGGTGCCGCCCGCGACATGGCCGATGACCACGGCGGTCGCCGCGCTGGCGATGCCGGGCATGTTGTGGTGCTCGGCCAGCCAATAGCGATTGTAGCCCGCCGCCTCGGCACTCCGGGCGAGTTCAAGCGTTCTATGCAGGGCGAGGGTGGCATCGCCGCCCTCGGTGATGGGACACAGGTCCAGAACCGAGATGGGAATCATGGAACCTGATATAGGGACGCCCGCCGTCCGCCGCCAGCAGCGAAACTTCCGCCGCATTTCCAACGCAAACCGGATTTAAGGATAGCGCCATGCGCAAGTTGTTGATGACCTTGGCTCTTCTCCTGCCCGCCGTGGCCCCCGCGGCGGCCCAGCAGGTTTCGCCCGATGCCCTGGCGGTGCAGGAGTTCATCGACGGCGCGCGGGAGCCCTGCAAGACGCAGCCCGCCCAGGTCTGCGTCGATATCGGCTTCTGGTTCGCCGCGTCCGACCCGGACCGCGGCCTCTCGCTCGACGATGTCGTGGTGCTGCGCCAGCGCCTGGGCGCCTGGTACCAGGCCTATCAGGGCAATCTCACGCCCCAGGCCCGCACCGGCTTCGGCCTCGGCTTCCTGCTCGCCGACGGCATGACCATGCAGAAGCTGCACGGCAGCTTCGACACGAACCAGGACGGCTATGTCGACCAGGCAGAACTGCTGGCGGATGTGACGCTCGACGAACGGCCCCTGGGGCAGGTGCTTTCCGATCCCAACGCGGTCGACCGCGTCGGCCTTGCCAACCGCCTGGGCCTGCCGCCGGCCATGATCGAGGGCCTGTTCCAGCAATAAGGCTGCCTCAGCTGCCGCGGGCGACGCCGAACATGTTGCTTTCGGACTTCACGAACAGGTTGAGCAGGGCGTCCT
>CALLQH010000220.1 GCA_938014945.1 uncultured bacterium | reverse complement strand
ACCATCGGCGCGGGCTGGGCGGCGTGTTTCCTGGCCCACGGCAAGGATGTCGTGATGAGCGACCCCGGCCCGGATGCCGAGGCCAAGGCGCGGGCTGTGATCGACCAGGCATGGCCCCATCTGGAGGGGCTGGGCCTTGCCGCAGGTGCCGACCGCAAGCGTTTCCGCTTTGCCGGTTCGGTCGCCGAGGCGGTCGCGGAAGCCGATCTGGTGCAGGAAAGCGCACCCGAGCGCGAGGATCTCAAGATCGCGCTTTTTGCCGAGATGGATCAGCACGCCCGTCCCGACACCGTCCTTGCCAGCTCCTCCTCGGCCTTCCTGCCGAGCCACCTGCAGTCGCAGTGCCAGCGTCCGGAGCGGGTGGTCATCGGCCATCCCTTCGCGCCCTCCTACCTGATGCCGCTGGTCGAGGTGGTGGCGGGCGAGAAGACCTCGCCCGAGGCTGTCGCCTGGTCGCGCGATTTCTACGAGACCGTGGGCAAACGCTCCGTCGTGCTCAAGAAGGAGATCGAGGGTTACATCGCCAACCGCTTCCAGATGGTCGTCTTCGAGGAGGCCCTGCGCCTGGTCGAAAACGGCATCTGCGACTGGGAGGCGATCGATCTGTCGATCACCGAGGGGCCGGGCCTGCGCTGGCCCTTCCTGGGTTCGCTCTCGACCAACCATCTGGCCGGCGGCAAGGGCGGCCTGCAGCACGCCATCGACATGTGGGGCTGGCAGGGCAACGAGGAGAGCCGGGCCTCCGCGCTTGCCTCCATTGAGGAACGTTTCGGCCATGTCCCCATGGCCGAGCTCGAGGCCTGGCGCGACGACAACCTGATGCGCCTCATCAAGGGCCGCCGCCCGGTGCCGCCCGCCAAGGCGTGAACGACTCCCTGCGCCAGGGCTGGGGCCGCGGCAGCGCCACGCTGCAGGTCGCGCCGCAGGCCCTGGCCCGTCTTGCCGCCGAACTGTTCGACGGCGCGGCGGTCACCGGCAGCGCCGTGCTCTCGGGCGGCCTTGCCAACACCAACCTGCGCCTCGACCTCGACCGCGCGCCGGGCCGTGTCGTGCTGCGGCTGGCCCAGCGCGACCCCGACGCCATCGCAAGGGAGGCCGCGCTGCTGCGGCTGGCCGCGGAGCACAGCATCCCGGCTGCGCCCCTGCTGCACATGGAAGCCTCGGCGGAGCGGCTGGGGGCGCCCTTCCTGGTGCTGGGTTTCGTCGAAGGCGTGATGCTGGAGACCGCGCTTTCCGGCGCCGACGATTCCGTTGTCGCCGACCTCGGCTACGCGATCGGCGAACTGCTGGCGGGCGTCCATGCCGTCACCTTCGAACAGGCCGGGTTCCTTGATGAAACGCTCCAAGTCGCCACGCCCCTCGACATGGGCGGGGAGGGGCTCAAGGCCCTTGCCGAGGCGATGGCGGCGGAACCGCTGGTCGCCGAACGCCTGGGGGAGGCGCGCCTTGCGCGGCTGCGGGCGATGCTTGCCGAGCAGGCCGGGCGGCTCGACGGCTGGCAGGGGCCGCCCTGCCTTGCCCATGCGGACGCCAACGGCTCCAACATCCTGGTCGCCGATACGGGAAGCTTCTGGCAGGTCGCCGCGCTGCTCGACTGGGAATTCGCCTTTGCCGGCACACCCTTCTTCGATCTGGGCAATGCCATCCGCCCGCCCGCGGGCGGCAACCCGCTGTGGCTGACCGGCATCGACGGCGGCTACCGCAGCGCCGGCGGCACCCTGCCGGCCGACTGGCCGGAGCTGGCGCGCCTTGCCGACCTCACCGCCTGGCTCGACTTTGCCGCGCGCAAAGAGGCAACGCCCGCGCTGATCGCCGACTGCCGCGCCATGATCGACCGGGTCATCGGCACCGGCTGACAAGGAAAAAGGGGCGCCCTTGCAGGCGCCCCTTTCCGTTTCAGCCCTGCGGCCTGCCTCAGGCGGCGATGGCCTTGTCGGCAGGCACGTAGTTGTAGTTCAGCGCCTCGGCGACCGCCTTGTAGGTCACCTGGCCGGCGTGGACGTTGAGCCCCTCCTTGAGGTGGGGATTGTCCGCGCAGGCCTTCTTCCAGCCCTTGTCGGCAAGCTGGAGGGCGAACGGCAGGGTTGCGTTGTTGAGCGCGAAGGTCGAGGTCCGCGCCACGCCGCCGGGCATGTTGGCGACGCAGTAGTGGACGACGCCATGGACCCGGTAGGTCGGCTTGGCATGGGTCGTGGCGTGGCTCGTCTCGAAGCAGCCGCCCTGGTCGATGGCGACGTCGACCAGAACCGAACCGCGGCGCATGCGGCGGATCTGGGCGTCCGACACCAGCTTGGGCGCTGCGGCGCCGGGCACCAGCACAGCACCGATCACCAGATCGGCGTCCAGGACATACTCCTCGACCGCATCGACGGTCGAATAGAGAATCTTGGCGCGGCCCTCGAACAGGTCGTCGAGCTGGCGCAGACGGGGCAGGGAACGGTCGAAGATGGTGACGTTCGCGCCCAGGCCCACGGCCATGCGCGCGGCATGGGTGCCGACGACACCGCCGCCGATCACCACCACCTTGCCTGGAGCCACGCCCGGCACGCCGCCCAGCAGCACCCCGGCGCCCTTCTGGGCCTTCTCGAGGCAATGGGCGCCGGCCTGGATCGACATGCGGCCGGCCACCTCGCTCATGGGCGCCAGCAGGGGCAGGCCGCCATGGGCATCGGTCACCGTCTCGTAGGCGATCGCCGTGCAGCCCGATTCCACCAGCAGACGGGTCTGCTCGGGATCGGGTGCCAGATGCAGGTAGGTGAACAGGAGCTGGCCCTTGCGCAGCATGCGGCACTCGTTGGGCTGGGGCTCCTTGACCTTCACGATCATCTCCGCCTTGGCGAAGATCTCCTCGGGCGTGTCGATGATCTCGGCGCCCGCCTTGATGTACATCTTGTCGTCCAGGCCGATTTCCCGGCCCGCGCCCTTCTGCACCATGACCTTGTGGCCGTGGTGCACCATCTCTCGGACGCTCGCGGGGGTCATGCCCACGCGATATTCGTGATTCTTAATTTCCTTCGGCACGCCGATTAGCATCACCGACTCCGCTTTTGTTGTCCTGGCTTCAGATCCTTCCGGTGCACCGCCGTTTTCCCCCGGGTGGCACCAGAATGGGGCTAAAGATCACGTCCGCAGGGCGAAATCAACACACGCCGTGGGGTTACCCGGCGGATGCGAGGCGTTCTCACAGGACAAATTCAATTTCCGTTGAGGGGCACCGGCGCGGCTCAGGCGTCCTTGATACCCGGACGCAGCATGCGGAAGGTGCCGCCGACCACGGCATAGTTGGCGTAACCCAGGCGGGCGATGACCTTTTCGGCCTCGGGATCGAAGCGGCCGTCCTTCAGCGCGCTGTCGCGGATGTGGACGCCGACGACCTCGCCCAGGATCACCAGGTTGGGGCCGTCGTCGCCGTTCTGGGGAATCTCCACCGTGCTGTGGTAGCGGCACTCGAAGCTGGCGACGGCGGCGGCGATGCGCGGCGTCTTGACCAGGTTGCAGGGCGCCATTTCCAGGCCCGCGAGTTTCGCTTCATCGGTACCGTAGGCCACTTCCTCGGAGGTCGCGTTCATCGCGTCCTTGAGATCGTACGTCACCAGATTGTGGACGAACTCGCCGCGCGCCACGGCATTGCGCGCGCTGTCCTTGATCGCGACACCCTCGCGCGCCCCCGCCGAGAACATGATGAAGGGCGGATCGTCGGCCAGCGCGTTGAAATAGCTGTAGGGCCCGATGTTGACACTGCCGTCGTCGTTGAGCGTGGTGAACCAGCCGATGGGACGCGGCGTCACCAGGGCCTTGAACGGATCGCGGGGCAGGCCGTGGCCCTTGCTGGGTTCATAGAACATGGATCGTCCCTTTGCTGGTGCTGGCGTTCCGCCTCAGGCGGCGTCGGCGTACTTGGCGTAGCGCGCGATGTAATAGGCATCGTCGTGCATGGTTTCCCTGGCCGACGTGCGTTCGCGCATGATCTCCAGCCAGCGGATGATGCGCAGGCAATCGTCGGGAATCTGCACGTCGCGGTAGTGCGAGAGGGCGCCGAAGCGCTCGAAGAAGGGATAGAAGGTGAGATCGACCAGGGTGATCTCGCTGCCCATCCAGAACGGCCCGTCCGAGAGGCGCGCCATGCCCTCGAACTCCATCCAGCGCAGGTCGGCGATGACCTTCTCGCGCAGGGCGTCCTGCGCGGCCTTGTCCTTGGCAAAGAGCAGGTCGTAGCTGTGCTCGACCCAGCGGGTGTTGCAGAAGTCGATCCAGATGCGCGCCTGGGCGCGGCGGAAGGGATCGGTCGGCATCAGGGGCTTCTCGGGGAAGCTCTCGTCGATGAACTCGTTGATGATCGCCGATTCCCAGACCACCTTGTCGCCGATCTTCACGACCGGCACCTTGGAATAGGGCGAAACCTTCTGGAACCAGTCGGGCTTGTTGGCCAGATCCACCTCGCGGCGCTCGAATTCCAGGCCCTTCTCGATCAGCGCCATGTGGGTGCGCTGGGCATAGGGGCAGACTTCGGCGGTGATCAGTTCGATGCTGGCCATCGGCTTCTCCAGGTTCGGGTACGGCAACTCTAGAACGCAACGCCCCTGCCTGGCGAACATGCCGCCGCCTCGCCGGATCGTGAAGGCCCGGGCGGGCCTCCCGTCAGCCCAGCTGTTCGGCGATCAGCGTGCGCAGGTTGGCGCGGGGACGCGCACCGATGTGGGAGATGACCTCGCCGGCGCAGACCGAGCCGATGCGGCCCGCCCGCTCCAGGCTGGCGCCGGTGGCGTAGCCGTAGAGGAAACCCGCGGCATAGAGATCGCCTGCGCCGGTCGTGTCGACGACGCGGGTCGAGATGGCGCTGACCACGGTGCGTCCGCTGCCCGCTACGATCACGCTGCCCTTCTCGCTGCGCGTCAGCGCGGCGATCTTCACGTCGTCGGAAACCCGGCGCGCGGCCTCGTCGAAGGATTCGACCTGGTAGAGCGAGGCGATCTCGATCTCGTTGGCAAACAGGATATCGACATGTTCGCGGATGAAGGCGAGGAAATCGTCGCGGTGGCGGTCGACGCAGAAGGGGTCCGACAGGGTCATGGCGACCTCGCGGCCCGCCTTGGCCGCGGCCTCGGCAGCGGCGGCAAAGATCGCCGGGCCCTCCGGGGCATCCCACAGGTAACCTTCCAGATAGGTGGCGCGCGAGGCGGCGATGGCGTCGGTGTCGACGTCGCTTCTGGAAAGGTGGATGCAGGCGCCCAGATAGGTGTTCATCGTGCGCTGGGCATCGGGCGTCACCAGCACCAGGCAGCGTGCCGTCAGCGGCCCGTCCTTGGCCTGGGCGCTCTTGAAGCTCACACCCTGGGCGCGGATGTCGTGGGCGAAGACGTCGCCCAGTTCGTCGTCGCGCACGCGGCCGATGAAGCTGGCGCGCCCGCCCAGCGCGGCAACGCCCGCGATGGTGTTGGCGGCCGAGCCGCCGGAAACCTCGATGCCCGGACCCATGGCGTCGTAGAGACGGGCGGCCTCGGCCTCGTCGATCAGGCGCATGATCCCCTTGTCCAGGTTCTGCTCCGTGATGAAGGCATCGGTCGTCTCGGCGATGACGTCGACAATCGCGTTGCCGATGCCAAGTACGTCGAAGGCGGTGTCGCTCATGGTGTCTCTGGCGCCCTTTGGTGAACCTGGTCCCAAGCGGGGGCGGAGTATAGGGGGACCGTCGCAAGCGGCAAGCCTTGCCGCACGTTCGACGGCCAAGCCATACTCGCGCCCGGGGAGAGCCAGGGGAGAGGGCCGCCGTGACCGAACTGTGGAAACTGACCGCGCTGGATGCGGTGGAGCTGCTGAAGAAGCGGGAGATTTCTCCGCTCGACATGGTGGAGTCCTGTGCCGCGCGCATCGAGGCGACCGAGGGCGGGCTCAATGCCATGCCGACGCTGTGCCTGGACCGCGCACGCGATCATGCGCGGGCCATGATGGACGGCAAGGCCGCGGCCTACGACGGCCCCGGCGCGCTCCACGGCCTGCCGATGGCGGTGAAGGAGCTGGAGAATGTCGCGGGCGTGCGCACCACCTATGGCGCGCCGCTGTGGAAGGACAACGTGCCCGAACGCTCCGACATCATGGTCGAGCGGCTGGAGGAGCGCGGCGCCATCGTCATGGGCAAGTCGAACGTGCCCGAGTACGGCGCGGGCGGCGTCAGCTTCAACGAGGTGCTGGGCAGCACGGCCAATCCCTGGGATCAGTCGCGCACGCCGGGCGGCAGTTCGGGCGGCTCGGCCGCCGCGCTGGCGGCGGGTCAGGTGCCCATCGCCACGGGTTCGGACCTGGGCGGCTCGCTGCGCATTCCGGCGAGCTTCTGCGGCATCGTCGGCTTCCGCCCGAGTTCGGGCATCGTCGCCAAGGGCCCCGATGCCGGGTGTTTTGCCGACATGCCGGTCGTCGGTCCCATGGCGCGCAACGTGCCCGATACGGCGCTGATGCTGGACGCCATGGCCGGTTTCCACATGGAGGACCCGCTCGCGCGCGCCGAGCCCGCGGTGCCCTATCTCAAGCAGGTGCGCGCCGCGCTTTCGGGCGGGCGGGGACCGGGCCGCATCGGTTATTCGCCCGATCTTGGCGTCACGCCGGTCGACGGCGAGGTCGACGCCATCTGCCGCGCGGCGACGCAGCGGCTGGCCGACCTGGGCGCCGACATCGTCGAAGCCAGGATCGACTTCACCGGCGCGCCGGAAGCCTTCCACACCTTCCGCGCCCTGGGTTTTGCCACCGGCCACGAGGACGAACTCAGGAACCACCGCGACAAGCTCAAGCCCGAGAACATCTGGAACACGGAAAAGGGCCTGAAGCTGACGATCGATGAAATCCTGCGCGCCAACCGCATCCGCGGTGCGCTCTTCCATCGCGTCGCCGACTACTTCAAGAGCCACGATCTGCTCGCCCTGCCTTCGACCATCGTGCCGGCGCTGCCGATGCACATGCGTTACCTGAAGGAACTGAACGGCCACAAGTTCGGCAACTATGTCGACTGGATCATCCTCACCTCGGTCATCACGCTCACGGTCTGCCCGGCGATCTCGATTCCCTGCGGCTTCACGAAGTCCGGCCTGCCGGTCGGCCTGCAGCTTGTCGGACGGCCCCACGGCGACGGCGAGCTGCTGGCCTGGGCAGCCCAGGCCGAGCGGCTGTTCGATCTGGCCGGCCAGCTTCCCATCGACCCGCGCGGCGAGCGCGGCCGCCATCCCGATCCCGAACCGGAGCCCCACGGGGACTGATTGCCCATGTTTTCCGCACTGACCAAGGCCTTCGGCGACCTGCGCGACAAGCGCCTGATGCGCACCTTCCTCGAGATCGCGGCATGGAGCGCCGCGGTCTTCGTCGTGGTCCTGATCGCGCTTGTCGTCGGCATCGACCAGGCGGCGCTGGGCGCGTGGGTGCACGGCAATCTCTCGTGGATGCCGACCTGGGTTGTCGACGGGCTGACGGTGGTCATCGCCGCGCTTGCCTACATCGGCCTGCTCTGGTTCGGCTTCATCATCGTTTCGCAGAACATCGCCGCCTTCTATCTCGACGGCGTGGTGGAGCGCGTGGAGGCGATCGACTATCCCGGCCTGACCAAGGCCAAGGGCAGCAACATCGCCAACGACGTGACCGCCATGCTGCGTTTCACCGGCGTCCTGCTGGTACTCAACATCATCGCGCTGCCATTTTACCTGGTCGGGCTGTTCTTCCCTCCGGTCTCCATCGCCATCTTCTATCTGCTCAACGGTTATCTCTTCGGCCGCGAGTATGCCGAGGTGGTGGCCCTGCGCCGCCTCTCCCAGAAGGATGCCCGCGCCTGGCGCAAGGCCAACGGCACGCGGGTGTGGATGGCAGGCGCGCTGATCGCCTTCGCCATGACCATTCCGGTGCTGAATTTCCTCGGGCCGGTCATCGCGGCGGCCTTCATGACCCACATCTACCACTCCAGCCGCCGCGGCCAGCCGGTGGATAACTCGGCCGCGCGGTGAGGCCGGTGGGGTTACGCCGCGTGCGGCCCCTGTGGCAGTGTGCGCCCAGACCGCGACGGAGTCGCGCGCCGGGGGATGATGGGCGCGCCGTGCTCCGCAAGGAGATGACAGGCTTGAGCCGCCTTCCTGCGCTGACCATTGCCTTTGCCCTTGTCGCCTGCACGGCGGGCCCGGTGCCCGAGCAGGCGCCGCCGCAGGCCGTCGTGCTGCCCGCACCCGATGCCGGCCCGGCGGTGCCCGGCCATGTCCAGGCGCTGATCTCGCTCGATGCCGCTGGTGTGCGCGACCTGCTGGGCGACCCGGAGTTCGTCTGGGACCAGGAGGGGGCCGAGATGTGGCGCTACCGCGGCCAGGCCTGTTTCCTCGATGTCTTTCTCTACGACGGCCAGGGCGTGACCTTCGTCGACGTGCGCGGCGACGGCATCGACGATGCCACCCGCTCCCAGTGTTTCGCCAAGCTGGCAGAAGCCCACGCCTCGGCGGGCTGAACTCAGTCGCGGATCGGCGTCAGCCGCTTGTAGTGCAGGTGCTGGTAGAGCGAGAGCTCGGCCAGGGCGATGCCGGGCAGCATGCGGATGTCCTCGTCCATCACGGTCATCAGCTCGGTCTCGCTGGTGCAGGCGATCTCGGCGAAGATGTCGAAGCGCCCCGCGGTGATGGCGACATAGGTGATGCGCGCCATGCCCGCGAGCGTCGCCGCAACGTCGGCGACGCGGTGGCCGCCCGCGATGCGCAGGGCGACCCAGGCGACCGTGCCGTAGGCCATGCTCATCGGATTGACGATCGCCATCACGTTCATCACGCCGTCGGCGATCATCTCGTGCATGCGGTTGCGCACCTGGGTCTCGGAAATCCCCAGGCGGTCGGCGATGCCCTGCAGGGGCGCGCGCCCATCCAGCGACAGTGCCTGCACGATGCGCCGGTCGGTCTCGGAGAGTTCGCGCGGGCGCACGCCCTGCTCGCCGGCATCCTTGATGCGCGCGGCCTCGAAGCGGGCGAGCTGATAGTGCAGCGACAGGTAGGGATAACTCTCGATGGTCAGGATGCCGGGGATCGCGCCGACCTCGCGCTCGATGGTCGCCTGCAGCGCCTCGCGGTCGCGGCAGAAGAGCTCGGCAAAGAGGCCGTAGCGCCCGGTCGCCACCACGACATAGTCGACCGCCTCGATCTTCAGCAGCTCCAGGGCCACGGCGCTGGGCGGGTGGGCCATGTCGGTGGTGATGCCGAGCAGGGCGGCGGCGCGGTAGCCCAGTGCGGCCGGATCGGTGACCGCACCGATCTGGATGATGCCGGTGTCCAGCAGATGGCGCACGCGCAGGCGCACGGTCTTCTCGGCGATGCCCAGGTTGCGCGCGATGTTGGCGAAGGAACGCCGCCCGTCCTCCTGCAGCTCGACCACGATGGCCCGGTCGGAGGGGGCCAGGTGATCGACCTGCTTCAGGAAGCGTTCGGCAACCATGGTCGATGCGCCCGGGTTCAGCCGCCGACCAGCGCAAGGCTGCGGCGGAAGAATGCACTGTCGGGCTCGGCGAGCCGCTCGAGTTCGTCGAAGTGGTCGGCATCGGGCACCATGTAGCGCTCCATGCTGCGCCGCTCCGTGCGGTAGGTCTCGCAATAGAGATCGCTCTGGCGGTGGAACTCCTGCGTTTCGGCGCCGCCGTCGACGACAAGCTGGGGCGCGTCGGTGACCGGCGGCATGAACTGGGGGCTTTCGCGTCTTGCTTCCTCCAGGTCCATCTGCGGTCCGGCGTTGATCGAGGTATGGATCAGCGGCTCCAGGTCGAAGATGCCCGAGATCGGCACGCCCGCCCTGATCAGGCCCAGCGGCAGGGCGGGGTCGAGGGCGCTCCAGTCCGTCGCCATCATCATCGCGGTGAGATGGCCGCCGGCCGAATGGCCCATCACCGAAAGCGCCTCGCGGTCGAACTTCAGGTCGGCGGCGTGAAGCCAGAGCCAGGCGATGGCCTTGCGGATCTGCGGCGCGATCTGGCCCAGGCGCACGCTGGGGGTGAGGTCGTAGTTGAGCACCGCCACGTTGACGCCAGCGGCCATGAAGGGCTCGGCGATAAAGCTGTACATCGCCTTGTCGCCGCGCTGCCAGTAGCCGCCGTGGATATAGACCAGCAGCGGTCCGCCCGGCTTGCCGCGGAAAAGGTCCAGCTTCTCGCGCGCGCCGGCTCCGTAGGAAAGGTCGAGCGCCACGTCGCTTGCCTCGCGGAAGGCGCGGCAGCGCTCCATCCAGCGCGCCACCACGGCATCGAAATCGGGCCTGCGGGCGCGCAGGTTGTACTGCGCCTCAAGCTGCTCGGCGTTCATGCCGCGGTAGAGGGCCATGGCGGGTTCTCCTGCGCAATGCGGTCATTTACGGAGCGATTGTGGCGAATTAATCCATTGACGCAACTTGAAAATGCGAAATACGATCTCTGAAACGCATCCATCGGCGGAATGCGGCAGACAGGGGAGGCGGAGCCATGAAGGTCGGGCTCTTGCAGGAAGGCGAACTGATGCCGGGCATGGATTGTGTCCAGCGTTACGAGGAGATGATCGAGGAGGTGGCCCTGGCCGACAAGCTCGGCTTCTCCTGCTGGGGTACCTCCGAGCAGCACTTCAGTCCGCCGCGCTTTGCCGTCGCCGCGCCCGAGGTGCTTTATGCCGCGGTCAGCCAGCACACCGAGAACATCAGGCTGCGCATCATGTGCGCCGTGCTGCTGGCCTGGAACCATCCGATCCTGGTCGCCGAGCGCATGGCGACTCTCGACATCGTCTCCAAGGGCAGGGCGGAACTCGCCACGGCGCGCTCCAACAACCTGACGACGCTGGAGGCCTTCGGCGTCGACCCCTCGCAGACCCGCGCCCAGTGGGCCGATTCGCTGGAGGTCATCATCAAGGCCTTCACCGACGATGTGCTGGAGCACGACGGACCGGTGTGGAAGATCCCGCCGCGCCAGATCGTGCCCAAGCCCGTGCAGAAGCCCCATCCGCCGATCTCGGTCGCGGCCTCGAGCGTCGAGAGCCATGTCAACGCCGGCGAGCGCGGCATCGGCGCGCTCTGCTTCGAGAACTACTTCGGCTTCGACTACCTGCAGGAATGCATCAACGGCTACCGGGCGGGCCTTGCCAAGGGCACCCAGATGGCACCCCGGCGCACCGAGCACATGGGCCTCTACGTCGCCACCGCGTTCTGCGCGGAAACGCGCGAGGAGGCGGTGCGGGTCGCGCGCGAGGTCGCGGAGGGTTACTTCCAGTTCATCCTGGATATCTATGTGCCGCTCGGCAAACGCAGCTCCTACGAATACCTCGATGGGAAGATGCAGCGCCTGCTCGATAACGAGAAGAACCTCGACTACCTGCTCTACGAGACCCCCTCGGTGATGATCGGCACGCCCGACGACTTCAAGGAGCGGCTGGCCCGCCTGGAGGAGATGGGTGTCGAGGAGGTTCTGCTGCGCGTCGACGGCGTGCCCCACGGCGACATCATGAAGAGCTTCGAGCTGATGGGCCACGAGGTGATTCCCGCGGTCGACCCGGCCGCCAAGCGGGCCGCCTGAGGATGCCGCCGCTCGATCCCGCGCGCTTCCTGGCGGCCATGGCCGAGCTGCCGGCCGGCGTCACGGTGACGACCTGCCGCGATGCGGCCGGCGCGCCGGTGGGGGCGACGCTTTCGGCCGTCACCTCGCTCTCGCTCGACCCGCCCATGGTGCTGGCCTGCTTCGATCGCGGCTCGAACACGCTGAAGGCGGTGGTGGAACCCGGCACCGCCTTTCTGCTGCACATCCTGGCGCACGGCCAGGAGGCGGTCGCCATGGCCTTTGCCGGCAAGGGCGGCCGGAAGTTCGACGGCGTCGCCTGGTCCCCCGGCCGCCTGGGATTGCCCGAGATCGCCGGCTGCGCCGCGACCCTGCTCTGCCGCGTCGCCGATCTGGTGCCCGGCGGCGACCACATGATCGTCACCGCCCACGTCGTGGAAAGCACGGTCGCCGACGATCCCCTGCCGCTGGTCTACCACCGCCGCCGCCTCTCCCCGGTACCCGCCGCCGCGTGAGGACGCGGCTCTCGCCTCAGCCCTTCGCGGCCCGCAGGGCGTGCCAGACGCGGTCCGGGGTGGCGGGCATGTCGAGGTGGTTGACCCCGGCGGCAGAGAGGGCGTCGAGCACGGCGTTCATCACGGCGGCGGGTGCCGCGAAGGTGCCGGCTTCGCCCGCACCCTTGGCGCCCAGCGGATTGGTCGAGGCGCGGCTGGCGATCTGCTCCAGGGTCATCGAGGGCATCAGGTCGCTCCTCGGCATGCCGTAGTCCATGAAGCTGCCGGTCAGCAGCTGGCCGCTCTCGCCGTCGTAGGCAACGTGTTCCCACAGGGCCTGGCCCGCACCCTGGGCGATGGCGCCGTGCAGCTGGCCGGCGACGACCATGGGGTTGATGACGACGCCGAAGTCGTCGGCCGCGGCATAGGCGACCAGGCGCACATGGCCGGTCTCGGGATCGATCTCGACCTCGGCGGCATGCGCGCCCATGGGCCAGGTGAAGTCCTGGGGATCGAAGAAACCGGTCTCGTCGAGGCCCGGTTCGAGCGTCTCGTGGGGGAAGTTGTGCGGCACGTAGGCTGCCATGGCGACCTCGGCCAGGCTCACCGAACGGTCGGTGCCGGCGATGCGGTAGGTGCCGGCGGAGAACTCCACGTCCACCGCGGCGGCTTCCAGCAGGTGGGCGGCGATCAGGCGGCCCTTGGCGATGACCTTGTTCGAGGCGAGCATCGCCGCCGGTCCGGCGATCACCGCCGAGCGCGAGGCGAAGGTGCCGATGCCGCGCTGCACGCTGGCGGTGCTGCCGAAGACCACGTCGATGTCGCCGAAGGGCAGGCCGGTCATCTCCGAGACAATCTGGGCGAACACGGTCTCGTGGCTCTGGCCGTGGTTGTGGGTGCCCAGATACAGGGTCGCCTTGCCGGTGGGGTGCATGCGCAGGCGCGCGCTTTCCCAGTTGCCGCCGAGCGCGCCCACGAGGGTGTTGTCGGGCGAGGCGCAGCCGCCGCAGTTGGCGGCATACATGGCGATGCCGAAGCCGCGCAGGCGGCCCTGGCGTGCGGCTTCCTCGCGGCGTCCGGTGAACCCGGTGCGGTCGGAGAGCGCGCAGGCCTTCTCGAGCAGGGCAGGCGGGTCGCCGCTGTCGAGCCGGCTGCCGGTGGCGGTGACATAGGGCATGGCCGAGGGCGGCACGAGGTTGCGCGTGCGCAGGTCGACGGGGTCGAAACCCAGTTGACGCGCGGCCTCGTCCACGATGCGTTCTGTGACATAGACGCCTTCGGAGCGGCCGGCGCCGCGGTAGGCGTCAAGCGGCGCGCTGTGGCTGAAGACGTTGCGGATCTCGGCATAGACCGCGCCGAAGCGGTAAGGCCCCGGCAGGACATAGGTGCTGTAGACCGTGGGCACGGCCGGGGCGTGCTGACTGAGATAGGCGCCCATGTTGGCCCTGGTCGTGACGTGGAGACCGAGGAAACGGCCCTCGCCGTCCAGCGACAGGCGGGCATGGGTGATGTGGTCGCGGGCATGGGTATCGGCCAGGAACGCCTCGCTGCGGTCGCCCTGCCAGGCGACATCGCGCTTCAGGCGGCGGGCCGCCCAGAGCACGGCGACCTCCTCGGGATAGAGATAGGCCTTGGTGCCGAAGCCGCCGCCGACATCGGGCGCGATGACGTCGAGCTTCGTCTCGGGCACGCCGAACACCGCGCGCGCCAGCATCGCCTGCACCTCGTGCGGGCACTGGCTGGAGGTGACAAGGCTCATGTGATCGCGCCCCGCGTCGTAACGCCCCATGGCGATGCGCGGCTCCACCGGGCTGGGGGCAAGGCGGCTGTTGACGAGATCGAGGCTGACGACATGGGTCGCCCGCGCAAAGGCGGCTTCCGTCGCCGCTTTGTCGCCATTGCTCCACCACAGGCTGGTGTTGTCGGGCTTCTGCGGCCACACGGCGGGGGCGCCCGGCGCGGCGGCGCGCTCCAGGGTGGCGGTGGCGGGGCGTTCCTCGAAATCGACCTCCACCAGTTCGGCGGCGTCGCGCGCGGCGGCCTCGCCGGTCGCGATGACCATGGCATAGGCGTTGCCGACGAAACGCACCGTGTCGGCGGCCAGCCCCGCATAGGGCGGGATGAACATGGGCGTGCCGTCCGCTTCCGGGATCGACCACTGCGTCGGCAGGGTGCCCAGGCCGTCGGCCGCCATGTCGGCGCCGGTCAGCACCGCGACCACGCCCGGTGCGGCCAGTGCATCCGCGATGCCGGTGACAGCCACTCCGGCATGGGCGTGGGGCGAGCGCAGAAACACGGCACGCAGCGCGCCCGGCGGCACCAGGTCGGCGACGTAACGGCCCCTGCCCGTGGTGAACCGCCGGTCCTCCTTGCGTACGACCGATGCGCCGATGCCGTTTGCGTTCATGCCTGCTCCCCTGCCGGAAGAGCCTAGCGGTTTGCTGTCCGTCCGCGCCATAGTGCAGCGACACTAGGGAGGCCGACATGGCAGAGGCGCAGATCGTAGAGCTCTCCAACGGCACGCAGATGTCCTGGGTGGAAAGCGGCGACCCCGCGGGCCTGCCGGTGCTGTGCCTGCATGGCTACGGTGATTCCCTGCGTTCCTTCGAGACCATGACGCCCCATCTGCCTGCAGGCCTGCGCGTGCTGGCGGTCAGCCATCGCGGCCACGGCGACTCGCCGCGGCCGGAGCGGGATGAGGACTACACGGTCGGCCATTTCGCGGCCGATGCCATTGCCTTCCTCGAGGCCATGGGCATTGATCGCGCCGTGATCGTCGGCCATTCCATGGGCAGTTTCGTTGCCCAGCGCATCGCCATCGACGCGCCCGAGCGGGTCATCGGCCTGGTGCTGATCGGCTCCTTCGTCACGCTCAACGGCCATGCCGGCATCGACGAGATGTGGCAGGAGGTGGTGCGCCATCTGGAGGATCCGGTCGATCCCGATTTCATCCGCGAGTTCCAGACCGGCACCATCGCCATGCCGGTCGATCCCGCCTATGTCGAGGTCATCGTCGGCGAAAGCCTGAAGCTGCCCGCGCGCATCTGGCGCGGCGCCATGGCCGGCATGATGGGCCAGGACCACAGCCGCGCGCTGGCGGCCATGCATCGGCCCACCCTGATCATCTGGGGCGACCGGGACGCGCTCTTCGATGCCGATGACGAGGCGGCGCTGAGGGCTGCCATCCCCCATGCCCGCTTCGTCACCTACCAGGGTGTGGGCCATGGTGTGCAGTGGGAGGTGCCCGAGCGGGTCGCGGGTGACGTGGGGGCATTCGCGCTGGGGTTGGCGGGCCGCTAGACCGGCCGGCTGCCGCCTCCTAATGTCGTCGGCGACAGGGAGGTCATCATGCAGGAACACGGCATCATCATCCGCGGCGGCGAGGTCATCGACGGCACGGGGCGCGGGCGTTACCGCGCCGATGTCGCCATCGACGACGACCGCATCGCCGCCATCGGCGATCTGACCGAGGCGGTCGCCGAAACCGTGATCGACGCCACGGGGCGGCTGGTCTGCCCCGGCTTCATCGACGTTCACACCCATGACGACCGCATGCTGCGCGATGCCGGCGACATGACGCCCAAGGTCAGCCAGGGCGTCACCACGGTGGTCGCGGGCAATTGCGGCATCAGCCTGGCGCCGCTGGTGATGCGCGAGCGACCGCCCGAGCCGCTGGACCTGATCGGCGATCACACGAGTTACACCCATCCCACCTTCGCCGCCTTCGTCGAGACGCTGGAGCGCGCCGCGCCTGCCTGCAACGCGGCCCTGCTGGTCGGCCACGGCACCCTGCGGGTGGCGACCATGGACGACACCCAGCGCCCGGCCACGGCCGACGAGATCGCCGCCATGAAGGAGAAGGTCGGCGAGGCGATGGAGGCGGGCGCCACCGGCTTTTCCACGGGCCTGGAATATCCCCCCGCGCGCTGCTGCGAGACCTCCGAGGTCATCACGTTGGCGTCCGTCGCCGCGCAGTACGGCGGCGTCTATGCGACCCACATGCGGAACTATGCCGAGAACGCGCGCAGCTCGCTGGAGGAAGCCATCAGGATCGGGCGCGAGGCCGGCCTGCCGCTGGTCGTCTCCCACTTCCACTGCCATACCAACGAGAACCCCGGCATCTGCGGCGAGGCGCTCTCCTGGTACGAGGCGGCACTCGCCGGGGGCAGCGACATGGTCGCCGACGCCTACCCCTATGAAGCCTCCTCGACCTCGATCCTGCCGGAGTTCGTCGAGCGCAAGACGAAGGCGCTTGTCACCTGGTCGAAGTCGCACCCGGAGGTGCAGGGCCGCTACATCCACGAGATCGCGCAAGAGTGGGGTGTCGACATCACCGAGGCCGCGCGCCGCCTGGCGCCGGGCGGGGCGATCTATTTCGGGCGCGACGAGGAGAACGTGAAGCGGCTGATGACCCACCAGGGCATCATCATCGGCTCCGACGGCATTCCCATGAATCCCCATCCCCATCCGCGCCTGTGGGGCACCTTCCCGCGGGTGCTGGGCCACTACGCCCGCGATCTGGGCCTCATGGAGATGGAGGACGCCATCCACCGCATGACCGGCGCTTCGGCGGCGCGCTTCCGCCTGAAGGACCGGGGCGAGGTCCGCCTGGGCGCCTTTGCCGATGTCGTCGTCTTCGATCCCGCCACCGTCATCGACACCGCCACCTTCATGGAGCCCGAAACCCCGGCGGCCGGCATCGACCATGTGCTGGTGAACGGCGTACCGGTCTGGACCGGCGGCGCACACACCGGCGCGGCTCCGGGCAGGGTCGTGGGCAAGCGCGTGTGAGTGCGGACTACACGGTCCGAGCTGCCACGCCGGAGGACGCTGCGGCGATCCGCGATGTCCATGTCGGTGCGATCCTGGGTCTGGGCCGCAATCATTACACGCGTGCCGAACTGGAAAGCTGGGCCGCCGGCCTGACCCCGCAGGGTTATGCCCGGGCGATGGATGAGGGCGGCGAAAGCATGGAGGTCGCACAGGACGCGGCCGGCCGCATCGTCGCCTTCTGCGCGCGCAAGGGCGATGAGGTGATGGCGGTCTATGTCCACCCCGATGCCGCGCGGCGCGGGCTCGGCAGTCTGCTGCTGGGCCGCGCCGAGGCGGCCATCGCCGCCGAAGGGCACCGCATCATCCGCATCGGCGCCAGCCTCTCGGGCCGCCCGCTCTACGAGGCCTGCGGCTACCGCGTCGTGAAGGAGGTCGGCTGGGAGACGCGCGGCGGCCTGGTCATCGCCGCCTGCGACATGGAAAAGACCCTCTGAAACGCAGAAGGGCCCGGCGGTTTCCCGCCGGGCCCCCTGCATCCTTCAGCCGTTCTGCGATCAGGCCGGAGCGTGATAGCGGATGAACTGGCTCTGGCCGTCCGGCGTGATCGCCGGGGCGATGACGTCGTGGTTGTAGACGAACGCGTTGACGCCGTGGGTCAGGAACAGATAGGCGCCCGACTCTTCCATGAGATCCTGCATGCGCTCGTAGATTTCCTGGCGCTTGGCCGGGTCGGTCTCGCGCAGGCCCTCGTCGTTGAGCTCGCCGAACTCGGCGTTGTCGAAGCGCTCCCAGTTCCAGATGCCGACCTGGCGCGGCGTGAACCACTCGGTCGCCCAGCTCGGATCGGGCGCCATGGTGAAGCGGTTCAGGATCAGCTGGTTGGTCATCACCGTCGGGCTCTCGTCGAAGCCCAGCGTCCAGAAGGTGCCCGAATCCATCGGCGAGACCGAAACCTCGAGGCCGATCTCGGCAAGGTTCGACGCGATCACCTGGGCCGCGGTCAGCGACCAGGTGACGTTCTGGCAGGCGATCTCCAGCTCGGTGCCCTCATAGCCGCCTTCCTCGACCAGGCGCCTGGCCTCCTCGGGATCGTAGCCGTAGAGCTTGCTCTCGCGGTGGCCGACCAGGCCAGGCGCGACGATGCCCGTGGCCTCGGTCGCCTCGCCGAAGAAGGCCGCGTCGTTGACCTCCTGGACGTTGACGCCAAGCTGGATGGCGCGGCGCAGGTTGATGTCCTGCAGCGGGCCGGGGGTGCCGTCGGCGTTCTGCTGGTCCATGTTCATGCCCAGCCAGATGTAGGCGTTGGGCGAGAAGGTGACGAGCGTCGTCTCAGGCGCCATGTTGGCCTGGATCTGCGGGATCGAGCTCGCCTCGACACGGCTGATGGCGACCTCGCCGGCGTCGTAGGCGATCTCGCCTGCCTTGTCGTCCTCGATCGGCAGGACGATGATCTCGTCATAGGCGGCGGGCTTGCCCGGCCAGTTGGGATTGCGCGCCAGAACGGTGCGCTGCTTGGGGCTCCATTCCTTGATGTAGTAGGGGCCGTTGTAGGCGGGAAGCTGCGTCGTGAAGCGCTTCTCGGGCAGGGCCTCGACGGCGGCCTTGCAGACGATGTTGCCCGAGCCATAGGGCAGGGAGCTGGTCCACAGGGCGGCAAAGGGCTCCTTCATGTGGAGCACGCCGGTCACCTCGTCGATGATCTCGACTTCCTTCAGCGACTGCCAGTCGACCACATAGTCGGCTTCCATGCCGGTGATGCCGGCGATGCGCTCGTAGGAGTACTTGACGTCTTCCATGGTGGTGACGCCGAAGCCGTCCGACCAGGGCACGCCCTTCATGATGCGGAACTTCACGGTCACCGGGTCGATCTGCTCGATCTCCTCGGCAAAGCAGTTCTCCAGCGTCCAGCTCGGATCGTTGGGGATGAAGTTGACCAGGCGGTTGAGGCAGCAGAAGGCGATGTCGTCGTCGGCGCTCGACAGGCGGAAGGCCGGGTCGAGAACCTGCAGCTCGGCATAGGAACGCACGGTGACAGACTTCGTGGCGCCCATCGAGACGCCGGGCAGGGCGGCACCCGCGAGGCTGGCGCCCGCGGCCATGGTGCCGGTCTGCAGAAGCTGCCGGCGATCGAGTTTCAACCATTCATTCATAACGTGTGGACTCCCGGTTTTTCTCGCGTTTCCGTCACCTGACGGAACACGGTTGGATTGTTCACACTAGTGACAATTGGCGATCCTCGCCAAGTCCCTCGTGAAGCCCGGGCGTTTCGCGCAGCGGTTTCTGGGGATAGCCGCGAGCGCGCGCTCACACAAGCAGTGCGGGGGTAGGCCCCTTTGCAGGGATGCACACCTGCAGCGCGCCGGGATCTACCTCGAAGGTCGGCGGGGTGTTG
>CALLQH010000219.1 GCA_938014945.1 uncultured bacterium | reverse complement strand
TGCTTGTCGATCTTGCCGATGGGCAGGCGCGGCATGTCGGTGGTGATCTCGAAGGCCTTGGGCACCTTGTAGTTGGCCAGCCGTTCGCGGCACCAGGCCTTCAGGTCGTCCGCCGTCAGCGCCATACCGGGCTTGGCCTCGACGAAGGCGTGGCCGACCTCGCCGAAGACCTCGTCGGTGACACCCAGCACGGCGACGAGGCCTGTGGCGGGATGCTCCTCGATGGCAAGCTCGACCTCGCGGGGATAGATGTTGAAGCCGCCGGAGATGAACATCTCCTTGGTCCGCCCGACGATCTCCAGGTTGCCGTCCTCCCATACCTTTACGACATCGCCGGTGCGGAACCAGCCGTCGGCGGTGTGGGCATCGGCCGTGCCCTGGGGATCGCGGAAGTAGCCGGCGAACAGCCAGTCGCCGCGCGCCTGGATCTCGCCCGTGCCGCCGGGCGGGGTGATGTTGCCTTCCGCGTCGGCGACACGGATCTCGAAACCCGCGTGCGGCCGCCCGATGGTGCGCGAGAGCACCTCGAAGCTTGCGTCCGCATCGGTGAAGGTGACGTAGAGGCCCAGTTCCGTCATGCCGAAGCTGGTGCGCAGGCGGCCGGGCAGGGCGTTCATCCGCGTCACCAGGTCGACCGCCATCGGCGCGCCGCCCCAGGTCCAGTATTCCACGCTGGAGAAGTCCCGCCCGGCAAAGCTCGGATCGTGGGCCATCATATGGAACTGCACGGGCGAGCCCAGGACATGGGCGATGCGTTCGCCCTCGATCAGGTCGAGCATGGCCGCCGGTTCGAAGCGGTCCTGGAAGACCAGGGTGCCGCCGACATAGATACCGAAGACGCCGGTCATGCCGACGCCTGCGATGTGGTTGACCGGCATCATGTGCAGGATGCGCGGGCGCTCCATGGGCCAGTGGGCAAGCTCCACCGCGCCGCCGGTGAGCAGGGCCAGATGCTTGACCATGGCCGCCTTGGGCCGCCCGGTGGTGCCGGAGGTGAAGATCAGAACGGCGGTGTCCTGGGGCGTGACGGCGGCACGTGCGCGCGCCAGCGTCGCATCGTCGATGGCCTCGCCTGCCGCAAGGAAGGCGGCTTCGTCCGTCGCGCCGGGCAGCGGATCGTCGGCCATCACCAGATGTTCGATAGCCGTGAACTCGGCCTTCAGCGCGGCCAGTTCCTCGGCATAGTCGCGCCCGTGCAGATGGCGCGGCGCGATCACCACCTTTGGCTCGGCAAGCCCGGTGACGTGGCGAAATTCGCCCAGCCGGTAACGCGGGTGATAGCCGGTCCAGATGGCACCGATGTCGGTCGCCGCAAGCATCACCGTCAGCCAGCGGGTCGAGGGCACCGCCAGCATGGCGATGCGGTCGCCGCGCGTCACACCTGCCGCCAGCAGGGCCTTCGACCAGCGCGCCATCTCGGCCGCCAGAGCGCCGTAGGTGGTGACGGCGCCATCGTGGACGCAGGCGGGAAACCCGGGATCGATCGCGGCATGGAAACGCACGCAATCGCCGATACGGCGGGCTTCGACGGGCAGCGGATGGCTCATGCCGTGCCGCCGGCCTGCGCCCACAGCGCCTTGGCGCGTTCCTTCAGCATCAGTCCCTGTTCCCAGCGGTCGACCAGTTCGTAGCCGTCCGCTCCGGTGATGCCGTAGGGCGGCGGGCCGAGCTCGCAGAGGAAGTTGAGGATGGCGTTTTCGGGCTTGCGGGCGCGCCACTTCTGCATGGCGCGCAGCCACCATGCCTCAAACTGCTCGACCCAGGGGCGGTGCTGTTCCCAGGTGATGGAGACCTGGGCCTGTTCGCGGGTGGCGACACGGCCCTGAAGCCCCGCGGCGCGGTCGACCACCTTGTGGAAGAGACCGGCGTGCAGGTCGTCGAGCGGCAGGGCCACCTCGCGGCTGACCACGGCATGGCTGAGGTCGGCGACGATCTCCATCTGCGGCACCAGGTCCATGACCTGGGCGGTGTAGAAGAGGTCGTTGGTCAGGGTGAAGCGGTGCAGTTCGAAATGCGCTTCCACACCCATGCTCGCGGCAAGCTCCAGCGCCGAGGTGACAAAGGCAGCACCCTCCTGCGGCGTGAAGGGGAAGACCTTGGCATTGATCGCAACGAACCGGGAGGAAAGCTCGCCCGCCATGTCGAAGACCGGTTTGAGTTCCTCAAGCGTGTTGGGGAAGGCGACCAGGATGTTCTGCAGACCGAACTCGGCCAGCAACGGCTTGGCTTCCTCGACCGTGGGGATGTCGCGGCTGGCCATGTCGATCGACATGCCGTCGTAGCCGCCCTCCGCGATCATGGCGAACTTCTCGGGCATCGACCATTCCTGGCCGTCCGGGCGGCGCCGTTCCATCGCCCAGATCGACTGAAAGACTTCAAGTTTCTGCGCCATGACATGTCCTGCGTGATTTGCCGGAGCTTGCGACGCGGCGGTTGCCTTGCCAAGCTCGGGATGGTTGAGAACAAGCCGTCCGGCCATGCCTCGCCGGCGGCATTGAGGCAGCGGGGGACCTCATGGGCTTGAGCCTGTTCGTCGGCGGCACCTGGGTCGTCATCTCGCTGATTGGGGTGGGGGTTCTGGCTCTGGGCGCCGCGACGGCTGTCTTTTTTGTCCGGCGGCTGGGCGGCGAACGGGCCTCGGCCAGGTCCTACCTGTCGTCCATGCCCTATGCGACGACGGCCATGCTGGCGCTGTTCCTGGGCTTCATGGCGTCCGACACCTGGCTGGAAAACCGCCGCGCGAACGATGTCGCCGGCATGGAACGTCTCGCCCTGGAGCGCCTGGAACTGCTCGCCGGCGCGGGCGGTGGTGCGTTCGAGGGCCTGCCCCGGGCGATCGCCGCGTATCGCGCCGCGGTGATCGAGCAGGAGTGGGGCGGGGGCCGCAATGTCGCGCCCGTCCAGGCGGTCGACGACGCGCTCTACATTATGTGGCGTATCGCCCTGGAGGCCAGGCAAAGTGGCGATGCTCTTGCGGGCGATCTCGTCGGTGCGGTCGATGCCCTGGCGATGCAGCGGGAAACCAGGCTCAACATCGGCCGCTCCCATGACGACGCACCCTGGCTCGTGGTCTTCGTGCTCGCCTACTTCAGCTGCTGCGTCTTCGCCTTCGCCCACCTCGACCGGCCGGCCGCTGCCTACACAGGCCTGACGCTGTTCGTGGCGATGATGGTGCTCGTCTTCGTCTTCCTGGCGCTGTTCGACGGACCCTACGAAGGTTTTGCCCTGCCGCCCACCATCCTGGCGCGTTAGTCCCCTTGCAGGGCGGGACGAAGCGCGCGAGGCTTCGCCGTCAGTGCGGAGGCGGGAACATGGAACGGGTCAGTCAGGCGGATCGGGAAGCCTATCAGCGCGACGGCGTGCTGCTGGTGAAGGGGCTCTTTGCCGACTGGGTCGAGACCCTGCGCGCAGGCGTCGACCGCAACCTCGCCGAACCCGGCCCCGATGCCCGCAAGTACCACGACGAGGAAAACCGCCTGTTCCTGAGTGACTACTGCAACTGGGCGCGCATCACTGAATACGACGATTTCGCCCGCCACTCCGATGTCGCCGCGCTGGCCGCCGACCTCATGGGCTCGAAGACCGTGCGCCTGTTCCACGAACACGCGCTGATCAAGACGCCCGGTGCCAACGTGCCCACGCCCTGGCACCACGACCAGCCCTACTACTGCGTCGATGGCATCCAGAATGTTTCCGTCTGGCTGCCGCTTGATCCGATCCCGCGCGAGGTGAGCGTCGAGTTCATCGCCGGCTCCCACGCCTGGGGCCGCACCTTCCAGCCGCAGCGCTTCAGCCGCGCGCCGCTCTACGAAGGGGCGGACATCTACGAAGCCCTGCCGGACTTCGAGGCCGAGCGCGAGAGTTATGACATCCGCGGCTTCGAGCTGGAGCCGGGCGACGCCATCTGCTTCCACTTCATGACCGTGCACGGGGCGCCTGCCAACCTGTCGAAGCAGCGCTCGCGCCGCGCCGTCTCCTTCCGCTTCGTGGGCGACGACGCGACCTTCGCCCGCCGCCCCGGCATGACCTCGCCGCCCTTCCACAACGTCACCCTGGAACACGGCGCCCCGATGGAAGCGCCGGAGTTCCCGCTGCTCTGGCCGAGGGCGGCTTAGGGGGCCTTACTGCGCGGCGGCCTGGGCCGCCGCCACGCGCGGGCCGTAGACCGTGGCGTTGACCTCCGGGCGGCCCACGACGCCGGGTTTCTCCTCGTAGACCATCACGGCCATCAGGCGCAGGCGGTCGCCCTCGACCTCGGTGACGCGATGGACGCTGCGGTTGCCGCGGAAGATGACGAGGGAGGCCGGGACGCGGTCCACACGCCGCACCAGATCGCCGCCCTGCTCGAGCAGGACCTTGCGCAGGTCGGTGGGGTCATGATCGTCGTCGGGCCAGATCTCCGGGGCGATCTCGAAGACGCCGCCGCCCTTGGGCTCCTGCAGCATCAGGGTGGTGGTGAACTCGTTGCCGCGGTCGAAGTGCCAGGTGGAGCGGTCGCCGTCGCCGTAACAGATGATGTTGGCGGGCTGATAGGGATCGTCGTTCATGTAGAGCACGGGCAGGCCAAGAATCTTCGCGATCATGTCGCGGATCGGCTTCCAGCCGTAGAAGCGGGGCAGAGGGCCTTCGGGATCGAACAAGTCGTAGGCCATCATCCGGTAGCTGGCATCGAAGAAGATGTTCATCGGATGGTCGACCGGCTTGTCGGGATTGGGCTTCTGGTTGAGGAAGCAGGTCCGGTGAGAACGGTTCGTGTGGGCTGCCGGCAGGGTCGCCATGGCCTCGTCGACCATGGCCTGACGCGCTTCCTCGGTGATGAAGTTCTCAAGGACGCAGACCTGGTCGCGGTCGATGTCGGCGCGCGCCTTGGCGATCACGGCGTCCAGAAGGGGATCGCCCGGCTTGTCGAGCGGATAGAGGTCCAGCCGGATCAGGTCCGAGGCGTCGGTCTCATAGGCCATGGCGATTCTCCCATCGATGACCTCAGGATTGGATAAAGCTGGACATCTGTCCAGCAAATTCATGAGGCGTTGCCAAAGCGCGCAGCCTAGGATCGCAGGCAGGCAGGAGAACGACCATGCGCCCGGTTCCCATCGGCATCAGCCGCCGCCAGAGCTTCGATCCCAGCCCGCAGGACAGCGCCGCGGCGCTGGGCAACGTGGGCGTCGAGGTTGTCTCCACGGTCACGCTGGTGCTCTGGGTCGAGGCGACCTGCGGGCCGCTGCTGGTGCCGTACTTCGAGGCAGGCGAGGGTGGTGTGGGCACACGCGTGGCGCTCGATCACGTCGGCCCGGCCTATGCCGGCAGGCCTGTGGAGGTGTTCGCCGAGACTGCGGGTGTCGAAGGGCGCCGGGTGACCTTCCGGGTGCGTGTCGAGCAGGACGGACGCGCGGTGATGACCGGAGAGCATGTCCGCGCGATTGTCGATCTGGAGCGTCTGCTCGCCGGCCAGGCTGCGCCGCGCGACAGGCGTGTGCTGGCGCCCGTCACCTTCTGGTTCGACGTCCACAGTCCGTGG
>CALLQH010000218.1 GCA_938014945.1 uncultured bacterium | reverse complement strand
GTTGAACCTGCACCGGCCGACGGCGGCCGACCCCCGGCCCAGGCAGCAGTCGATCCATGCAGAGGTTGAAGATCTTTACCCCCCGGTCCGTTGCCGAGACCCGCGCAATGGCCGTGCTGGCTGTGCTGGCCTTTGTCGTCGGCATGGCGGCAGGAACGATCGGCGCGGCCTTCCGTTACGCGCTCGAGCGCGCCGAGGCGTTCCGCGGGTTGATCGTTGCAGAATCGGCGAGCCACCCGGTGCTTGTCCCCGTGGCGATGGTCATCGGCGCGGCAATGGCCGCAGCACTGGCCGCATGGCTGGTGCGGCGTTTCTCGCCCGATGCGGCGGGAAGCGGCATTCCCCATGTCGAAGCGGTGCTGGAGGACGCCCTGCCGCCCTCGCCGGCCCGCCTGATCCCGGTGAAGTTCGCGGGCGGCGTGCTCGCCATCGGCAGCGGCCTTGCCCTGGGACGCGAGGGGCCCAGCGTGCAGATGGGCGTGACGGCCGCCCACATCGTGGGATCGATCTTCCGCCGCAACAAGGCCGACAGCCGCGCCCTGATCGCGGGCGGCGCCGGCGCCGGCCTGGCAACCGCCTTCAACGCCCCCACCGCCGGAGCGATCTTCGTTCTTGAGGAGCTGGTCGGCCGGTTCGATCCCAGGATCGCGCTGGTCGCCCTGGGTGCATCGGCGGGCGCCATTTCGGTCTCGCGCGGCCTGATCGGCAACGAACTGGATTTCCAGGTTGCCGAGCTTGCCTCCGGCGGCATCACGGAGCTGTTCCTGTTTCTCGTCTTCGGCCTGTTTGCCGGCCTGCTCTCGGTCGGCCACAACCGCTCGCTGCTGGGCACCCTGACGCTCGCCGACAGGATCGGCGGGCCGATCGAACTGCGCGCCGCCGCGATCGGCGCCGTTGTCGGCCTGCTGGCGTGGTGGACGCCGAACCTTGTGGGCGGCGGCGACACGATCACCCAGAGCGCGCTGAACGGCGGCATGATGCTGGCCGTACTGCCCGCGATCTTCCTGTTCCGCCTGATTCTGGGCGCTGCTTCCTACGCCGCCGGCACGCCGGGCGGCCTCTTTGCCCCGCTGCTGGTGCTGGGTTCCGTATCGGGCCTGGCCTTCGGTTATGCCGCCGAGGCGGCGTTCCCCGGCCTGGCTGTGCGGCCGGAAGCCTTCGCCGTGGTGGGCATGAGCGCCTTCTTTGCCGGCGCCGTGCGGGCGCCGCTCACGGGCCTTGTTCTGGTCATCGAGATGACCGGCAGTTCCACGCTCCTCCTGCCGCTGCTGGCCGGTTGCTTCGGCGCGATGCTGGTGGCGGAAACGTTCCGCGAGCCGCCGATCTACGAAGCCCTGAAGCAACGCGCGGCGCGTTCGGAACGCTGAGGCTGGTGGCAGGCTGGCCCCCGGGTCGGGCCCGGGGGCAGCAGCCTTCTTAAGCGCGCGTTGCGCGCCAACGAAAGCTGGCTGGCTGGGGCGCCTGGATTCGAACCAGGGATCACGGGATCAAAACCCGTTGCCTTACCGCTTGGCCACGCCCCACCAGCGGCGCCTTCAAACCAGAAAGGCAGCGCCCGTGCAAGGGGATCAGGCCAGCACGATCTTCTCGCGGCCCTCTGTGACGGCGCGCGTTGCGTTGCGCGTGTCGACCACCAGCGGCAGGGCGTCCACCAGCGCAGCATAGTCGACGCTGCCGTGGTCGGTGACGATCAGCGCGGCATCGTGGCCCCCGGCAAGGGCGGCTTCCCAGGTGAGGCTCTCGCGTCCCGAAAGCTCGGCATGCTCTCGGCCGGTGCGGATCACCGGGATGTAGGGGTCGTGGTAGGAGACCTTGGCGCCACGCTCCTCCAGCAGGCTCATCAGCTTCAGCGCCGGGCTTTCGCGGATGTCGTCGACGTTCTTCTTGTAGGCCATGCCCACCAGCAGGATCTTCGCGCCGTTGAGACCGCGCGCCTGGCGACGGTCGAGCGCCTCGGCAAGGCGGGCGACGACATGCGCGGGCATCGCCGTGTTGATCTCGCCGGCAAGCTCGATGAAGCGGGTCGCCACCTCGTACTCGCGCGCCTTCCAGGTGAGGTAGAAGGGATCGATCGGGATGCAGTGCCCGCCCAGACCAGGGCCGGGATAAAAGGGCATGTAGCCGAAGGGCTTGGTCTTGGCCGCCTCGATCACCTCCCAGATGTCGATGCCCATCTTGTCGTAGACGAGCTTCAGCTCGTTCACGAGCGCGATGTTGACCGAACGGAAGATGTTCTCGGTGAGCTTCACCGCCTCGGCGGTGCGCGCATCGGTCACGGCCACGGTGCCCGCCGCGCTGATGCTGTCGTAGAAGAGGCAGGCGAGATCGCGCGCCGCCGCGCCATCACCGCCCACCACCTTCGGAATCTGGGTGGTGGAGTAGTCGATGTTGCCGGGGTCCTCGCGCTCGGGCGAGAAGGCGAGCAGGAAGTCGCGACCCGAAACCAGGCCGCGCGCTTCCAGGATCGGTTTCATCAGGTCGTCGGTGGTGCCGGGATAGGTCGTCGATTCCAGCACGACCAGCTGGCCGACGCGCAGATGGCGCGCGATGGTCGCCGCCGTGCCCTCGACATAACGCATGTCGGGCTCGCGGTTGGCGGTCAGCGGTGTGGGCACGCAGATCAGGATGATGTCGGCCTCGGCCAGCACGGTTTCTTCCGTGGTGGCGGTGAAGCGGTAGGAATCGGCAAGCTCGGCAATCGCCTCGCCGGAGATGTGGCGGATGTAGCTCTCGCCCGCCTCCAGCCGCGCGATCTTTTCGGGGTCGAGGTCGAAGCCGATGACGCGGTAACCCGCGGCATGGGAGGCAAGCACCAGCGGCAGGCCGACATAACCCAGGCCGATCACGGCCACGGTGGCGTCGCGGCGCTCCAGGCGCTGGCCGAGCTGGTGAATGGAGGGTTCGCTCATGGCCGTCTGACTACCGATTTGCCGCCGGACTGTGAAGCACTATCGCGTTCCGGCAACGCCGGTGGCGGCGGCCCACCAGCCCGGTTGGAGGTCCGCCAGCACGCCCTGGGCGGCCTGTGCGGCCGCCAGATCGGCAAAGAGGGCAAAACAGGTGGCGCCGCTGCCGCTCATGCGGACAAGCCGCGCGCCGGGCAGATCGCGCAGGGTGTCGAGCACCGTGCCGACCACGGGCGCCAGGACGATGGCCGGGGCCTCCAGGTCGTTACCCCGCGCGCCAAGCGCCGCGACCAGCCCGTCGAGATCGGCGGGCGCGGTCATCGGCGCGGGCGCCGAGAAGCCGCCCGTGCGGGCGCGAAAGACATCGGCGGTGGAAAGCGCGACGCCGGGATTGACCAGCAGCAGGGCAAAGTGCGGCAGGGGATCGAGCGGGGTGAGACATTCCCCGATGCCCGAAACCGCGAGCGGCATGTCATGCAGGCAGGCCGGCACATCGGCGCCGAGCCCGGCGGCCAGTTCGGCAAGCGCCTCGTCGTCGAGGCCGGCCTCGAACAGCGCCGAGGCCCCCCGCAGGGCCGCAGCGGCATCGGCGGAGCCGCCGCCCAGACCCGCCGCAACGGGGATGTTCTTCTCCAGGTTCACAGCTACCGGTCCGCCCCGGCCGCAGCGCGCCCGCACGGCAGCCACAGCGCGCAGGGCAAGGTTGCGCTCCGGCGCTTCGCCCGCCAGGGCGCCGGCGAAAGGGCCGGTCACGCTCAGGCTATCGGTTTCGCCGGGCTGCAGGATCAGGCGGTCGCAGAGAGCGGTACGCACGAACAGGCTGTCGAGCGTGTGATAGCCATCGGCGCGGCGCCCGGTGACATGCAGGTAGAGGTTGACCTTGGCCCGGGCGGTCAGGCCCCCGGCAGGGCCGTCACTCCTCGCCAAGGCCCGACTGCAGCTTGGCGTTGATGGCGTCGATCAGCTCCTGGTCGTCGTCCGCCAGCGAAAGCGCGCGCTGCCACTGCACCCGCGCCTCGTTGCGCCGTCCGACGCGCCAGTAGGCATCGCCCAGGTGATCGTTGACCACGGGATCGCCCGGCTCGTACTCCACCGCCAGTTCAAGCTGAGCGGCGGCATCCTCGTAGCGGCCCATGCGGTAATAGGCCCAGCCCAGGCTGTCGATGATGAATCCGTCGGTCGGGCGCTGGGCGACGGCCTGCTCGATCATCGCAAGGGCCTCCTCCATGTGGATGCCCATGTCGACCCAGGTGTAGCCGAGATAGTTCAGCACGAAGGGATGGCCCGGCTGGATCTCCAGGGCGCGCAGCAGGTCCGCCTCGGCACGTTCCCAGTCGCCCGAACGCTCCAGCGCGATGCCGCGCACATAGTGCAGCTTCCAGTCGTCGGCAGCGGCCTCGCCCTCGCGTTCGTAGGCGTCGTCGTAGGCCGCGACCGCCTCGTCCCAGCGTTCGTTGACGCGCAGGATGTCGCCCAGCACGATCAGGGAATCGGCCCGTTCCGGACGCTCCTGCTCCATCTGGCGCAGCAGGGCGATGGCCTTGTCGCTGGCGCCGCTGTCATCGAGGTTGATCGCGGTGCGCAGCCGCCCGGTCCAGGACAGCGGCGACTTGGCGCTGATGCGGCGGTAGGCCGCGATGGCGTCGGCGTGGCGGCCCTCCAGCTCCAGCACGTCGCCGATCAGCAGATGCACGACATCGCTGTCGGGCGCCAGATAGGCGGCAAGCTGGGCATAGGCGAGCGCGGTCTCCGGGCTGCCGCCCTGCTGGGCCGCGCCGGCCACCGCGAACAGCGCCTCGGCCGCCCCTTCCTCAGGGGTATCGAGGCGGCGCACGTCGCCCGGAGCCTCGAGCTGTTCGATCGCGCCTTCCAGCCACAGGGAATTGGGGTTGGCGAGCAGGAAGTCCTCATAGACCTCGCGTGCCTCGTCGCTCTTGCCGCGGTTCTCCAGGAAACTGCCGTAGGCCAGCACGACGCGGTAGGAACCGCCGTCCTGGGCGGTGAGCGCCACGCGGAAGGCCGCATCGGCCGCCGTGGGATTGCCGGCCAGATCCTCGATCAGGGCCACATGATAGGCGCGCAGGGCATCGAAGCCGTCGCCCAGGTCATAGGGGCCGATGGCCGCGACCGCGCCCTCGAGATCGCCCTCGGCGACGGCGATCCAGGCCTCGAACAGGGGCACCAGGGCAAGACCGTAGCCCGACAGGGGCAGATAACCGATGGCATCGTAGGCGGCCTGCGCATCGCCTCGGTCGAGTGCATCCACCGCCAGGGTGAGCGGCGAAAGCTGTTCGGCCTGTTCGCCGACCAGCAGCTTGCGCGCCAGCGGCAGCGCCTCGGGCACACGCCCGGCCGAGATCAGCGCGAAATGGGCCTGGCGGATGAGGTCCTTGTTGTCGGAATCGTCGGCCAGCGCGATCATCAGGTAGTCGGCGGCCGTCGCCATGTCGCGGTCGAGGAAGGCGGCCTGGGCGGCCAGATAGGCGCCCGAAGCCGTGGTCTCCAGCGGCAGGACGTGCCCCTGGGCGGGCGCGAAATCGACCGCGTCCTCGTCGACCTGGGCGACCACGGGGTGATCGGTATCCTCGGCACGGGCAAGCTGCTCGCCGGTACGGCAACCGGCCAGCGTGATGACTCCTGCCACCGTGGCGGCAAGGACCAGCCCCGCACGATGCAATTGCGCGCGCAACACCACCCCAACACTCCTCATTGCTGCAGAGCGGCAATCTTAGTCGAGGTGGCGTCGCGGCACAAAGACCGCCCTGTCACAAGGGCGTGCGCCCCTTGTGTGACGGCTCAGTGCATCTCCAGAACGACGTCGAAACCCTCGAACTGCGGGCCGCCCAGATACATGCCCTTGGTCTGCCCGGCGTCCTTGTGGGCCTGGCGGAAGGCGTCGGACCGGGTCCAGTCCTCGAAGGCTGCCCGGTCGCGCCAGATCGTGTGGCTGGCGTAGAGGACATGGTCCTCGGCCTCGGGACCCTTGAGCAGGTGGAATTCCTCGAAGCCCGGCACGTCCTTCAGGCGGCTGTCGCGTCCGCGCCAGACCTCCTCGAACGCAGCCTCCTGGCCCTTGACGATGCGGAAACGATTCATGGCGATGAACATGCAGGCTCCTCTGTCTGCCGCAGCTGCGGCGTTGCGTTGAGGAGCGCAGCCTAACGCCACGCATCGCTTGCGAATAGTTCTTATTTGCATAAACGGACGGACCACCCGGCCCGCCCGCTCCGCGGCCCCGTCACATGTTCGGATAGTTCGGCCCGCCGCCGCCCTCGGGCGTCACCCAGACGATGTTCTGGGTCGGGTCCTTGATGTCGCACGTCTTGCAGTGCACGCAGTTCTGCGCGTTGATCTGCAGGCGCGGCTTGCCCTCGTCCTGGCCGACGATCTCGTAGACGCCCGCCGGGCAGTAGCGCTGCTCGGGCGCGTCGTACTTCGCCAGATTGACGTCGATCGGCACGCTGGCGTCCTTCAGCGTCAGATGCGCGGGCTGGTTTTCCTCGTGGTTGGTGTTGGAGAGGAAGACCGAGCTGTTGCGGTCGAAGGTCAGCACGCCGTCGGGCTTGGGATAGTCGATCGGCTTGCACTGGTCCTTGGTCTTGAGCGCGCTGTGGTCCGGCTTGTGGTGGAAGGTCCAGGGCGCCCGGCCGCGCAGCAGCACCGTGTCGATGGCCGAATAGATGAGGCCCGCCCAGAAGCCCTTGTGGAAGGAGGGGCGGATGTTGCGGACCTTGTAGAGTTCCTCCCAGACCCAGCTTGCCTCCAGCTTCTCGCGGTAGGCGGTGACCTCGGCGCTGGCGGGGCTTTCCTCGCCCAGCCAGTCGAACACCGCCTCGGCGGCCAGCATGCCGGTCTTCATCGCCGTGTGGCTGCCCTTGATCTTGGGCACGTTGACGAAACCTGCCGAGCAGCCGATCAGCGCGCCGCCGGGGAAGGTGAGCTTGGGGATCGCCTGGAAGCCGCCCTCGTTGATCGCGCGCGCGCCATAGGCGATGCGCTTGCCGCCCTTGAAGAACTTGGCGATCTCCGGGTGCGTCTTGAAGCGCTGGAACTCGTGGAAGGGCGAAAGATAGGGGTTCTCGTAATCGAGGCCCACGACGAAGCCCACGGCCACCTGGTTGCCCTCGATATGATAGAGGAACGAACCGCCGTAGGTGCTGGTGTCCATCGGCCAGCCGGTGGTGTGGACGATGAGGCCGGGCTTGTGCAGCGCCGGATCGATCTCCCACAGCTCCTTGATGCCGATGCCGTAGGTCTGGGGATCGACGCCCTCGCGCAGGCCGTAATGGGCCATGAGCTGCTTGGAGAGATGACCGCGGCAGCCTTCGGCGAACAGGGTCTGCCTGGCCAGCAGCTCCATGCCGGGCTGGTAGTTGCCGGTCTTCTCGCCGTCCTTGCCGATGCCCATGTCGCCGGTGGCGACACCGCGCACCGCGCCGTTCTCGTCGAACAGCACCTCGGCGGCGGCAAAGCCCGGGAAGACGTCGACGCCGGCGGCCTCGGCCTGCTCGCCCAGCCAGCGGCAGACGTTGCCCAGGCTGACGATGTAGTTGCCGTGGTTGTTCATCTGCGGCGGCGTGGGCATCCGGATCGCACTGGATTCGGTGAGGAAAAGGAAACGGTCCTCGACCGCGGGCGTGTTGAGCGGGGCGCCCTTTTCCTTCCAGTCGGGGATCAGTTCGTTGAGCGCGCGCGGCTCCATGACCGCGCCCGAAAGGATGTGCGCGCCGACCTCCGAGCCCTTCTCGAGCACGCAGACGCTGATTTCGCGTCCCTGCTCGGCGCCCAGCTGGCGCAGACGGATCGCCGCGGCCAGGCCCGCAGGCCCGCCACCGACGATCACCACGTCGAATTCCATGCTTTCGCGTTCGACTTCGGCCATTTCAACCGCTCCCAGACCCAGATTGGTGTGCTGCGGCCCCTCTTAGCCGAGCCATGGTTCGGTTACAATTCCGCCCGGAGCGGATTCACGCACCGGATGCGATCTGTTCTAGGCTCAGGCCCATGATGAACGACCGCGCCGCCCTGGTGGCCCTTCTGGAATGGTATGCCGAGATCGGCGTCGACGAGACCGTCGCGCCCGAGCCGGTCGACCGTTTCGCGGCCGTCGCGGCACCCGCCGCCGTCGCCGAAGCGCCGCGCCCGCGCGCACCGGTCGAACTGCCGCCGGGACCGCGCAGCGCACCCGTGCATGCCAGCCCCGCAGTCGCCATGGACGAGGCCCGCCAGGCCGCCGCCAACGCCGCGACCATCGAGGATCTCGTCGCCGCCATCGCGGCCTTCGAGGGCTGCGCCCTGAAACGCACGGCGACCACCACCTGCGTCTTCGACGGCAACCCCAGGGCGCGGGTCATGCTGATCGGCGAGGCCCCGGGCAAGGAGGAGGACCGCCAGGGCAAACCCTTCGTCGGCCCCGCCGGGCAGCTGCTCGACAAGATGCTTGGCTCGATCGGGCTGGACCGCGAGAGCGTCTACATCACCAACACGCTCTACTGGCGCCCGCCGGGCAACCGCACGCCCACGCCCGAGGAGATCGCCACCTGCCTGCCCTTCCTGGAACGCCAGGTGGAGCTGATCGCGCCTGCGATGCTGGTCTATGTCGGCGGCAGCGCGGCCAAGGCCATGCTCGACAGAAGCGAGGGCATCACCCGGCTGCGCGGCCGCTGGTTCAGCTTCGAGCGCGAGGGCCGCGAGGCGGTTCCGGCAACCGCGATCTTCCATCCCGCTTTCCTGCTGCGCCAGCCGCTGCGCAAGAAGGAGGCCTGGCGCGATCTGCTGGCGATTCGCGCCAGGCTCGACGCCATGGGCGTGGCGCCCGCCGCGACTCGCCCGGAATCCTGACACTCCGGCGGTCAAGTTGTCGCACCGGGGGTGATTGCCTATAACCCCGCCCCTCGGGGATGACCGGAGCGGCTGCCTTCATGACCGTCGGACGTGGAACCGGATGGCGCCCATGGCGCACCGTGGCCTTTGGCTGCGTGCTGGCGCTGTGCTGCGGCACCGCCCTGCGCGCGGCCGAGGACATGCCGCCGGTTCCCGCCGAACGCCCCGATCTGGCCGCCGCCGAAGACGGCGCCGACCGCGGCATCCAGGTGGCCGCGACCATTCCGGACAACCTGCGCCCCGAGGATCCCGCTGCCGAAGACGATCTGCTGCCCCTGCCCGAGGCGCGCCCGCAGGTGCCCATCGACAGCCTCTACCATGTGCTCTCGCCCGAGGATGCGCAGCGCTACAGCCGCATCTTCACGGTCCAGGCCAATGCCGACTGGGCAAGCGCCGACCGCCTGATCGCCGAGATCGACGATCCCATCCTGATGGGCCATGTCCTGGCCCAGCGTTACCTGCACCCCACCGGCTGGCGTTCCTCATGGTCCGAACTTTCGGCCTGGATGGACAAGTATGCCGACCTGCCCGACGCGCCGCGCATCTATGCCCTGGCGGTCAAGCGCAGGCCCGAGGGCGCCAGCGGCCCCCGCGCGCCCCAGGACGGCACCTTCGACCGTTTCATCGGCGAGGTCGAACTGACCCCGGCGAGCGTGCAGAGCCAGGACTTCGACTGGTCGCACCTCAACAACGCCCAGCGCGACCAGCTCAACCAGATCGTGCGCAACGTGCGCCGCGACATCCGCGCGGGCCACAATGCCGAAGCCGCCCGCCGCATTGCCGGCGGCGCCTTCCTCGACCTTGCCGATCCGCTGACCCAGGACCGCATGGCCGCCGAGGTCGCCCAGGGCTATTTCGTCGCGGGCGAGGACGAGGCGGCACTTGCCCTTGCCTTGCCCGCGCTGGAGCGCAGCGGCCCCGACGCGCCGCTGGCCGGCTGGATCGCGGGCCTGGCCTCGTTCCGCCAGGACGATTACGACGGCGCCCGTCAGGCCTTCGAGATCCTGGCCGCCGGCCCCACCGACCGCGACCTGGTGATCGCTGGCGCCTACTGGGCCGCCCGCCTCAACCTGCTCAACGGCCGCCCGGAAAAGGTGCGGCCCTATCTGCAGATCGCCGCGACCTATCCCTACAGCTTCTACGGCCTGCTCGCGCGCCGGGCACTGGGCACCTATCTCTCGTTCGACGAGACCCTGCCGCGCCTGACCGACGACGAGCGCGCCACCCTGGGCAGCCTGCCGGAGGTGCGCCGCGCCGTGGCCCTGGTCGAGGCCGGGCAGCAGCACCGCGCCGACGGCGAGTTCAACCGCGTCAGCGCCGGCAGCCAGCCCGCCCTGGCGCTCGCCCTGCTGCGTCTGTCGGGGGAACTGGGCCTGCCCGCCACGCAGTACCGCCTGGGCGGCGAACTGCTGCGCGGTTATGCCGAGCGTTACGACGCCGCGCTCTACCCGCTGCCGCCCTGGGAGCCGCGCGACGGCTTCGAGGTCGACCCCGCCCTGCTCTACGCCATCATGCGCCGCGAATCCGGCTTCTACGCCTTTTCGCGCAGCGATGCCGGGGCGCGCGGACCGATGCAGATCATGCCCGCGACGGCCGCCTATATCAGCGGCGACAACGGCTACCTCGGTGCCAAGCGCAACCTGCTCAACGATCCGCGCATCGCCCTGGGCCTGGCCCAGGATTATGTCGGTTATCTGCTGGAGAGCGAGGCCATCCGCGGCAACCTGTTCTTCGTGCTGGTGGCCTACAACGCGGGGCCGGGCAACCTGCAGCGCTGGCTTTCGGTCGAAGGTTCGGCGGCCGACCCCCTGCTCTTCATCGAAAGCATCCCCTCGCGCGAAACCCGCTTCTTCGTCGAGCGGGTCATGGCAAACTACTGGATGTATCATCTGCGGCTGGGCGCCTCGACGCCCACGCTCGACATGGTCGCATCGGGCGCATGGCCCCTTTACCCCGATCAGGAGATCACCAGCCTTGCCCGGAATTGACGAAACCAAGCCCTTCCTTCCCGTCCAGATCGCAGTCCTCACCGTTTCCGATACCCGCACAGAAGCCGACGACCGTTCGGGCACCGTGCTGGTGGAACGCCTGCAGGCCGCCGGCCACACCCTGGCCGCACGCCGCATCGTGGAGGACGACGCCGACCGGATCGAAGAGGTTCTGCGGGCATGGGTCGCCGACCCGGAGGTCGACGTGGTGATCGCCACGGGCGGCACCGGCGTCACCGGGCGCGACGTGACCCCGGAAGCCTTCGAACGGGTCTATGAGAAGTTCATCCCCGGCTTCGGCGAGCTCTTCCGCTGGCTCTCCTACGCCAAGATCGGCACCTCCACCGTGCAGTCGCGCGCCACGGCGGGCGTCGCCGGGGGCACCTATCTCTTCGCCCTGCCCGGCTCGCCCGGCGCCTGCAAGGACGCCTGGGACGACATCCTGGTCCATCAGCTCGACTACCGCTTCCGGCCCTGCAACTTCGTCGAGCTGATGCCGCGCCTGACCGAAACCGGCCGCGCAACGCCGCGCAAGTAGTCCGGCCGTGGCCACCACCCTGACGGCGGCCGAGGCCGCACGCACCGGCATGACGATCGCGCTGATCGCGCGCGATGCGCCGACACGCCCGGCGCTGCTTTCGCCCCACGGCGAGCGCGACTTTGCGACCTTCAATGCCCGCTGCAACGCCATCGTGCGCGTGCTGCGCCGCGCCGGCCTGAAGGCGGGCGATGCGGTCGCCCTGCTGGCGGGCAACCGGCCGGAGTTCGTCGAGGTGACCTTCGCGGCCATGCGCGCGGGCCTGCGCCTGACGCCGGTCAACTGGCATCTCAAGCCCGACGAGGTCGCCTATGTCGTGGAGGACTGCGATGCCCGCGCGCTGATTGCACAGGCCCGCTTTGCCGATGCCGCGCTCGCCTCCCGCGCGGCCGCACCCGCGCTGGAGGCCTGCCTTTCCTTCGACGGCGCGATCCCCGGTTTCGACGACCTGGAGAGCGCCATCGCCGCGGAATCGGGCGACGACATCCCCGATCCGGAACTGGGCAGCCGGATGCTCTACACCTCGGGCACCACGGGGCGGCCCAAGGGCGTGCGGTTCCTGGGCCACCGCAAGGTGCCGCTGATCCCACCGCTGACTGCCTCGGCCGGCTTCCGCCCCGAAAGCGACCTCTTCCTCAATCCCAGCCCGCTCTATCACGCCGCACCCATCGGCCTCAGCGTCTGGTGGCCGCTGAACCAGGGGGTCGGCCTCTACCTGATGGACCGCTTCGATGCGGAAGAGATGCTGGCGCTGATCGCACGCCACCGCGTCACCCACAGCCATGTCGTGCCGGTGATGCTGCAGCGCATGCTGGACCTGCCGGCGGAAGTCCGCGATGCCCACGACATCTCCAGCCTGCGCTGGATGCTGCACGGCTCGGCACCCTGCTCGCGCGAACTGAAGGACCGCGCCATCGCCTGGCTCGGCCCGATCCTGCACGAGTTCTTCGGCGGCACCGAGGGCGGGCTTGTGTTTTCCAGTCCCGCCGACTGGCAGAGCCATCCCGGCTGCACCGGCAGGCCGGTGGAGGGCGTGGAGATCCGCATCCTCACCGAGGAGGGCGAGGAGCAGCCCACGGGCGAGACCGGCCTTGTCTATCTGAAGCCGCCCGAGAGCGACCGTTTCGTCTATCACAAGGCGCCCGAGAAGACGGCGCAGGGGCGGCGCGGCGAGTTCTTCACCATGGGCGACATGGGCCGCGTCGATGCCGACGGTTACCTCTACCTGACCGGGCGGAGCGCCGACACGGTGATCTCCGGCGGCGTCAACATCTACCCCGCCGAGATCGACGCGGTGCTGAACGGCCATCCCGCCGTCAAGGAAGCCGCCTGCGTCGGCGTGCCGAGCGCGCGCTGGGGCGAGGAGGTGAAGGCGGTGATCCAGCTCAACGAGGGCTTTGCCGGAGATGAGGCGCTGATCGCCGAACTGACCGCCCTGTGCCGCGAGAAAATCGCCGACTACAAGTGCCCGAAGTCCTTCGACTTCGTCGACGAGATGCCCCGCTCGGCGGTCGGCAAGGTGCTGCGCCGCGATTTGCGGGACAGGTACTGGCCGGAGCAGGCCGCAACGTGATCCTGTCGCCCACGCCCTGCACGCGTTTCGACAGCGCCGCGCGCGAGCGCTTGTTTGCCGGCGACATCCTGGTCTTCCGTGGCGTGCCCGAGACGGCGGCCTTCGTCGCCGATGTGCGCCAGCGTGCCGAGGCGGTGTTCGCGCCCCACGAGCCGCCGCTCGCGCAGCGGTTTCTCAACCGCGAGGAACTCACCCGCCGCTGCGAGACGCTCACCGAAACAGTCGAGGGCGACCGCGATCTCGCGTGCCGGCTCGACGGCGTGCTGGTGGCGCTGGGCGCCGATCCGGCAACGACTCACCGCGACCGTTTGCGCCTGCGCATCCAGGTCTCCGGCGGCGATCTCGACGGCCGGCGGCCCATGACCCTGCCGCCCCACCGCGATACCTGGGGCTCCAACGTCATGGCCCAGGTCAACTGGTGGGCGCCGCTCTGGCCGCTCGATCCCGGCCGCACGGTCGCCTTCTGGCCTGGCCTGTTCGACCGCGCCGTGCCCAACACCAGCGGCGACTGGGACTACGATGCGCTGATCGCCTCGCGCAGGCGCGGCGAGACGAGCTATCCCCTGCTGCCGCGCGCGACCGCGCCGGAGGCGCTGGGCCCGGGCCGGCCGGCCATCGTGGAGGTCGGCGACATCATGGCGTTCTCCGGCGCACACCTGCACGCGGGCACGATCAACACGACCGGCATGGTGCGCTTCAGCTTCGAGGTGCGCAGCGTCGATAGCAAAGACCTGCGCGAGGGCCTCGGCGCGCCCAACGCCGACGGCGCAGCGCCGCGCACGCCGCTCCACTGGTTCCGCAGGCTCTCGGACGCAACACCCCTGGCCTGATGCGGCCTCAGTCCGATCCGGCAGCGACGGGTGCCGTCCCGATCAGGCGCTTCCTACCGCCGCCGGTCAGGCGCCAGACGCTGAGCACCAGCGCCAGGTTGGCGAGGTTGAACGTGAAGCCGATGCCGAAGGCGACGCGGTAGCTGCCCAGCCAGTCGAAGAGGGCGCCCGCCGACTGTCCGCCCACCGCCATGCCGACCGCGCCGAACAGCAGGATCGCGCCGACGCGCCAGCCCATGGTGTGAGCCGGATAGATCGAGCGCAGCACCACCGCGTAGATCGGCACCAGTCCGCCAAAGCCCAGGCCGAACATCACCGCGCCGATGTAGAGCGGCACGATGCCGTCGAAGGGGAAGAAGAACAGCAGGCCGGCGGCCTGCAGGCCCGAGGCGATGATCATGGCGCGGAAGCCGCCGATGACATCGGCAAGCGCGCCCACGCCAAGGCGTCCGACGAAGGAGATCGCCATGATGACCGACAGCAGGATGGCGCCGTCGTGGCTGGCATAGCCGATGTCCTGGGTGTGGGCGGCGATGTGGAGCAGCGGCATCGCCATGGCGACGCAGCAGCAGAAGATCGCCATGCAGAGCATGATCTGGGGCAGGTTCTCAGCCAGCGAGCCGAAACGGCCGCCGCCGTCGCGCATCGCCTTGCGCTCGGCACCCATGGCGTCCCAGCCCGGCGGCTTGCCGCGCAGCAGCAGCAGCATGGGCGGCATGACGATCATGGCGAAGATGCCGTAGAGCATCAGGGTCTGGCGCCAGCCCAGCACCGCCGTCATCTGCTCGAAGATCTGCGGCCAGATGGCGCCCGCGATGCCCTGGCCGGAAGCGACGATGGCGACGGCCAGGCCCATGCGCCGGTTGAACCAGCGTGTCGCATTGGCCATCAGCGGGGCAAAGAGGGTGGCGTTGCCCAGGAACCCGATCATCACGCCGAAGACCAGGCAGAACTGCCAGGCTTCCGTGACATGGCTCGCCGCCAGCGCGCCGGAGGGAATCATCATCGCCCCGATCAGGACCACCGGCACGGTGCCGATCTTGTCGGCCAGGCGGCCCATCAGGATGCCGCCGATGCCCGTGCCGATCATCTCCATGGCGTAGGCGGCTGAGGGAATCCAGCGCGGCCAGGACATGTCGTCGGCGATGGTGCGCAGGTTCGCCCACAGCATGTATTCCACGCCCATGCCGAAGGAGACCAGCAGGGTAGAACCGATGGCGATGCGCCAGGCCGAAAAGCCGTCGGCAACCGATTCAGGCCGCGCGGTCACGAAACCGCCCGGCCGATCGGCCGCGCAACGCACCTTCCGGCACGGGCGCCGTCCGGAACCCAGGCTCCGGACGTTTCGCAGACGGCAACAATGGTCATGATCCCTCTCCCCGAGGGACCATCCTAGACAGGCTTTTGCCGCCTGCGCCAGCGGGCAAGATCGGCCCCGTCGTCGATGTCGCAGAGCACGGCGACCCGCGCGATGCGGCTGCCTGTCGGCAGGCTCGCCACCGCATCGGCAAGCGCATGTTCGCTCGACCAGCGCACCCTGCCGAACAGAGGCGTTCCGCGCAGCGAGGGGGCAAGGCCGATGAGCCAGAAGCCGCCGTCGCGGGCCGGGCCGAAGACGGCGTCGTGATCATCGAGCGCGCGGAAGGCCGCGGCGATGTGGCCCCGCCCGATCTCCGGAATGTCGCTGCCGACCAGCACCACCTTGCCCGGCGGCATCGCCGCCATGGCAGCGGCCATGCGTTCGCCGATGTCGCCCCTCACCTGCGCGATCACCGGCAGGCCGCGGCTCCAGCGCCCGGGCCGGCGCGCCTCGTTCGCGGGCGTCGCAGCAAGCACGGTGGTCCAGCGCACATCGCGCGCGAGACGGCGCAGGGTGCGCGCCAGCAGGCGCTTGTAGAGGGCCAGGGCGGGGCCCGCGCCGATGTCGGCAGCAAGGCGCGACTTCACCCGCCCCCATTGCGGGCGGCGCGCCAGCACGACCAGATGGCGCTTCATCCGTAGAGCCGCGCGATGCGGCGCGGCGAGACGCCGCAGAAATAGAGCGTCAGGCACAGCAGATTGCGTGCCACGCGCAGCGTGTAGCCGGTGCGGCGGTAACGCCGCGCGCTGGTGACGATATGGCCGGGCAGCGTCACCAGTCGCCCCCGCCCGATCCGCCGCACCAGATCGACATCCTCCATGATCGGCAGCAGGCCATAGCCACCGAGCGCCGTGTAGAAATCCCGCGCGATCAGCAAACCCTGGTCGCCATAGGGCAGGCCCAGCAGGCGCGAGCGCCAGGCCGCGATCCGCTCCACCCGGCGCGCCGCCGGCGAGGGATCGTCGAAGCGCAGCGCAAAGACCGCGGCCCTCTCCCGATTCCCCGGGTCGGCGGCGAAGGCGCAGACGAGTCCCTCCCAGCCGCGCGGCAGGCGCGTGTCGGCGTGCAGGAACAGCAGCCAGTCGCCGGCCGCCGCCGCGCCGCCTGTTGCGAGCTGGTTGCCGCGGCCGCGCGGGGCCTCGATCACGGCAACCCCGGCCTCCAGGGCTCGGGTCACGGTGGCATCGCGCGAGCCGCCGTCGACCACCAGGACATCGAGGCAGAGATTTTCGCCGGGTGCTGCCCGCGCGGCGAGCACCGCGTCCAGAGTCGCGGGCAGACTCGGGGCGGCATTGAGCGCGGGGATGACGACCGTCAGGCGGATCATGGCGGAATCATAAGGGTTTCCGTCGGTCAGCCCATCCTCCTTGCGCGACGGCAATTTGTTCTACTAATGTTCTTTCATGGATTCGGAGGGAACAATGGAGCAACGCACCCACCTGCTGCAGCGCAAGGGACGCGGCGCGGCGAGCAACCGCTCAGGCCACTTCGAGGCGACCAGCCGCGAGGCCTTCGACGACGGCTGGGGTGCTATCGACGAACCGCTGCCGCCGCTCGACACGCAGGTCGCGATCGACGCCAGCCGCACGGTGATCGCGCGCAACAGCTCGCCCGATATCCCCTTCGACCGTTCGATCAACCCCTATCGCGGCTGCGAGCACGGCTGCGTCTATTGTTTCGCGCGCCCGACCCATGCCTGGCTCGGCATGTCGCCGGGTCAGGATTTCGAGACCCGCCTGCTGATGAAACCCGACGCCGCCCTGCTGCTGCGCCAGGAACTGGCACGGCCGGGCTACCGCCCGCGCGTCATCGCGCTCGGCACCAACACCGATCCCTACCAGCCGATCGAGCGCCACTACGGCATCACCCGCCAGATCCTGGAGGTGCTGGACGAGACCAGCCACCCGGTCGGCATCGTCACCAAGGGCGCGCTGATCGCCCGCGATGTCGACATCCTGGGACGCATGGCAGAGCGCAAGCTGGCGCGCGCCTACATCTCGGTGACGACGCTCGACGGAAAGCTGGCGCGCACCATGGAGCCGCGCGCGGCGACCCCGGCGAGGCGCCTGAAGGCCATCGAGGCGCTGGCCGAGGCGGGCGTGCCGGTGGGTGTCATGTTCGCGCCGATCATTCCCGGCCTCAACGATGCCGAGATGGAAAGCGTGCTGGCGGCCGCCCGCGACGCCGGGGCGCAGACCGCGGGCTACGTCCTGCTGCGCCTGCCGCTGGAGATCAAGGATCTCTTCCGCGAATGGCTGGAGGCCGCCGCCCCCGACCGCGCAAGCCGTGTCATGACCCTGGTGCGCGACTGCCGCGGCGGGCGCGACTACGATGCCGAATGGGGCACCCGCATGAAGGGCGCCGGCCCCTTCGCCGACATGATCGCCCGCCGCTTCGCGCTCGCCTGCCGACGCTACGGCCTCGACCGTCGAAGCTGGGAACTCGACACCACCCGGTTCACCAGACCCGCCGCCGACACCGACCAGATGACGCTGCTGTAGAGCGCCCGTTCCCCGCGCTAGACTTGCGCGGCATTCGGGGAGTGGGGCATGGGCAGGTCTTGCGAGGTGGCGGTGCTGGGCGCCGGCGTGGCCGGGCTGACGGCGGCCTACCGGCTGAAGGGGCGCGATGTCGTCGTGCTGGAGGCGGCCGGCCACATCGGCGGACGCACCCTGTCGCGGCGCTTCGAAGACGGCAGCTGGGCCAACTATGCCGCGCAATACGTCAGCACCGACAAGGTCAAGGTCGTGGAACTGGCCGACGAACTGGGCGTCGAGCTGATCCCTTCCGGTTTCCATTCCGACGAGCTGCGCGGCAACCGCGGCACGGCGCAGGAGCGCGCCGAGATCGACCGCTGGGTCGCTGCCCTGGAAGCCGAGATGGCCAATCCCCGCCCGCCCACCGCGCCGGAGCTCGACGGCATCTCCGTCGGTGCCTGGCTCGGCGATGCTCCCGAGCACGTCCATGCCTTCTTCGAGCGCTGGTGCGGCCAGCTCATCTTCGCCTCGACCATCGAGACCTCGCTCTACGGCCTGATGCTGCTGTGGGGCGACCAGCGGACGAGTGCCTTTTCGACCGAGCCGGTGCCGCGCAGCAACCGCGGCGACACGGTTTTCGCCGGCGGCACCAACCGCTTCACCCATGCGCTGGCGCAGGGCAGCGGCGCGGAACTGAAGAGCGGGCACAGGGTGGCCGCCGTGGTGCGCGATGGCGCGGGCTGGACCGTGACGGCGCATGCCGAAGGAGGCGAGATGACCCTTCATGCCCGCCAGATCGTCTGCGCCCTGCCCGCCCCGGCCGCCCTCGGCGTGATCGCCGACCTGCCCGCGGCCAAGGCCGCCGCGCTTGGCGCAATCCGCTACGGCCGCAACATCGCCACGCCCATCGCCGTGCTGCCGGAGGGAGCCCGTGGCGACGTAGTGCCGACCGCACCCTCGCGCGCCGGCGCCGTATACAACACCACCGGCTTCGTGCTGAAGACGCCGGGCGACATCGCCCGCAACGGCGGCTGCTTTCACGCCTACGTCCATGACGCCCATGCCCGCGTCATCTGGGATGATTCCCCGGAGTCCATCCAGTCGGGCGCCCTGCGCGCCTTCGCCGCGCACCATCCCGAGCTTGCCGGCCGCGTCCACTGGATCGGCTTCCAGCGCTGGGAGTTCGCCCTGCCGCAGTACAGGCCCGGCAGGCAGGCACTGCAGGGCGACCTGGAGGCCTCGCTCGACGGCCTCCACTTCTGCGGCGACTACGTCACCACAGCCAACATGGACGGCGCGGCCCGAAGCGGCGAAGCTGCCGCTGCCAAAGTCCTGGCTGCACTCTAGGAAACCGCCATGCCGACCATCCTCGACCGCCTGGGCATCCAGCCCATCGTCAACGCCAAGGGACCGGCGACGCGCCTGTCGGGCGGCATCCTGCGGCCGGAGGTGGCGCAGGCCATGGTCGAGGCCTCGCAGCACTGCGTCGACATCGCACGCCTGCAGGCCGCCGCCGGGCGCTACATCGCCGAGGTGACCGGGGCGCAAGCGGGATACGTCAGCGCAGGGGCGGCATCGGGCCTGATGCTGGCGACCGCGGCCTGCATCTGCGGCAACGACCTTGCCGCCATGGACCGCCTGCCCGACACCACGGGCCTCAAGAACGAGGTCGTCGTCGCGCGCAGCCACCGCAACATGTACGACCACGCGGTACGCACCGCCGGCGCGACCCTGGTCGAGGTCGGCATCGCCGACCGTTATGCCGGCGCCGGCGTGCGCGATGCCGAGCCCTGGGAATACGAGGCCGCGATCAACGAACGCACTGCCGCCTTCTACTACGTCGCCTCGCGCGACAACCGCCCCTCCCTGCCCGAGATCGTCGCGGTCGCGCGCAAGCACGGCGTGCCGGTGATCGTCGATGCGGCGGGCCAGCTGCCGCCCATGGGCAACCTCAAGCGTTTCATCGCCGAGGGCGCCGATCTCGTCGCCTTCTCCGGCGGCAAGGCGATCGGCGGGCCGCAGGCATCGGGCATCCTCGCCGGACGCAGGGATCTCATCGCCTCGGTCGCCATGCAGCATCTCGACATGGACACCGCCCCCTCGCGCTGGAACCCGCCGGCCGACCTGATCGACCGCAGCGCCATCGCGGGCATGCCGCGCGACGGCATCGGCCGTGTCTGCAAGGTGGGCAAGGAGCAGATCGCCGGGCTGGTCGCGGCCATCGCACTGGCCCTGGAAGAGGACGCCAGCGGCGCGACGCGGGGCCGCTGGACCCGTCTGGTGCGCGAGATGGCCGACGGCCTGCAGGGCATCAACAACGCCCGCATCGAGGTCGCCGAGGACGGCAAGGTGCCGTTCCTCCACGTCCACGTCGACGAAGCCGCACTCGGCCGCTCGGCCGAATCGGTGCTGGTCGCACTGGAGCGCGGCGAACCGGCGATCTTCCTGGAGCCCGGCCGCGTCGAGGGCGGCACCATCAGCGCCAATCCGATGTGCCTGAAGGACGGCGAACCCGCCCTGATTGCCGAGCGTTTGAAGGCTGCCCTGCGCGGCTAGGGGGTGCCAGGGCGGCAAAACTTCCGCTGAAGGCCGGTGCGGCATTTCGCAATTCCGCCGCAACAGGTCATGATGGTGGCGCCATGGAATCAGCCGGACACGAACTCACCGAAATCGCCATCGTCGTCACGGTGGCCCTGGGCTGCGGGCTCATTCTGAGCCGCCTGAAGCAACCGGCCATCGTCGGTTACATCCTGGCGGGCGTGGTGCTGGGCCCCAGCGTGCTGGGCTTCGTCACGGATCGAGACCAGATCAACTTCCTCGCCGAACTGGGCGTCCTGCTGCTGCTCTTCGCCATCGGCATGGAGCTCGACATCCGCGACTTCAAGCCTGTGATCCGCTTCGCCTTCATCGGCACCGGGCTGCAGATCGCCATCGCCAGCATCGTGATGTTCGTCCTGGGTTATCTCTTCGGCTGGTCCTGGGAGCGTTCGATCCTGGTCGGCTTCGGCATCGCGCTTTCCTCCACCGCCGTCGCCATCAAGCTGCTGGAGGACGTCGGGGAACTCAAAACCGAGGTCGGCAGACGCGCCATCGCCATCCTGATCGCCCAGGATCTGGCCGTCGTGCCCATGATGCTGTTCGTCGCGACCATGGCGCCCAACCGGGAGCTGGTGATCGGCGACCTGCTGCCGGTGGCCGGTGCGATCATCATCCTGGGCGGGCTGATGTGGTTCCTGGGGCGGCGCGGCCGCCTGCGCCTGCCCTTCCGCAGCTTCACCCGCGGCCAGCTCGATCTCATCGCCATTGCCGCGCTGGCGCTGTGTTTCGCCGCCGCCGCGATCTCCGGCCTGTTCGGCATGTCGACCGCCTACGGCGCGTTCCTGGCCGGCCTGGTGCTGGGCAACAGCACCGACCGCAAGATCATGCTGCGCTCCACCCTGCCCATTCAGGGCGTGCTGCTGATGGTGTTCTTCCTTTCCATCGGCCTGCTGATCGATCTCGATTTCATCTGGGAGAACATCGGCCAGATCGTCGTCATGCTGCTGCTGGTGACGCTGGGCAAGACGGCGCTCAACGTCGGCGTGCTGCGTTTCCTGAAGGAGCCGTGGCCGCGCGCGTGGCTGGGCGGCGTGGCGCTGGGCCAGGTCGGCGAGTTCTCATTCGTCCTCGCGGCACTGGGCGTCTCCGTGGGCGCCATCACCAACGACGGCTACCGCCTGTTCGTGGCGGTCATCGCGCTGTCCCTCATCATCAGCCCGCTCTGGCTCGACAGTGCCCGTCGCCTCCATCGCCTGGCCGATTCGGCCGAGAGCTTCGAGGAGCTGATGAATCGCATCTATCCCTCAAGCAGCGCGCAGACCCGTTCGGTCTATGCGTGGAGCCGTACGCGCTTCCGGCGCCTGGGCCGGCGCCACCGGGATGCGCTGCCGGCTTCGCTGATGGACGACGACGAGACCTGATCGCGCCATGAGCCTTACGAGCCTTGTTCACGAGCAGGCGTGCAAGGCCCCGGTCTGCGGCATCGACGAGGTCGGGCGCGGGCCCTGGGCCGGGCCCGTGGTTGCCGCCGCGGTCATCCTCGATCCGGCCCGCATCCCGTTGGGCCTCAACGACTCCAAGAAACTCAGCGCGGCGCGGCGCCAGGTATTGGCCGCCGAACTGCACGACTGCGCCATGATCGGTATCGCCATGGCCAGCGTCGAGGAGATCGACCGGCTCAACGTGCTGGCCGCCTCGATGCTCGCCATGCGCCGTGCGCTGGCCGCTCTGCCCCAGGCGCCCCGCCATGCGCTGGTCGACGGCAACCGCCTGCCGGAGCTGCCGTGCCCCGCCACCGCCATCGTCGGCGGCGACGGGCTGTGCGCCTCGATCGCCGCCGCCTCGATCGTCGCCAAAGTGGCGCGCGATGCGATGATGGCCGAACTGGCGCAAGCCCACCCCGGCTACGGCTGGGAACGCAACGCCGGTTACGGCACCGCCCAGCACCAGGAGGGACTGGCCCGCCTGGGCGTCACGGCGCATCACCGGCGCAGCTTCCGCCCCATCGCCGCGCTGCTGGGCTGAAGACCTATTCGGGCAGCATCTCTCCCGAGCCGCCGAGTTCGGCGGGGAAGTCCTTCATCTTGGGCAGGCCGTCGCGCACCGGCAGCACCGATTCGGCATAGTTCACATGAACGCCGGGCTCGAAGGCGAGGCTCGGCAGGATCGCGGCATAGACATCGACCAGGCCGAAGGTCGGGTGGTTGGTCATGACATGGCCACCGCAGGACTTGCAGAACTGCCGCTCGCTGGTGGGATTCTTGGTGAAGGTCGCGAGCTGATCCTTGCCGGCGGTGACCTTCACCGCATCGGGCGCCCACAACGTGAAGGCGTTGACCGGCCCGGCCGACCAGGCGCGGCAGGATTCGCAATGGCAGTAGCCCATCGCGGCCGGCGCGCCGCTGACTTCGATCTTCACGGCACCGCAGAAACAGGAACCCTTGTGTGTGTCGGACATCGTGCGACCTCCCAGTCGTCGAAAAACGCAATCGGCCGCCGGGAAATCCTGCGGCTGTAACTCCTGACGGCCCCCGGCATCGTCAGGTCGGCGCTCGTACGGAAGATGGCTGTGGAGACTAAAGGAAATCGCCCCCCCCGCAACATGGCTATACGGTGCCGAACGACACACTTTGTGTAATCTAACTATTTGATTTAAAAAGTTTTTACACCCATCAGGAACCGCATTGTCCACGATGGACGCGCGCCGTCGCCTCGCCCGCGCCAGCCGTCACAACTGG
>CALLQH010000217.1 GCA_938014945.1 uncultured bacterium | reverse complement strand
GCACGCTGGTGCGGATCGGCGGTGTCGTGCTTGCTGGCGTGCTGCTGCTCGATGTCGTTGCGGTGGTGGCGACCGGGCTGGGATTTCTGCGTTTGCTTGGCAACGCGTCAGAGATCGCCGCGGCCATGGAAGAGATGGAGGCCGCCGGCCCGGATCTCTTCGGCCAGATCAACACCTTGAACGCGCTGATGGCGCCGGCAGGCAGGATGATGATGCTGGCGAACATTGCCCAGATCGTCGCTGTCGTGGGAACCGCCCTGCTTTGCGTCACCTGGAGCCGCTTTTTCGTCACCGGGGAGCGCCCGGACGGGGGCTGGTGGCGGCTGCGGCTGGGCTCGGCGGAGATCGAGATGATCGGGGCCGTGCTGATGCTGGCACTGGGTCATTTCGTCGCCGTGATGCTGACCATCGGCCTGTCCGTGGCGACGGTGCTGGTGTGGCCGCCCGCGGCCTATGTGGTGATGTGCCTGATCTATGTCCCGGCCTTCGTCATCCTGCTGCGCCTCAGCCTGATCGTGCCCCATGTCGCCTGCGATGGCGGCATCGACCCCGCCGCGGTCTGGCGCATGACGAGGGGCCAGACCTGGCCGATCTTCGGCGTGCTTGGTGTGGTGAGCCTGGCCGGGGCGCTGCTGGTGCTGTTGGCGGCGGTGCCGTTTTTCGTGGCCGGGTACCTCCATGGCAGCCTCGACGGCACGATGATCCTGATCGCGACGGCGGGCTGGCTCGTCAACATGGTGGCCAGCGGCATCGCGTTGACCCTGATCCTGGCCGGAGCCGGTGTAATGTATGCCCGCCTGCGTCCGCCGGTTCCGGCAGACATGACCGAAGGCGTCGGCCTGGGCTAGATTGCCCGGCCAGGGACCGATGGGTCGCAGCCGCACACTGTTTCCTGCTGGGAAAGCCGACGGGACGCCACGTTAAGATGGCATGGAAAATCCAGAAAAATGAATAAGTTAACGATTCTATCTAATGTCATAGGTGATGTATTGCTGGCCATGTTTCGACACCATCCCGTTCGTAAGGCGGTGACGGCATGAACGACGGCAAGGCCCCGCGGGCCCGGATCGCGCCCTATGCCGTGGCGCGTCAGGGGCTCTCCTCGACGGTCACCGGTTTCGATGCCCTCCTGCGCATCGGCTGGTTTCCGGCTCTGCTGCTGACGGTGGCGGGCGCCATACTGGAGCCGGAAGCCCCCTATCTGGACGAGGCGGGCGAACTGGTGATGACACCCAAGGCGATCGCCGTCCTCATCCTGCTGGCGCTGCTCGCCACGGCCATTACGGCCATGGTCGCGGCTGCCTGGCAGCGCGAGATGCTGGACCCTCAGGCCCGCACCACGCGGCGCCTGTACTTCCGCCTCGGCAAGCGGGAGCTGTTCTACATGCTGGTCGCCTTTTTCCTGATGGGCCTCGTCTTCATGGGCCTGGCGACCGCGCCCGGCGCCATCCAGGCGCTGCAGGCCGGCAATCCCCTGGCGGCGATCCTCATGATGATCGGTCCGCTCGTGGCGATTCTTGTGGTTTCCCGCTCGGTCATGGTGCTGCCCTCCATCGCGCTCGACCGGGGCGGCGACATCGGGCAGGTCTGGCGGGCCGCGGAGGGCAACACGCTGCGCATCGCCATCGCCCTGTTCCTGGCCACCCTGCCGCTGGTTCTGGGCGAATTCCTGCTGCTGGAGATGACCGCCGCAGTGATCGAGAGCGATCTCGGCCTCATTGCCGAGCTGGTGCTGCGCTTCATCAAGGCGCTGGGGTCTTTCGTGCTGGCTTTGCCGCTGGTCGCGGTGACGGCCGTGCTCTATGCCCTGCTGGTCGATCCGGCGCTGCGCGGGGCGCTTTCACGGCCTCCGGAGACGTTTTTCGTTTCCTGACAGTGCCTTAGACCAGCGTATTGTCCCGCTTTCGGGCGCTGTCGGGCACGGTGAGGTAACGCCAGGTGCCGAAGGCGACGAAGCCGAAGGCGGACGCCGCCATGGCGACGATGAAGCCGTCGGGATTCCACAGGTCCATGCCCACGCCCGCCATGACCGGCCCGGCGATGGAGCCGATGTGGGTGGTCATGACAAAGGCGGCGGTGGCGGCGCCGAGCTGGGCCGGGCCGAAGAGCTCGCCCAGACGCACCAGCCCCAGGGTGTAGAGCCCGCCGCCCGCGCCGCCCCACAGCACCAGCAGGGCCCATGCGAGCCAGGTGTTGTGGAAGACCACCGGCAGCAACAGGATGGCGACGAAGATCACCGCGCCGCAGACGATCAGCAGCAGGCGCCGGTCCATGTGGTCGGCCAGCCAGCCGATCGGCACCGGGGCGATGATGCCGCCGATCACCAGGGCAGAGAGCAGGGTGACCGCCTCGGCCTCCGGCAGCCCGCTCCGCAGGCCGTAGATCGGCAGCTGCACGAACAGCGCGACGAAGAGGATGCCCTGGATGAAGGCCGACAGGATCGGCGTGGGGGCATGGCGGATGGCGGCCAGCAGGTTGGTGCGGTGCTTGCCGCGGGCGTCCGGTGCCGTGCCGAAGGCGAACAGCAGCGGCGCCATGGCGCCGCAGATCAGCCCGGCGCTGATGTAGAAGGGCAGGTCGCCCGAGGTGCCGACCCAGCGCAGGACCAGCGGGCCGCAGACCATGCCGACCGAGAACAGGGCGCCGTTGAGGCCGATGATCTTGCCCCGGTTGCGGTCGGTCACCGCCGCGTTGACCCAGATCTCGCTGCCCACCCAGTGGAACAGCATGCCCAGGCCCATCAGGAAGCGCAGGCCCATCCAGACCCAGAGGTCGGCCGACAGGGTGAAGGCAAGGATCACCGCCACGTCGATCACGCCGGCCAGCAGCAGGATGCCGAGCAGCCCCATGCGCGAGGCCAGGCGCGGCACCAGCGGGGCAAAGAGGATCGCCGCGATATAGGGCAGGGCGGCGTTGACGCCGTTGAAGGTGGTCGAAACGCCCTGGTTTTCCAGGTTCAGCGCGATCAGCGGGTTGAACAGGCCGACGTTGATGCCGATCACCGTCATGCCCAGCAGCACGGCCGTCAGGCCGCGCCGGCGCTGGGCCGGCGTCAGGGCATGGGCGTCGCCGGAGGCTGTCGTCATGGTAACCGCTGTGTCGCTGGGGTGGGGGGCGCTATGGCCGAAGTCCATGATCGCCAGACCGGGGCGGCCATGTCCAGCAAAGAGAAAGGGCGCGGACCCTTTCGGATCCGCGCCCTTCCGTGGGCGTGCTGATGGGAGGATCAGACGCTGTAATACATGTCGAACTCGATCGGGTGGGTGGCGGTCTCGAAGCGCATGACCTCCTCCCACTTCAGCTCCATGTAGGCATCGATGAGGTCGTCGGTGAAGACCTCGCCCTTCTTCAGGAACTCGCGGTCGGCGTCCAGGCTCTGAAGCGCCTCGCGCAGGCTGCCGCACACGGTCGGCACTTCCTTCAGCTCCTCGGGCGGCAGGTCGTAGAGGTTCTTGTCCATCGCGTCGCCGGGATGGATCTTGTTCTCGATGCCGTCGATGCCGGCCATCAGCATCGCCGCGAAGGCGAAGTAGGGATTGGCCGTGGGATCGGGGAAACGCACCTCGACACGCTTGGCCTTGGGCGAGGTGGAGTAGGGGATACGGCAGGACGCCGAACGGTTGCGCGAGCTGTAGGCCAGCAGAACCGGCGCCTCGTAACCCGGAACCAGGCGCTTGTAGCTGTTGGTCGAGGGGTTGGTGAAGGCGTTCAGCGCCTTGGCGTGCTTGATGATGCCGCCGATGTAGAAGAGCGCCGTGTCCGAGAGGTCGGCGTAGCCGTTGCCCGCGAACAGGGGCTTGCCGTCCTTCCAGATCGACTGGTGGCAGTGCATGCCCGAGCCGTTGTCGAACATCACGGGCTTGGGCATGAAGGTCGCGGTCTTGCCGTAGCTGTGGGCGACGCGGTGCACGACGTACTTGTACTTCTGCACATGGTCGGCGCAGTCGAGCAGGGTGCCGAAGGTCATGCCCAGCTCATGCTGGGCCGGCGCCACCTCGTGATGGTGCTTGTCGATGGGGATGCCCATGGCGGCCATCGTGGTCAGCATCTCGCCGCGCAGTTCGCTGGCGCTGTCGACCGGGGCGACCGGGAAGTAGCCGCCCTTGACGCGCGGACGGTGGGCGAGGTTGCCCTCAGGATAGTTGGTGCCGTCGTTGTAGGCGCCTTCCTCGGAGTCGAGGCGGTAGAAGGTGTGGTTCGGATCGGTCGAGAACTCGACGCTGTCGAAGACGAAGAACTCCAGCTCCGGGCCGAAGTAGCAGGTGTCGCCGATGCCGCTGTAGGCGAGATAGGCCTCCGCGCGCTTGGCCGTGGAGCGCGGATCGCGGGTGTAGGGCTGGCCCGTGGAGGGCTCCAGGATGTCGCAGTTGATGATCAGCGTCGGCTGGGGCTCGAAGGGGTCCATGACGGCCGAGCTGGCGTCGGGCATCAGGATCATGTCGGACTCGTTGATCGCCTTCCAGCCGGCGATCGAGGAGCCGTCGAACATGATGCCGTCGGCAAACGTGTCCTCGTCGATCATCCGGGCGGCCATGGTCAGGTGCTGCCACTTGCCCTTGGCGTCGGTGAAACGAAGATCGATGTAGGGAATCTCTTCGTCCTTGATTTTCTTCAGAACGGACTCGGCGTCGGACACAGGGGTTCTCCTTTGTAGAAACGGAACGGAGGCTGGGTTGAGTATGCCTATACGGCGTCAGGACCACGCTCGCCGGTGCGGATGCGGATGACATCCTCGACCGGCAGGATGAAGATCTTGCCATCGCCGATGCGGCCGGTGCGTGCGGCATCCTGGATCGCCTGGACGGCGCGGTCGACGAGATTGTCGTCCACGACCAGTTCGATCTTCACCTTGGGCAGGAAGTCGACGACGTATTCGGCGCCGCGGTAGAGCTCTGTGTGGCCCTTCTGGCGGCCGAAACCCTTGGCCTCGGTAACGGTGAGGCCCTGCAGGCCGACTTCGTGAAGGGCTTCCTTCACCTCGTCGAGCTTGAAGGGCTTGATGATGGCTTCGATCTTTTTCATGACATATCCCCGATACTCCCGCGCGTAGGAGCATGATGCGTGCCAGTTTTTCGGCACATGTGTACCAGTGTTATTTCATATGGTTGGCGCCATCCGTTAATGTGATGACGAAGGAAGTGTTGCCTGAAAATTAGGCAGATGATGAAGTCTTGGGCGTTTCGCTGCCCATGTTTGCGGCAGCGTCCAGCGCGGTCAGAGCGTCGGCGAAGGTGACCAGCGCTTCCCGGCCCACCGGGGTGATGGCGTAAACACCGCGCCGGACCCGCTCGAACCAGCCATAGACGTCGCGCTGCAGGATGGTCGCGGCGCGGGCAATGCCGGACGCGTCGCGCACCGCCGCGGGCGCCATGGGGCCCGCGGAGGCGAGCAGGCTGGCGCAGCGCAGGGCATCCTGGCGGTAGGCGGTCATCACAGGCCGGCCGCGGCCGCCGCCCTGGGTGGGATCGCCGACACGGCGCTGAAACTCCCCCAGCAGGCGCTGGCGTGCCCTGGGCTGCTTGCGCGGCTTGTAGGGGGCGGGGTCGGTCTGGACCTCGACGTGGCCGCCGGCGGTATCGACCGTCATCAGACCCAGGCCCAGCATGCGGCAGAGCTTCAGGATGTCGCGGCGCTGGCGTTTCCAGATACCGCCGGACGCCGCGGGCACGGCGAGATAGACGAGATCGCTGATTCCCTGGCGCTGCAGCCCCTGAAACACCAGGGGCAGGGAGAAGCTCGTCTTCAGTTCCACGATCACCGGTTCGGCGCCCTCGCGCACGCCGACCACGTCACAGCGTCCGATCTCGCCCTTCACCGTGTAGTCCTGGCCCGCCAGAAAGGCCTTCACGGGACCGTAGAGATCGGTTTCACGCTCGCCAGCCATGGTTTCTCCCGGTCTTGGGCCACGAGGCCGTTGCCCCCTCGGCGCGCCTCCGGCAATGTCGCGCCGCGCAGGGGAGATAAGCATGAAACCGGCCAATCAGACCATGGCGGCACTCGGCACGACGGTGTTCGAGGTGATGTCGCGGCTTGCCATCGAGCACGGCTCGATCAACCTGGGCCAGGGTTTCCCCGACGAGGACGGCCCCGCCGACGTGCGCCAGGCCGCCGCCGATGCGCTGATGAAGGGGCCGAACCAGTATCCGCCCATGGCCGGCGTGCCGGAGCTGCGCCAGGCGATCGCCGCCCACGGGCGGCGCTTCTATGGCCTGGACTACGACTGGCAGAGCGAGGTGGTGGTCACGTCAGGCGCGACGGAGGCTCTGGCCGACTGCCTGATGGGCCTGCTCAACCCCGGCGACGAGGTCATCCTGCTGGAGCCGCTCTACGACAGCTATGCGCCCATGGTGGCGCGCGCCGGAGCGGTGGCGCGGTATGTGCGCCTCGATCCGCCGGACTGGCACCTGCCGGTCGAGCGGCTGGAGGCGGCATTCAACGACCGCACCCGCCTCATCCTGATCAACAGCCCGATGAACCCGGCCTCACGGATCATCCGCAAGGCGGAGCTGGAGACCATCGCCCGCCTCTGTATCGCCCACGATGTCGTCTGCCTGTGCGACGAGGTCTATGAGCATCTCGCCTTCGACGGCGAGCCGCACATCCCCATGGCGACCCTGCCGGGGATGCGCGAGCGCACCCTGCGCATCGGCTCGGCGGGCAAGATCTTCTCGCTCACGGGCTGGAAGGTCGGCTGGGTCGTCGGTGATGCCGCGCTGCTGGCGCCGGTCATCAAGACCCACCAGTTCATGACCTTCACGACGCCGCCGGACCTGCAGAAGGCGGTGGCTTTCGGCCTCGCCAAGGATGACAGCTATTTCACCGGTCTGGCCGGCGCCATGCAGGCCAAGCGCGATCGTCTCTCGGCGGGCCTGGCGCGCGCGGGGCTCAAGGTGCTGCCGTCCCAGGGCACCTATTTCGTCAGCGCCGATTTCCGTCCCCTGGGTTTTGCGGGGAGCGACGAGGATTTCTGCCGCATGATCACGGTGGAGGCGGGCGTCACCGCCGTGCCGGTCAGCGCCTTCTACCGCGAGCCGGACGGGCCGACCCATCTCGCCCGCTTCTGCTTCTGCAAGAAGGATACGATCCTCGACGAGGCCGCCGCGCGGCTGGAGAAGCGTTTCGCGAAGGGCTGAGCTTCAGCCGTAGATCAGCCCCTCGCCGCCGGCCCGGACGGTGGTGCCGGCCTTGCCCTCGAGAATGGCCTCCAGGTCGGCAAGGGCGCCGATGGCGGCAAAACGGCCACCCTGGGCGACGAAGGCTGCCGCGGCCTCCACCTTGGGGCCCATGGAACCTGCGGGCAGGTCCATGCCGGTGAGCGCCTGTGGCGTCGCCGCGCGGATCTCGCGGGCCTGTGAGGTGCCGAAGCCTTCCATCACCGCAGCGACGTCGGTCAGCATGATCAGGCCGTCGGCGCCAAGATCGGCTGCCAGCAGGCCGGAGGCGCGATCCTTGTCGATCACGGCCTCGATTCCGGCATGGCTGCCGTCGGGTCGGGCGAGCACGGGAATGCCGCCACCGCCCGCGCAGATCACGGTGATGCCCGCCTCCAGCAGCAGGGCGATGGTCCGCCCCTCCAGGATGCGTTGCGGCAGGGGCGATGGCACCACCCGACGGCAGCCTTCGCCGTCGGGCGCCATGGTCCAGCCGCGCTCGGCGGCCAGGCGCCTGCCTTCGGCCTCCGGGTAAACCGGGCCGATCGGCTTGCTGGGACGGGAAAATGCGGGGTCGTCGGCAGCGACCTCGACCTGGGTGAGCAGGGTGGCGATCTCGCGTCCGGGCAGCGCGTTGCGCAGCTCCTGCTCGATCATGTAGCCGATCATGCCCTCGCTCTCGGCGCCCAGCACGTCGAGCGGATAGGGCGCGACCTTGTCGTAGGCCAGCCCCTGCAGGGCGAGCAGGCCGACCTGGGGGCCGTTGCCGTGGGTGACGACCAGTTCGTGCCCCTGCGCCACCGGCGCCAGCGCCCCCGCCGCGACCGCGACATTGGCGCGCTGGTTCTGCGCCGTCATGGCCTCGCCCCGGCGTAGCAGGGCGTTGCCGCCCAGAGCGACGACCAGGCGCACGGCTCAGGCTCCGATGGTGGCGACGAGCACCGCCTTGATGGTGTGCATGCGGTTCTCGGCCTGGTCGAAGACGATGGAGGCGTCGGATTCGAAGACCTCCTCGGTCACTTCCATCTCGCTGATGCCGAAGGTCTCCTGCATGTGGCGGCCGACTTCGGTTTCCGCGTTATGGAAGGCCGGCAGGCAGTGCATGAAGCGCACGCGCGGATTGCCCGCCAGCGCCATGGTCGCGGCGTTCACCTGGTAGGGCGTCAGCAGCTTGATGCGTTCGGCCCACTTCTCCTCGGGCTCGCCCATGGAGACCCACACATCGGTATAGAGAACGTCGGCGCCCTTCACGCCCTCCTCGACGCTTTCGGTGAGCGTGACGCGCGCGCCGCTCTGCTGGGCGACCTTGCGGCAGTGCTCGACGATCTCCGGCCGGGGCCAGCAGGCCTTCGGTGCGGCCAGGCGCACGTCCATGCCCATCATGGCGCCGCCGATCATCAGGCTGTCGCCCATGTTGCTCTCGGCATCGCCCAGGAAGCAGTAGGCGATGTCGTGCAGCGGCTTGCCCGCGTGTTCGCTCATGGTCAGGAAGTCGGCAAGGATCTGGGTGGGATGAAACTCGTTGGTCAGGCCGTTATAGACGGGGACGCCGGCCCACTGGGCCAGTTCCTCGACGATCGCCTGGCCGAAGCCGCGGTATTCGATGGCGTCGTACATGCGGCCCAGCACGCGGGCGGTGTCCTTGATGGTCTCCTTGTGGCCCATGTGGGAGCCGGTCGGGCCGATGTAGGTGACATGGCCGCCCTGGTCGAAGGTGGCGACCTCGAAGCCCGAGCGGGTGCGGGTCGAATCCTTCTCGAACAGCAGGGCGATGTTCTTGCCCTTCAGACGCTGGGTCTCGGTGCCGGCGCGCTTGGCGGCCTTGAGGTCGGCGGCCAGCGCCAGCAGGTGGCCGATCTCGGCGGCGGTGAAGTCCTGCAGCTTGAGGAAACTGCGTCCGTGGAGGTTCTGGCTCATGGCTGGTGTCCTTGACTCGGGCTCACAGGGCGTCGCGCTGCATCGGGCAGGTCATGCAGTGGCCGCCGCCGCGGCCGCGGCCCAGTTCGGAACCCTCGATGGTGATGACCTCGATGCCGGCGCGGCGCAGCTGCGTGTTGGTGTAGACGTTGCGGTCGTAGGCGATGACGACGCCGGGTTCCAGGGCGATGACGTTGTTGCCGTCGTCCCACTGTTCGCGCTCGGCCTCATAAGCGTCGCCGCCGGTCGGCACGACGCGCAGTTTCGGCAGGTCCAGGGCCTCGGCGACGACCTCCAGGAAGGGGCGGCCTTCCTCGCGGATGTCGAGGCTGCCCTCGGCCTCGCCCTTGCGGATGGAGAAACAACGGATGCGTTCGGCGACCGGCGGGAAGAGGGTGACGAGATCGCGGTCGCAGAAGGTGAAGACGGTGTCGAGGTGCATGTAGCTGCGGTCGCGCGGCATGGCGCAGGCGATCACGCGCTCCACCGCGCCCTGTTCGAGCAGGCTTGCCGCCAGGCTCTCGACCGCCTGGGGGCTGCTGCGCTCGCCCATGCCGATCAGCACCGTGCCGTTGCCGATGGGCATGACGTCGCCGCCCTCCAGCGACATGCGGCCCTGGGAGGCCATGTCGGCGCCCCACCAGATGGGCGCGCCGGCGAACATCGGATGGAAGCGGTAGATCGCCGCCATGTTGGCGGTCTCCTCGCGCCGGGCCGGCCAGAACATAGGGTTCAGCGTCACGCCGCCGTAGATCCAGCAGGTGGTGTCGCGGGTAAAGAGCTGGTTGGGCAGCGGCGGCAGCACGAAGTCGCCGGGCTCCATGGTGGCGCCGAGCAGGCTGTCGCTTGCAAACGGCAGTTCGGCCCGCGCGATGCCGCCGATCAGCAGCTCGGCAAGCCGTGTACGGGGCATGTCCTCCAGCCAAGCGTGCAGCTCGCCGGCCAGGGTCGACCCGACGCGCGAAGGGCCGATGCGGCGGGCCAGCAGCCAGGCGCGCGCCTCGTCGATCTCCAGGGTCTGGGCCAGCAGCTGGCCGACATGGAAGACCTCGACACCGCGTTCGCGCATGGCGTCGACGAAGGCGTCGTGTTCCTGCCTTGCCCGCTTGACCCAGAGCACGTCGTCGAACAGCAGGTCGCGGCAGTTGGCCGGGGTCAGGCGGCGCAGCGCCAGGTCGGGACGGTGGACCAGAACCTTGCGCAGGCGGCCGACCTCGGAAGCGACGGAAAACGGCATGACAGGCTCCCTGCTCACAGCGGGCTGATGGCGCCGGTCCACATCTGCCAGCCGGCAAAGGCCGCGACCAGGACCAGGGCGATGGCGAGGACCAGCTCGACGGGCGTGAAGATGCGCTCGCCCCGTTCGCGCCGGGCGATCGCGAAGACGACGATGCCGGGCGCATAAAGGATCGCCACCATCAGCAGGTAGGAAAGCCCGGCGGCATAAACCAGCCAGCAGCCGTAGACCGTGGCGATGACGCCGATGACCATGTCCATGCCGCGCTGCTCGCCGGGGCGGTAGGCCTCGCCCGTGATTGCCAGCTTGAAGGCAAAGGCGCCCGAGAAGACGTAGGGCAGCAGGATCGCAGTCGAGGCGATGTAGAACAGCCCGGTATAGGTCGCCTCCGCGAACAGCGTCACGATCAGGAAGACCTGCACCAGCAGGTTGGTGATCCAGAGCGAGGCCATGGGCGCGGCCTTGGCGTTCTCGCGCGAGAAGAGCCGGGGCATCATCCCTTCGCTTGCCGCCACGAAGGGGATCTCGGCGGCAAACAGGGTCCAGCTCAGGAAGGCGCCGCCGACCGAGACGACCAGGCCCAGGCGCACCAGATCGCCGCCCCAGCCGCCCACGATGGTGGTCAGCACGTCGGCCATGGAGGCCGCGCCGGGCAGACCGGCCAGTTCGGGCTGCGCCATGATGCCCATGGAAAGCAGCGAGACCGCCATGTAGGCGACAAGCGCGATCAGGAAACCCAGGATCGTGGCGCGTCCGATGTCGCGGCGGCGCGCGGCGCGGCCCGATTCGACACTGGCGCCCTCGATGCCGATGAAGACCCAGAGGGTCACCAGCATGGTGCCCGAAACCTGCGTCACGACGCTGCCCAGGCCCACCGGCTCGGTACCGGCCGATGCGGCCGCCTCCGCTGCGCCGGTGCCCCAGAAGTCCATGCCGAACAGGGCAGGGTCGAAGGCGATGAGGACGACGACGATGAAGATCGCGATGGGCACCATCTTGGCGAAGGTCGTGATCACGTTGACGATGGCGGCCTGGCGCACGCCGCTCAGGATCAGTCCGTGGATCAGCCACAGGACGATGGAGGCGCCGAGCACGGCCTGCCATGTGTTGCCCTCGCCGAACATGGGAAAGAAGGCGCCGAGCGCGGCGAAGATCAGCACGCCGTAGCTGACGTTGCCGAGCCAGGCGGAGAGCCAGTAGCCCCAGGCGCTGTTGAAGCCCATGAAATCGCCGAAGCCTGCGCGCGCATAGGCATAGGGGCCGGCATCCAGCTCCGGCCTGCGGGTCGAAAGGCGCATGTAGACCAGGGCCAGGGCGAGCATGCCGACGCCGGTGATCGCCCAGGCGATGAGAATGGCACCCGGCGAGGCGCCGACGGCCATGTTCTGGGGCAGGCTGAAGACGCCGCCGCCGATCATCGAGCCGACGACCAGCGCGGTCAGCGCCAGAAGCCCAAGGCGGCCCTTGCCTTGTGTCGTGTCATCGGTGCTGGTCGAAGCCATGGGAATGCCTCCATCTGGATGGTGGCATTCTTGGGACATGCGGCCCAAGGGCGCATTGCGCTAGGTCAAATGCGCGCCGGAATTGTAGGTGCGACGGCTGGGGACGCGCGAAGGTTGCGGCACGCCTACCAGGTGCGGACCGGGCCGGTGTCGACGTGGACGAAGTTGGAGCGGCTGTAGAGGCTGGTGCCGCCCGCTTCCAGCGACAGGGCGACCTGGAAGATCTCCGAGCTCGAACGATCGTCCATGCGGATGTCCACGGCCTGGCCATGCAGGTGATAGCTGTTCTTGGCAACACCGTTGCTCTGGGCCGCCAGCATCGCGTTGGTCTCGGGCGAACGGTAGCCCGAGACGATGGTGATGGGCGAGTTGGTGCCCAGGCGCTCGCGAATGACCGTCAGGACGTCGAGCAGGGCCGGGTCGATGTCATGCTCCTTGTCGTTGCGGTGGTCGCGCATGATGTGCTTGACCGCCTGCAACGCGTCGCTGACGTAGCGGCCGTTGTCGAAATAGGGAACGGTGAGCTTTTCGCCGGTGTGGGCCGCCTCCATGGTCAGCTCGCGCACGTCCATGGAAAGTTCGGCCGGCGGTTCGGGCCGCAGACCGGGCAGGGGCGGAATCTCTGCAAGGGCGTGGCCGGGCCTCATCACCATGCCCGTGGCGGCTACGATTCCCGCACCCGTGGCCAGCTTGAGAAAACCCCGTCGATCGCGCATCGCTGCGCGTTCACGCCTTGCATCCCGCATCCCCGAAACCCCGTCGTCACGTCTTGTTGGGTACGGTGGATAGCAAACCGTTCAGGGATGCGTAAAGCAGCGATCATGCAACAGAACGAAGCGGGAATTCTGTTGCCTAAAGTCCACAAATAAGGGTGCGCGAGGGCCTAGAGTGGCAAGTCCGCACCGCTGTCGTCACCCAGGGCGACCTCTTCACCCAGGGTTTTCTGTTCCGATCCGATGAGCAGGGGCAGATCGATCACGGGCTGGGCGGCGGCGTCCAGGGCCGCCAGAACCTTGGCGTCGAAGCCGTAGATGTCGTTGCGGAACTGCATGCGACCGTTCGAATCGACCCAGGCGGTGATGTAGAAGAAGTCGACCGGCACGGCCTGCTTCAGGCGATGGAAGTCGGTCTCGGTAGCGTTCATCGCCGCAGCGATGCGCTCCTGGTCCCAGGGCTCGTCTTCGCCCTCCAGCAGGAAGGCCGCAAGCGCGGTGGGATCGCCGACCCGGACACAGCCGTGCGACAGGCTGCGCATGGCGCGGGAAAACAGGTTCCGCGAGCCGGTGTCGTGCAGATAGATGTCCTGCGGATTGGTCAGGGAGAAGCGGACCAGGCCAAGTGCGCTGTAGGGGCCGGGCCGCTGCTGCAGCATGTAGCTCCAGGTCTGCGGCGTCTCGCTGGCCCAGTCGATGCTCAAGGGGTCGAGTTCCTCGCCGCGGCCCCAGTCGGAGATCACCTTGTAGTCGTTGGTGATCAGCCAGGTCGGATCGGCCTGGATCTTGGGCAGCAGTTCGTTCTTGGCGATCTTGAAGGGCACGGTCCAGTTGGGCGCGAACTTCAGGTTCACGATCCGGTCGCTGAAGATCGGCGTGGGATGTTCGGGTTCGCCGACGATCACGGGCATGGCCAGGACCGGCCTGCCGGCCTCGTAGGCGACCAGCTCGAAGCCTGCCACGTTGACCTCGACGTGCCGGCCGGCTTCGGAATCCGCACGCGGCATCCAGCGCAGCTTTTCCAGGTTGGCGACGATCGTGCCCACGCGTTCGGCGGGCGAGACGTTGAGCTGGGCCAGGGTGCGGCTGCCGACGATGCCGTCGGCCTGCAGGCCGTGGCGGCGCTGGAAGGCTTCCACCCCTGCCACGGTCGCATCGTCGTAGATAAAGGCGCCGATATCCTGCAGTGAGGGTTCGGCGGCCGTCAGATCGCCCAGCAGCACCAGGCGGTTGCGCAGCTCCGGCAGGCGAGCATCGACATCGCCGGGATGGATGCTCTGGCCACCGTCGATCGTCTGCCATGGCAGCAGCGCCAGGGTCCGGTAGTGCGCCAGCTCGGCCACGAGAGGTTCGTAACCGTCGCGCGCCGGTTGCAGGGCGGCCAACCAGTCGGCAAAGGCGCGGCTTTCCAGCCCCCGGGCCAGCACGGTAGCGGCATCGACCGCTTCCGGGCGGCGCGTATGCCAGCCCATGGCGGCGGGATCGGTCAGGCCGTTCTCGCTGTCGTCAATGAAGGTGAGCAGGGCGGTGGTCAGCGCCAGTTCGGTCGCCGCGATGGCATCCGGGCCGCTGGCGGCGGCAAATCCCTGATCGACCGCACTGTCGAGCTGGATGCTGCCGTAGCGCGCTTCGTTGAGCCCCGCGTCGCGTGCCTCGCTCAGCACGTCGACCGCATCGTGTGCCTGCTCGGTCCAGGCGCCATCGCGCCACCACACCGGCTGATAACCTTCCGCGGCATAGAAATCGCGCAGGACGTCGTCGGTGTTATGGCTGCCGGCCGGCGCATAGAGGCTCGCCAGCATGCTGTTGACGACGTCGCCGTCATCGGCCCGGCCCGAAGACATGGCAACGGAGCCGATCAGTGCGGCGGTGCAAACCGAGGTGATGAGTTTCTGCAACATGACAAACGCGTACCCCTTGGCGACGCGAATGGACAACGCAACAGGTGGGGTCACGTTCCGCCTCGATTCAAGGCGAGGGGGCAGCACCAGTGTCGCTCGTCACGTCTCAGGCATCACTATGGCGCCCGAGTGACATGATTGCAACAAAATGTGGCTGAATCGCGACAGTTGCACGGGTGGTCGCGGCACCCAACCAGCCGCGCCGCGCCCGCGATGACACGGGCGCGGCGGCCGGTTCAGAACCTCAGGAGAGGTAGTCGCCGATCCGCTTGCAGGCTTCGCGGATGTTCTCGGTGGAGGCGGCATAGGAGAAGCGCAGGAAGCCTTCGCCCATGGCGCCGAAGCTGGTGCCGTGCACCACGGCCACGCCGCAGTCCTCGAGCAGGGCGCTTCCCAGCTCCTTGGCGCTGCGTCCGGTGCCCGTGATGTTGGGGAAGGCGTAGAAGGCGCCGCCCGGCATGGTGCAGCGGAAGCCCGGCAGCTCGTTGAGCAGCTTGTGGATCACATGGCGGCGCTCGTCGAAGGCCTGGCGCATCATCTCGACGCTGTCCTGCGGGCCTTCCAGGGCGGCGATGCAGGCAAACTGCGTCGCTGCGTTGGTGCAGGAGTTGGCATTGACGATGAGCTTGTCGATATGGGGCACCAGCTCCTTGGGCCACACGCCGTAGCCGGCGCGCCAGCCGGTCATGGCATAGGTCTTCGACCAGCCGTCGAGCAGGATCACGCGGTCGCGGATCGACTCGTAGGTCAGCAGGCTCTTGTGGCGGCGGTTGTCGAACAGCAGGCGGCAGTAGATCTCGTCCGACAGGATCGCGATGTTGGGGAACTTCTCCAGGCCCGCGACCAGCTTGTCGAGCTCGTCGTCGTCGATCGTGCCGCCCGTGGGATTGGCCGGGCTGTTGATGATGATGAGGCGGGTGTTCTCGTTGAAGTTCGCGATCACCTCGTCGGCGCTGAACGAGAAGCCCTTGTCCTCGTGCAGCTCGATCGGCACCGCCTTGGCGCCGGTGTACTTGATCATCGACTCGTAGATCGGGAAGCCGGGGTTGGGGTAGAGAATCTCGGCGCCGGGCTCGCCGAACATCATGATGGCAAAGAACATCGTCATCTTGCCGCCGGGCACGACCATGACCTGCTCAGGGCTCACCTCGACGCCGCGGTACTTCAGCACGTCGGCGGCCACCGCCTCGCGCAGGGGCATGATGCCGGGCGCGGGCGTATAGCCGTGATGGCCGTCGTGCAGCGCCTTCACGGCGGCTTCCACGATGTGTTCGGGCGTCTTGAAGTCGGGCTGGCCGATGCCGAGATTGATGACATCCTTGCCTTCGCGCATCAGCTGCGTCGCGCGGGCAAGAATGGCGAATGCGGTTTCCGAGCCCAGATTGGCCATGTTGGCGGCAAGCTGCATGAAAGGCGCTCCATGAAGACGGGGTTGGCGTGCGCCGGGCCTGCGTCATTTGTTGACCCGGAGGGCGGCTTCATCGTACAGACGCGCGCTCGGCGCAAGTCCGATGGTGGCTATAGCTCAGTTGGTTAGAGCGCCTGGTTGTGGTCCAGGAGGTCGTCGGTTCGAATCCGACTAGCCACCCCACTTGCCCGAGATGAACCGCCACCGCACACCGACCATCCTTCTGCTTACCGCCCTGGCCGCTCTCTGCGCCATGTCGGGGGCCGCGCGCGCGTTCTGGGATCCCATCACTTCCCAGTGTGAGGGGGAGCCGATGACCGGCACCGCCAGCGCCATCGACGGCGACAGCCTGGAACTGACCGGCCCGGACGGGGCGCGCTTCGTCATCCATCTCTTCAGCCTTTCGGCGCCGGAGCTGTTTCAGGACTGCCGGGATGGCGACGGCCCCTGGTCCTGCGGGCGTGAGGCGCGCCGTTTCCTGGATGAGCTGCTGACGGGGCGGACGCTGGCCTGCACGCCCTGCGGGCGCGCGCCGGGCGGCGGGCTGGAGGCGCTGTGCCGCGACGGCGATCTCGACATCGCCGCGGAGGTCCTGCGCGGCGGCTTTGCCACCACCCATGCCTACTTCAGCAACGGCCTGCATGCCGCCGAGGTCGAGGCCCGTCGCGAGGGGCGCGGCCTCTGGCGCGGGGACTGGGTGCGCCCGGATGCATGGCGCCAGGGCGTGCGCCTGGGGGAGGGCCCGTGCCAGGGTTGCTTTTCCCCGCCGTGATGCGGCTTGCCTACGGCGTGGTGCGATGCGGTAATGGCGCCATGAAGATCCGTTTGGTTTCCGCCTTCCTGTTCCTTGCCCTGATTGCCCTCGGCGGGCGTCCTGCGCTGGCCGATTGCAGCGAATTGCCGCGCGCCGGGGTCAACTGGCGAAGCTGCAACCTCTCCGGCCTTTCCTTTGCCGGTGCGGAACTGGCGGGGGCCAATCTGCGCAACGCCTCCCTCAGCAACACCGATCTCAGCGACGCCGATCTCTCCGGCGCCGATGGTTACCGCGTGCGTTTCGTCGAGGCGACGCTGGTGGGGGCGACCTTCGATGGCGCTTCGATCACCGACGCCCGCCTCGACCGCGCCGACCTCACCGGAGCCAGCATGCGCGGCGTGCAGGCGCGCAACGCGAGCTTCCTGTTTGCCACCCTGATCGATGTCGATTTCACAGGCGCCAATCTCAGCCGGGTCGATTTCACCGGGGCCGACCTTTCCGGCGCCACCTGGACCGACGGCGTCAAGATCTGCGCCCAGGGTTCCGTCGGCATCTGCCGCTAGGATCGTCCGGGACGCCGGGCAAAGGCCCCGGCGGCAAAGGCCATGCCGGGCAGCACCAAGATCATGCCGGCCACGGTCAGCGGGCCCGGTGCCTCATCCAGCATCGCCCAGGCCATGAGGGTCGCCAGCACCGGCACCATGACCATGACCAGCGCCGCGCGCTGTGGCCCGATGGTCTGGATCGCGCGGGTGTACATGATCGGCGCCAGCACGCCCGCCATCAGGCCCTGATACCAGAGCTGCAGTGCGGGCTCCTGCCAGGGCGCGGTGAAGATGGCCGTCGGGTCGAAGGCCAGGACCAGCGGCACGTACCACAGCAACGAGGTGACGGAGATGACCGCCACGTTGGTCAGCGGCCGCAGGCCCCAGAAGCGCGTCCCGACCGTGAAGGCCGCCCACATCACCGCGGCGAGCAGGAAGAGCGCGTAACCCTGCCAGGTGCCGGTGTGCGCTCCCTCGATGCCGATCAGGGCGAGCGCCAGGGCAACCAGCCCGAGGCCGATCCAGCGGTCGCGCCCGGGCCGATCCTTCAGCCAGGCCCAGCCGATCAGGGTGGCGAACAGGGCCAGCGCGCCGGGAATGACAACCGCGCCCTGGGCCGTGGGCGCAAAGACCATGCCGCCGACCGAGATCACGCTGTAGGGCGCTCCGCCCATGATCGAGAGCACGAGGACGGCGCGCCAGCCCGCCCGCGCGATCTCGGCGCGCCGCGCGATGAAGATGGGCAGGGTCAGCAGGCCCGCGCCGGCAAAGCGCAGCAGCGCGACATCCGAGACCAGCAGGTGCGAGGTCGCGCCGACGCGCGAGACCACCATCCAGCCGCTCCACAGCGTGGCCACAAGCCCGGCAAGCGCGAACCCGATCAGGATCTGGCGCGGCGATGCGATGGTGGCGGGGCGGGAAGGGGCGGCCATGGATGCGCTTCGATAGACCGTTGGCCCATCGCAGTCCATGGACCGTCGCTTGACGCGCTCAGGCCTGCGCCAGCGCCCGGTCCAGATCGCGGATGATGTCGCCCACCGTTTCGATGCCGATGGAGAGGCGGATGGTGTCGTCGCCGGCGCCGGCGGCGGCGCGCTGCTCGGGGCTGAGCTGGCGGTGGGTCGTGCTCGCCGGGTGGATGATCAGGCTGCGGGTGTCGCCGATGTTGGCGAGATGGCTGAACAGCTCGCAGGTCTCCACAACGCGGGTGCCGGCCTCGAAGCCGCCCTTGACGCCGAAGGTGAAGACGCTGCCGAAGCCGTTGCGCAGATATTTGGTCGCCAGCCCGTGATAGGGGCTGCTCTCCAGGCCCGCGTAGGAGACCCAGGCGACCTTGGGATGGCTCTCCAGGAAGCGCGCCACGGTCAGGGCGTTGTCGCAGTGGCGCTGCATGCGCAGGGGCAGGGTCTCGCAGCCGGTGATCAGGTTGAAGGCGTTGGTCGGCGACAGCGCCGGGCCGAAATCGCGCAGGGCCACCGCGCGCGTCTTCATGGTGAAGCCGAAATCGCCGAAGGATTCGGCAAAACAGAGGCCGTGGTAGGCGGGTTCGGGCTCGGTCATGCCGGGGAACTTGCCGCTGGCGAACCAGTCGAACTTGCCGCTTTCCACCACCACGCCGCCCATGGAATTGCCGTGGCCGCCGATGAACTTGGTCGCCGAGTGGATGACGATGTCGGCGCCCCAGTGGATCGGCTGGCACAGCCAGGGTGTCGCCATGGTGTTGTCGACGACCAGCGGGATCTTGTGGGCGCGTGCGATGCCCGCCAGCATCTCCAGGTCGACCACGACGCCGCCCGGGTTGGCCAGCGCCTCGGCGAAGATCGCCTTCGTGTTGGGCTGGATGGCGGCCTCAACGGCCTCGGCATCGCCCGGCTCGACCAGGGTCGCGTGCCAGCCCAGCTTGGCGAAGGACTTGGTGAACTGGGTGACCGAGCCGCCGTAGAGATAACGCGAGGCGACGATGTGGTCGCCCGGCTCCAGCAGGGTGAAGAAGGCAAGGAACTGCGCGGCATGACCGCTGGCGCAGGCAACCGCGGCTCGGCCGTCCTCCAGGTTGGCGATGCGCTCCTCCAGCACCGCCACCGTGGGGTTGGTCAGGCGCGAATAGATGTAGCCGAAGGTCTGCAGGTTGAAGAGCGAGGCGGCATGGTCGGCATCGTCGAAGACATAGCTGGTGGTCTGGTAGATCGGCGTCGCGCGGGCGCCGGTCGTGGCGTCGGGGCGGGCGCCGGCATGCACCGCGCGCGTCTCCAGGCCGTAGTCGTCGTTGTTCTCGGTCATGGTCTCACCAGCGGGTATAGGGATCGCCGTCGGCATCGTAGCTGCATTGGCTGACGCCGTCGCAGAGCGAACCCAGCCAGAGCTGGCCGGTGCGCTGCCAGTCGATCTCGACGCAGGCCGACAGCAGCAGGGCGGCGGCCGTCAGCACTGCGGCCCGGACGAGGCCGGGCAGGGTCATACCTTCAGGGCCTTGGATGAAATGATGCCCGAATTGATGCCGCCCCAGGAGAGTTCGCCCGAAAGCCGGCCGTATTCGATCTTGGGACAGCGATCCATGACCACCTTGAGGCCGGCCGCCTCGGCACGGGCGGCAGCCTCCGGGTTGACGACGCCAAGCTGCATCCAGATCACCTCGATGCCCTTGTCGTCCTTCAGGGCGATGGCCTCGTCGACGATGGCGCCGGCAGCCTCCGAGTTCCGGAAGATATCGACCATGGGGAAGGGGCCCGGCACCTCGGCGAGGCTCCCGTAGACCGTCTCGCCCAGGATTTCCTGGCCCGCCGCGACCGGATTGACCGGGATGACGCGGTAGCCCTTGCCGATCAGGTACTTCATGGCGAAGTAGCTTGGCCGCACCCAGTTCGGGCTAGCCCCGACCATGGCGATGGTGCGGCTGGTGCGCAGGATGTCGCGGATATAGGCGTCGTCGTAACGGCTGTGGTCCACGTCTATTCCCCGCGCCAGACCGGGGTGCGCTTCTCGATGAAGGCGTCGATGCCTTCCTCGGCATCGCGCGCCTCCATGTTCTCGGCCATGACGCGGCTGGCATAGGCATAGGCCTCGTGCAGGCCCATCTCGCGCTGGCGGTAGAAGGCCTGCTTGCCGATCCTCAGGGTGAGCGGCGACTTCGAGGCGATCTTGCGCGCCAGGCCCATGACGGCGTCGTCCAGGCCGGATTCGGGCACCACGGCGTTGACGAGGCCAATACGTTCGGCGCCTGCGGCGTCGATCATGTCGCCGGTCAGCAGCATTTCCATGGCGTGCTTGGGCGCCACGTTGCGTGACAGGGCAACCATGGGCGTGGAGCAGAACAGGCCGATGTTGACGCCGGGCGTGGAGAATCGGGCCGTTTCGGCGGCGATGGCCAGGTCGCAGGTGGCGACGAGCTGGCAGCCGGCGGCAGTGGCGATGCCGTGGACGCGGGCGATCACCGGCTTGGGCAGCTCGACAATGCTCGTCATCAGGGCGCTGCAGCGCTCGAACAGGACATCGTAGTGTTCGCGGCCCGGATTGGCGCGGATTTCCTTGAGATCGTGGCCGGCGCAGAAGCCGGGGCCGGCGCCCGCGATCACCACGACATGCACGGTTTCGTCCACCGCGACCGCGCTGAGCTCCTTGTGCAGGGCATCCATCAGGCCCAGGGACAGGGCATTGCGCTGTGCGGGGCGGTTGAGGGTCAGCCAGGCGATGCCCTCGGCATCGCGGCGTTGCAGGATGGGCTCGGTCATGGGAAGAATGTGGCCCCCATGGCCCTTCGGGGCAAGGGATTGCGGCGGACGTCCGTGGCCGCTCCCAAGGGGCCCGGGAAGCCGTTGACTCCCGGACAAATCGTGTTAGGTTCCGCGCCCCTTGGGGCTGCATGTGCAAACCGGCGCGGCGGCCCGCATATTAATGAGACAAACGTTCATGAAGACTTACGTCGCCAAGCCCCACGAGGTCGAGCGCAAGTGGTTCGTCATCGACGCCGAGGACATGGTTCTCGGCCGCATGGCTGCCCAGATCGCCAACATCCTGCGCGGCAAGCACAAGCCCACCTTCACCCCGAACGTCGATACCGGTGACTTCGTCATCGTCATCAACGCCGAGAAGGTGCACCTGACGGGCAACAAGAAGGACCGCGAGTCCTTCTACTGGCACACCGGTCATCCCGGCGGCATCAAGGGCCGGACGCTGGCCCAGCGGCTCGAGAGCGAGCACCCCGAGCGGGTCATCGAGAAGGCCGTCGAGCGCATGATCACGCGCAGCCCCCTGGGCCGCCAGGTCATGAAGAAGCTCAAGATCTACGCCGGGCCCGAGCATCCCCACGAGGCACAGCAGCCTGAAGTGCTCGACCTCGCTTCGCGCAACGTCAAGAACAAGAGGGCTGCCTGATCATGGCCATGTCCGAGTCTTTCGCCGATGCCACCGCGGCTGCCGCCGCCGAAGAGCAGCCCGCTGCGGCTCTGCCCGAGCCCCAGATCGACAAGCAGGGCCGCTCCTATGCGACCGGCAAGCGCAAGGACGCGGTCGCCCGCGTCTGGATCAAGCCGGGCGCCGGCCGCGTGATCGTCAACGGTCGCGAGCTCGATCAGTACTTCACCCGCCCCACCTGGCGCCTGATCCTGAACCAGCCTTTCCAGATCGCCGGCCGCGTCGACCAGTACGACGTGTTCTGCACGGTCAAGGGCGGCGGTCTGTCGGGCCAGGCCGGCGCGGTGCGCCATGGCATCTCCAAGGCCCTGACCTACTATGAGCCGGCCCTGCGCACGGCCCTCAAGAAGGAAGGTTTCCTGACCCGTGATCCGCGCGTCGTCGAGCGCAAGAAGTACGGCCGCCGCAAGGCCCGCCGCAGCTTCCAGTTCTCCAAGCGCTGATCCGGTCGCACAGTTTCTGCGGCTTCATGGGGCCGGACAGCATTGTCCGGCCCCTTTTTCTTGTGCAGCGTCCCGCGGCAGAATGGCGGGGCGAGCGGAACCGCCCCGCAAGCGGCGGCAGGAGGTAGATCATGAACGCCAACGGAAAGCTCAATGTCGCGGTGCTGGGCGCCAGCGGCTACACCGGCGCCGAACTGATCCGGCTGCTCGTGACCCATGACGGCATCCGCATCGCCGCGCTGACGGCCGACCGGCGCGCGGGCGAATCCCTGGGCGCCGTCTATCCCCACCTCGCCCATCTGGCGCTGCCCGATCTGGTCGCCATCGAGGAACTCGACTGGAGCGGCATCGACGCCGTCTTCTGCTGCCTGCCCCACGGCACGACGCAGGAGGTCATCGCGGGCCTGCCCGAGCACGTCAAGATCGTCGATCTCTCCGCCGACTTCCGGCTCTACGACAACGCCACCTACGCCACCTGGTACGGCCACGAGCACCGCGCACCGGAACTCCAGAAGAGCGCGGTCTACGGGCTGACCGAGGTGAAACGGGCGCAGGTGAAGGCCGCACGGCTGGTCGCCAACCCCGGCTGCTACACGACCACGGCGGAACTGCCGCTGATCCCGTGCCTGGCCGAGGGCCTGATCGAGACCGGCGACATCATCATCGATGCCAAGTCGGGCGTCAGCGGCGCCGGCCGCTCGGCCAAGGAGGCAAATCTCCACACGGAAGTCTCCGAGGGCATTCACGCCTACGGCATCGCCAGCCATCGCCATACGCCCGAGATCGAGCAGGAGCTTTCCGAGGCCGCGGGTCAGCCCATCACGGTCACCTTCACGCCGCACCTGATGCCCATGAACCGGGGTATC
>CALLQH010000216.1 GCA_938014945.1 uncultured bacterium | reverse complement strand
TGGCAGAGGCCGCAGCCCAGGCAAAGCCCGTTTTCCACGATCTCCTGCAGGCTGGTGGGGTGGTTCATCATCGCTCCTCATCGCCGCGCGGCGCACAGCGGTACACCACCCGGCAGGGGGCCGGGAAGGGGCAGGCGGGCGGCAAGCAAAAAAAGAAAAGGGCCTCAATCCCAGCCGGTGTACATGTCGAGGCCGCGTTTGCGGATCTGGCCGCCGATGACCATCTTCTGGATCTCGCTGGTGCCTTCCCAGATGCGTTCCAGACGGATATCGCGGGTCAGCCGCTCCACCGGGTTCTCGCACATGGTGCCGCGCCCGCCGAAGATCTGCACCGCCTTGTCGACGACGCGAAATCCGGCCTCCGAGCAGAACAGTTTGATCGCGCTCGCCTTGGCGTGGGCGACCTTGCGGTCCAGGCCATGATCGATCTCGGAGGCGACGCGGTAGAGCATGGACTTGCCCGCCATGATGTCGGTCGCCATCTCGGCCAGCATGAACTCGATCGCCTGGAAGTGGATGATCGCCTGGCCGAACTGGTGGCGCTCGCGCGACCATGCCAGCGCCAGTTCGCTGGCGCGCGCCGCCATGCCGATGCTGCGCGCCGCGATGGCAAGGCGTGCCTCGACGAACCAGTCCTTGGTCAGCTCATAACCCTTGCCGACGCCGCCCAACATCTGCGTTGCCGGCACCTTCAGGTCGACGATGTCGAGTTCGGGGTGTCCGTGGCCCGAACGCTGGGCAAAGCGGGGCAGGCGGCGCACGTTGAAACCAGGCGTGCCCTTGTCGATCAGGAACAGGGTGGGCTTGGCGGCATCGCCGTCGACCACGGTCGTCAGCAGGTTGACGTCTGCGTATTCGGCATTGCTGGCAAAACACTTCTCGCCGTTGATGACATACTGGTTGCCGCTGGCCACCGCCGCGGTCTTGACGCCGGCAGCATCCGAGCCGGCCGTCGGCTCGGAGGTGCAGAACGAGGTCGAGATGTCGCCCCGGCAGGCCGGGATCAGGTACTTCTCGATCTGTTCGGGCGTGCCGTCCTTCAGGCAGATGGGTGGCTGCCAGACGCGGCCCCACAAGGCGTTGGTCGAGGCGCCGACCTCTTCGTTGACGATGCACTGCTGCAGGATGGTCATCCCCTGGCCGCCGAATTCGGGGGCATGGTTGATGGCATTGAGCCGGTAGTCGCGGACGGCGTGGCGGATGGCGGCTTCCTTCTTCGGGTTCACCACCTCGGCGGTATCGAGCTCCTCCTCGTAGGGGAACAGATAACGCTCTGTGAACTCACGCGCCCTGGCGCGAACATCCAGGTCTTCCTTGCTCCAGCGTGCATCCATGTGATTTCCCCCGTTGCCTGTCGCCACCCCGGCGTTTAGCGTAACCACGATTATGTAACAGGTAATTCGGGAAAGCTGTCAATGCCGCGCATCGTCGATCACGACAGCCGCCGGGAGGCCATCGCGGCGGCGGCCTGCCAGGTCATTGCACGGACAGGCATCGAGGGGCTGACGCTCAAGGATGTCGGCGCGGCTGCCGGCTGCACCACGGGTGCCATCACCCACTACTTCGAGGACAAGAACGCGGTGCTTCTGGCGGCGCTCGACTACGCCATCGGCGCGATGAATGCGCGCCTGGAGCGGCGCCTGAAGCGGGCGCCCGAGGATGTCGTGGGTTTCTTCAGCGAGACGCTGCCGATCGGTCGCAAGGGCAGGGACGAGATCGTCGTCTGGTATTGCTTCTGGGCGCGGGCGCTGAGCGACCCCGCCCTGATGCGACGCCAGCGGGCGATGCACAAGCGCTGGAGGCAGCAGGTCGAAGGTTGCCTTGCGGCGATGGCCGAACGCGGCGAGATCGCACCCGCTGACGATCCCGTCGAGCAGGCCGAGGCGCTTTGCGCCATCATCAACGGCATCGGCCTGCGCGCCTCGCTCGATCCCGGAGAATGGCCTGCGCGTCGCCAGACGGCGCAGCTGGAACGCCATCTCGATCTGCTGCGCGTGTCGCACCGGTCTGCCTAGCCGGCGTGCAACCTCAGGAAGGCGCGTGTCACTTCGGCGATGGCGCGGGGACGTTCCAACGGCAGCATGTGTGTTGCCTGCGCCAGTTCGAGCAGGTCGAAGCCGGCGCCACGCGCAAGATCGACGCTGACGCAAGCGGGGCTGCCCGCCATGGCCAGGTCCTCGCGCCCCACCAGCATCATCACCGGGCAGGCGCGTTCGTTCAGGCGCTCCCGGAAGCCGTCGTCGGCATGGCGGCCGAAGTACCTTGCCTCCACATCGGGCGGACAAGCCAGGATCCAGCCTTCGCCATCGCGTACCAGCATGGCCGCTGCCAGTTCCTGCGCTGCGCCGGGCTCGAAGTGGCGGAAGGGACCGCGTCCGGTGAACTTCGCCGCGAGTTCCTCTACGGAGGAGAAACGCGCCTGCCGCCGTGTGGTGCGGGTCTCCAGGCCCAACCGGCCCTGCTCGAAGGCCGCCGCGGCTGGATCATCCGGGAGCGGGCTGACGGGAGGCTCCATCAGCACGAGGCCGGCGAAACTGCCGGACGAGGCGACTTCCAGGCGCAGCGCCATGAGTGCCGAAATCGAGTGGAAAAGACCGAAGACCGGCCGTTCGCCCCATACCGTGGCGACAGCCTCTAGGATTTCGGCCATGTCGCGGATGAGGCGTGGCATCGTGACGGTTTCGGGGGCCACGGGGCCGCTGCGGCCATGACCGCGCAGATCGAAGAGGATGACGTCGCAGTCCTGGGTCAGCGGCCGCCACATGCGCGCGAAACCATCGACGGCAAAGCCGGTGCCGTGACCTACCAGCAGCCGCGGGCCGTCCGGGTTGCCGGTGCGACGCAGGGCGATCGCGGCGCCGTCGCTGAGAATTAGGCGGTGTTCAGCCACGCCTGCTTCCGGCAAGGCTGTCGAGCGTCTTGCGGTCGAAACCGGCGATCTGCTTGTAGCGCGCCGCGATGGTTTCGAGCTCTTCGCGGCTGACGACGGCATCAAGATCGGCGAAACCTTCCGGTGCCCGTTCCTCGACAAGCTGCATGATCTGTTCGGGGCCCTGCTTGCGGTTGGCGCGCACGATGGCGGCGGTCGGTTCCAGGCGTGCCGCTTCGTAGGCGGCAAGCGCGGCAACAGGATCGCCCGCGCCGGCCAGTGCATTGGCCAGCGCCTCGGCATCGAGGATCGCCTGCGAAGCGCCGTTGGAGCCGACGGGATACATGGGATGGGCGGCATCGCCCAGCAGGCTCACCCGTCCGAAGCTCCAGCGTGCCACGGGATCGCGGTCGACCATGGGATATTCGTAGACGGCCTCGGCGCCTGCGATGATGGCCGGGATGTCCAGCCAGTCGAAACGCCAGTCGCGGAAGGCGGGCAGGAAGGTCTCCCGGTCGATCTTGCGGTTCCAGTCCTCGCGGGCGAAAGGACGGTCGGGATCGAAGCGCAGCTCGGCGACCCAGTTGATCAGCGAGCGGCCCCTTTCAAGATGGGCACGCGAAATCGGGTAACAGACGAACTTCTGGTTGGCATGGCCGGCCATGAACATGGAACGACCCGTCAGGAATGGTGTGCCTTCGGTTGTCGCTCGCCAGAGGATCGCGCCGTTCCAGACCGGCGGACCTTCCTCGGGGTAGAAATGGCTGCGCATCACGGAGTGAATGCCGTCCGCGCCGATGGCGACGTCGCAGGGCACGCTCACCCGGTGGGTCCCGCTCGCACGCTCGGTGAAGTGGAGGATGGGGCGAGCACCGTCTGACTCCAGACCGCTCAGGTGGTGGCCGTGAACGATGCGGTCCGCCCCCAGGCGCCGGACAGCTTCGGCATGAAGCAGGCCGTGCAGGCGCCCGCGATGGATGGAGATCTGCGGCCAGGCATAACCTGCCTCGAGGCCGCGCGGTTCGCGCCAGATGCGCTGGCCGAACTTGTTGAAGTACAGGAGTTCGGCCGTCGCGATCCCGGTTTCGAGCAGGGTTTCGCGCAGGCCCAGGGCATCGAGCACGCGCACGGCATGGGGCAGCAGGTTGATGCCGACCCCCAGCTCGCGCATGGCCGTGGAGCTTTCGTACACGGTCGGCGTCAGACCGCGGTCGTGCAGGGACAGCGCGGCGACAAGGCCGCCGATGCCGCCACCAACGATGGCGATGTCCATGGTCAGAGCGGTCCGTCGGCGAGGCGGGAGAGGTCGAACGCCGCCGCGTCGGCGATCAGTTCGGCCAGGCGCCGGGCGTGATGGGCGATCAGACGCTCACCGGTGTGCGCATCCGCGGCCGCCGCATTGCCGACGACACCTGCCGGGTTGAGGTCCTGGGCCTGCCAGGCAAAGCCCAGCCTGCCGCCGTGGCCGAAGCGCCGGTGCTCCGCCGCCAGGATGCGCGCGGAGGAGGCGAAGTCACCGGCCTCGTCCATACGCACCAGATCGGGCCGCAGGGCCAGCATGATCGAGGTTTCCAGGGTGCCGCCGTGATGGCCATGGGCGATCTCGTCGGGATCGACGAGGCCCTCGGGAAGGGGCCACGCCATGTAGTTTGCGCGGACCACCAGCATGGCATGACGGCTGCGCAGACGCTGGGCGACCAGATCGACCACCTGGGGCTGGCCGCCGTGGGCATTGAAGATGACCAGCCGGCGCACGCCGCTGCGGCAGAGATCGGCGCCGATCTTCGTCCATGAGGCAAGCAGGGTTTCGGCTTCCTGGCTCAGCGTACCGGGGAAATCGCCGTGCTCCGGGCTATGGCCGAGTTGCTGGAGCGGGAGCTTAAGGATCTCCACATCATTGGCGGAAACCAGCGCCAGTGCGCGTTCGACGATACCCTCGGCGATGAAGCTGTCCGTGCCCAGGGGAAGGTGCGGACCGTGCTGCTCGACCGCGCCCACGGGCAGCACGGCGACACACTGCCTACCGCTCAGCGCGGCGACATCCCGGGTGGTGAGGTCGAGCCAGGAACGGACGTGGGCCATGGGGAATGCTTAGAACATTTCATGGCCCAGAGGAATGAATCAGAACGGCGCGCCAGGGTGGCTCCCTGTGCGCGCCGTTCCCCGAAGATCAGACCGTGAAGGTCCGCAGCGGCTGGTTAGACGTTGGAGGGACTGCCGCTCGTGCTGCTGGGCTCGGGCTCGTGCTCGGCGGGTTCGCGCTCGATCTCGCTGCCGCCGGTGCCGGTGCTCCCGCCCGCGCCCTCGCCGGTATGATCGGGATCGGAACCCGGCATGCCGCCGCGGGCGCCGGCCGAGAGGCCTTCGGAAACGCCGACAGAGCGGTCGCCCGGGCTGGCGGTGGCAGTGCTGCCTTCCGGCACGGAGACGGTTTCGCCGCCCGCGGTCGGGGTGGCTTCGGCCAGGCCTTCGCGCACGCCGACCTCGGTGTTGCCCTCCGCATCGATGGAGATGGCGAGATCCGTGCCGCGCACGCCGATCACCATGGCGGGCGTGTTGATCGTGACCGCTTCCTTGGCGATGTCGCCGGTGACGAAGTTGAAGAAGCCGTTGGTCAGCTCCAGGGTCAGACTGTCGTTCTGGCCGCCGTTGTAGATCAACTCGTCGAGCACGACGGTACTCTCGCTGCCCAGGCCAAGGGTGGTGCCGTCGGCGAAGACGATGCGCAGCTCGCCGGTCTTGACCGTCTCGATCACTTCGTCGGTCTCAACGGACATGTTGCGGCGCAGATCCTCCCGCGGTCCACCGGGCGCTGTGCCATAGGCCCAGACGCGCACCAGCTCGACCTCGCCGATGACATCGGCTGCAGCAGGCGGAACAACCCCCATCAGGGCTACAACCGCAGCGGCAGATACCGTGGCGGCCAAACTGGAGCGCGACATCGTCATGACCTCGTTGTCATATTTGTTAAACGGATTAACCATTTTGCACCCGTACGGTGCAATCACCCTGTGACGGTCGTCACAACCGACCGGATACCCTAACGCCCGACGCGGCGGGCGAGGGTCTCCTGCTGTTGCGGTGTCATGAGCAGGCCGGCCTTGGAGCGCCGCCACAGAATGTCTTCGGCGGTTGCCGCCCATTCGTGTTCGAGCATCCACGCGACCTCACGCTCGGTCAGGCCGCCGCCGAAATCCTCACCCAGGTCGTCCGCCCGTTGCGCAGTGCCTAGCACGGCACTGGCGAGACTGCCGTGGCGTCGCGCAAGGTTGGTCAGCCAGCGTCCGGAAATCTCCGGGTGCGCCGATTGCAGCTCTCCGATCAGGGTGTCCAGGGACTCGATGTCGCCGCCGGGCAGGCGTGCGGTCGCGGTCCAGGGCTTGCCGAGTGTGATCAGCGGCGCAAGGCGCTCCATCACCGCCTCGGCAAGCTTGCGCGACGTGGTGATCTTGCCGCCTATGACGTTGAGGATGGCAGCGCCGTCACGCACCGCAAGGTCCAGGGCATAGTCGCGCGACACGGCGGAGGGGTTGTCGTCGCCGTCGTCCTTCAGCGGTCGTGTGCCGGCAAAGGACCAGACAACGTCGTCGGGGCCAAGCGGCTGCTTGAGATAGGGCCGCACGGCGCTCAGCAGATAGTCGATCTCGGTCTCGTCGACGACATGCTCGCGCTCCGGACTGTCAATCGGCGTATCGGTGGTGCCGATGAGACTGAAACGGTCTTCGAACGGCAGCACGAAGATCACGCGGTCGTCGCTGTTCTGCAGGATCAGCGCATGATCGCCGGCGTGCACGCGTGGCACCACGATGTGGCTGCCCTTGACCAGCTGTACGGAGGGCGGCTTGTTGATCCCGGCACTGGCCGCTACCTGGCCGACCCGGATGCCCGTCGCATTCACGGCAATCCGGCAACGCAGCGTGTGGGTGCCCGCGCTGTCACGCAGGGCGACCTTCCAGCCGCCGCCCTCGGGCGTAAGATGCTCTACCGCCGTCCGCGTCAGCACGGTGGCGCCGCGGGAGGCGGCATCGCGGGCCAGCGCGACAACGAAGCGCGCATCGTCGACCCAGCAATCCGAATAGGTGAACCCGAAGGTCAGGCCGTTCTGCAGGCCGCGGCCCAGATTCGAGCGGCGAAGCCGAATACGCTTGCTGCGGGGCAGGGAGGTGCGCCCGCCGAGCCGGTCGTAGAGCGCCAGACCCAGGCGCAGCATCCAGATCGGCCGCAGTCCCTCGGTCCAGGGCAACAGGAAGGTCATCGGCCGGACGAGGTGTGGCGCCGCGCGCAGCAGCACCTCGCGTTCGGCGAGGGATTCGCGTACCAGGCGGAACTCGTAGTGTTCGAGATAACGCAGGCCGCCATGGATCAGCTTGCTGCTGGCCTGTGACGTGCCGCTGGCGAGATCGTCGCGTTCGGCCAGCACCACCTTCAGGCCGCGCCCGGCGGCATCGCGTGCGATCGCGGCGCCGTTGACGCCGCCGCCGATCACCAGAAGGTCGCAGCTTTCGGGGCAGTCCATGATCAGGCCGCCGCCGCCGTCTGCCGTACCGCCGAGGAAATGCCGCGCGGCAGGAACCGACCCCTGCCAGGCTTCGCCCGCACCTCGCCCTCGTGCCACAGGATCTCCCCGCGCGAGAGCGTCGTGACCGGCCAGCCCGTGAAGGTCCGTCCCTCATAGGGCGTGTAGTCGCAGCGGTCGTGCAGCATGGCGTGTTCCAGCGTCACCACCCGTTCGGGATCCCACAGGACCAGGTCTGCGTCCGAGCCGACGGCGATGGTCCCCTTCCGGGGGTGCAGGCCATAGAGCTTCGCGGCGTTGGTCGCGGTCATGGCGACGAAGGTCTGCAGGTCGATGCGGCCCTTCATCACACCTTCGGAAAACAGCAGCGGCATCCGGTTCTCGATGCCCGGAAGGCCGGGACTCACCTTGTGGAAGTGCAGTTCACCGGCAGATTCCTTGCGTCCGCCGGGACCCTCCATGCGATAGGCGCAATGGTCCGAGGAGACCATCTGGAAGACGCCGTTCTGGATGCCGCGCCAAAGGTGGTCGGCATTGCCGGGATCGCGCGGCGGCGGCGAGCAGATGTACTTGGCGCCCTCCCAGCCGGGACGGGCGAAATCCTCCGAGGAGAGGAAGAGGTACTGGGGGCAGGTCTCGCCGTAGATAGGCAGGCCGCGGCTGCGCGCCCAGGCGATCTGGTCCATGGCCTGGTGAGAAGAGACGTGGACGATGAAGACCGGCGCCTCGGCGACTTCCGAAAGCGAGATCGCGCGGTGGGTCGCCTCCCGTTCGGCGACTTCGCCGTGGGCGATGCCGAAACGCGCGGGGCTGGTGTCGCCGGCCCGTTCCAGGCGCTCGGCCAGCCAGGTGATGCAGTGATCGTTCTCGCAGTGGACCATGACGAAACCGCCGTGGCGCCGTGCCGTATCCAGCACGTCGAGGATCTGCAGGTCTTCAAGCTTCATGCCTTCGTAGGTCATGAAGACCTTGAAGCTGGTGTAGCCGTCCTCGATCAGGGCGGGCAGCTCCTGGCCCAGCACCTGGGGCGTGGGATCGGCAATCATCAGGTGGAAACCGTAGTCCAGCACCGACTTGCCGCGCGCCCGGTCGTGGCACCAGTCGACGGCCTCGCGCAGGGTCTTGCCTTCCTGCTGGCCGGCGAAGGGGATGATGGTGGTGGTGCCGCCGCAGGCCGCGGCGATGGATGCCGACTCGAAGTCGTCAGCCAGTTCGGCGCCGCCGAAAGCCGGTTCGCCGATATGGCAGTGGCCCTCAATGCCTCCGGGCAGCACCAGCTTGCCCGTGGCGTCCAGCACCGTTTCGGCCGCGGATGCGGGGACATCCTCGAGCAGCGCGGCGATGCGGCCGTCACGGATGGCGATGTCGGCCCTGAAGGTGTCGGCCGCCGTTGCCACCGTCCCGTTCTTGACGACCAGATCGTACTCCGCCATGGGCTTCCCCGTTGCTGCACAGCTTGCAGACATGGAATAGAGCAGAACGGGCCGTTCGGGAACGGTCGGTACCGCATGGGCGGCAAAACAGGAGAGTTCGGCGATGACACAGGCGTTCCGGCTGAGGCCCTTCGAGGATGGCGATTTTCTGCGCGCCGAGGGCGAGCGGCTGCTGTTCGAGGGGGCCGATCTGACCGAACTGGCCGGACAGTACGGCACGCCGCTTTTCGTCTACTCGGCGCGCCGCCTGCGCGCCAACGCCCGCGGTCTGCAGGAGGCGTTTCGCCGCCACCACCCGCGCTCCACCGTCTGTTTCGCCAGCAAGGCCTGCGCCAATCTTTCCGTATTGAGACTGGTGGGCGAGGAAGGCGTCGACCTTGAGGTGAACTCCGGCGGCGAGCTCGCCAAGGCACGCCATGCCGGGTTCGATTCCTCCCGTCTGGTGTTCAACGGCGTTGCCAAGAGCGAGGCCGAGATCGCTCTCGCGCTCGATCCGCCGATCAAGGCGATCAACGTCGACTCGCCCTTCGAGCTATCCCGCATCGCCGCCGTCGCCATGCAACGGGGTGTACGCGCCAATGTCTCCCTGCGCGGTGTTCCAGGGGTTGAAGGCGGCAGCACAGCGGGCATCGAGACGGGCTCGACCCGCTCCAAGTTCGGCATGACCGCCGAGGAGATCGAGGCCTGCCTTGCCCTGGCGCAGGAGCAGCCCGGGGCCATCGCCGTCGTCGGCCTGCATGTCCACATCGGTTCGCAGATGACCGACCTTGGCCTTTACGCCGAGGCGGCCCGTTACGTCGCGCGCCAGGGCGGCGCCATTCGCGCCCGCTTCCCCGGCGACTTCAGCCACGTCAACATCGGTGGCGGTTTTCCGATCAACTACGTGAAGTACGACGATCAGGCGCCCGAGATCGGCTATTTCCACAGCCATGTCGACGTCAACGACGTCGCCGCCACCGCCGCGCCGATCCTGACCGATGCGCTGGGTGGGGAGATCGAGATTCTCACCGAACCGGGCCGCGCGATGACCTCCAACGCAGCGGTGTGTCTGGCCTCGGTCGAGGGAATCAAGGAGCGCGCCGGCACCCGCTGGCTCTATCTCGACACCGGCTACAGCGTTCTGCCGGAGTCGGGCTTCGGCTGGTACTTCCACATGGTGACGGCCAACCGTGCCGCCGATACCGAAACCGCGCCCATGCGCGTGGTCGGGCCGCTCTGTGACTCCATCGACGTGTTTTTCGACATGGAGGGCGAGTCCAAGCTCGCTGCGCTGCTCGCCGCTGAACCGGCGCTGAAGCAGCACGAGGCGCTGCTGCGCCGCAAGCTGGTGCACATGCCGCCGTTCCGCGAGCTTCCCGCCGCCACCGGTCCGGGCGACACCATCGCCATCCTCGATACCGGCGCCTACCAGATCGAGATGGCCAACCACTATTGCGGGCGCCTGCGTCCCGCCGCCGTGATGGTCGGCGAGGACGGCAGTGTCAGCACGATCCGGCGGCGCGACAC
>CALLQH010000215.1 GCA_938014945.1 uncultured bacterium | reverse complement strand
GACACTGACCACGCCCTGTTCGGGATCGTAGAGGCGCAGCAGCAGACGGAAGACCGTGCTCTTGCCGGCGCCGGACGGGCCGACCAGGGCCACCGTCTCGCCCGGCGCGACGTCGAGATCGAAGCCGTCGAGGATCGCCGTCTCGGGATGGGCGGGATAGGCAAAGCGCACCTGCTCCATCGCCACGGCGCCGGGCACCGGCCCCGGCAGTTCCACGGGATCGGCCGGCGCTGCAATGGCGGGCTGTGCATTGAGCAGTTCGACCAGCCGCTCGGCCGCGCCCGCGGCCCGCTGCAGGTCGCCATAGACCTCGCTGATGGCGCCGACGGAACCCGCCACCACCACGGCGTAGAAGACGAAGGCGGCGAGATCGCCGCCGCTGATGCGCCCGGCGAGCACATCGTGCCCGCCCATCCACAGCACGCCGGAGATGCCGCCGAAGACCAGCAGGATGACCGTGCCCGTGAGCATGGCGCGCGCCCGGATGCGCTGCACGGCGACCTCGAAGGCATCTTCGACCGCCGCGCCGAAACGCCTGCCTTCGGCCTGCTCCTGGGCAAAGGCCTGGACCGTCGCCATGCCGTTGAGGGTCTCGTCGATACGATGGCCGACGTCGGCAATGCGGTCCTGCGACAGACGCGACATGCGCCGCACCCTGCGGCCGAAGACGATGATGGGCACCATCACCACCGGCACCAGCAGGAAGACGATGCCGGTGAGCTTCGGGCTGGTCACCGCCAGCATCACCGTGCCGCCGATCAGCAGCAGCACGTTGCGCAGCGCCATGGAAAGGCTCGAGCCCACCACCGTCTGCAGGACAGAGGTGTCGGTCGTCAGGCGCGAGAGCACCTCGCCCGTGCGCACCGTCTCGAAAAAAGCCGGCGGCTGGACCAGCACGCGCGAGAAGACATCGCGCCGCAGGTCGGCCACCACCCGCTCGCCGATCCAGGAAACCAGGAAGAATCGCCCGTAGCTGGCGCAGGCCAGCAGCACGACGATGCCCAGCAGCGCGATCAGCGCATGATCGAGGAGCGCCGTGTCACCCTGGGTGAGGCCGTCATCGACCAGCGCGCGCAGCCCGGCGCCCAGGCCCAGCACCGTGCCCGCGGCCACCACCAGGGCGACCAGGGCCCCGGCGACCTGCAGCTTGTAGGGCCGGAGATAACGGGCAAGCTGACGCAGATCGGCGAAGTTGCGGCTTTTGGGCCGTTCGTTCGCATCCCTGGAACCGTTGCCGGTGTCGGATTTTCGTCGCGGGGTCAGCACGTTGGCCCCTATATCAGCGGGGCTTGCCTGCGCCAAGCGCGCCGGCCCCTCGGGGCCGTAAAGATCGCCCTTCCTGCGGGCTTGCCCTTGGACCGGTGCGGGCCTATAAGGCGCGCCTTGTTTGCGGAGGCCGCGCTATGAAAAGCGACATCCATCCTGACTACCACGAAATCAATATCGTCATGACCGACGGTACCCAGTTCACCACCCGCTCCACCTGGGGCAAGGCTGGGGACACGATGACTCTCGACATCGATCCCAAGTCCCACCCGGCCTGGACCGGCGGTTCGGCGCGTATGCTGGACGCCGAGGGTCAGGTGGCGCGCTTCAACAAGCGTTTCGCCAATCTGGGCATCGGCTGAACCCGATTTCGTTTTCTGTTGCGTCAGCGGCGGCCTTGGGCCGCCGTTTTCGTTTCAGATCAAGAGGTTAGCCCCGTCCCGTCTCGAAGCCCGCAAGCGTGGCCGCCAGGTTGCGCCCCAGGTTGTCGCAGAGATAGCCGCCCTCCTGCACCAGCACGGTCGGCAGGTCCCGCGCCCGCGCGAACGCGCCCAGCGCCTCGCCCGCACGGGCGAAGCCGTCGGTGGTGACACGGAAGCCGCCCACGGGATCGCCCTCCTGGGCGTCCAGCCCCAGCGAGACCAGCAGCACGCCCGGCGCGAATCGGCCGATCAGCGCCAGTGCCGAATCCAGTGTTTCCAGCCACAGGCCGTCCTGTGTCCCCAGCGGCAGGGGCAGGTTGATGTTGAAGCCCGTACCCTGGCCACCGCCCCGCTGGCCGGCATCGCCCCAGAACCAGGGATAGAAATCCGCCGGGTCGGCATGAATCGAGACGAACAGCACGTCGTCGCGCTCCCAGAACACCGCCTGGGTGCCGTTGCCGTGGTGGATGTCGATATCGAGCACCGCGGCCCGCGCAAAGGTCGGCAGCATATGTTCGGCGGCAATCGCCACGTTGTTGAGAAAGCAGAAGCCCGCGGCCATGTCGCGGAAGGCATGATGGCCCGGCGGGCGACACAGCGCATAGGCGACCTTCTCGCCCTCCAGCACCAGGTCCGCCGCCGTCAGCGCGACCTCGCTGGAGGCCAGCGCCCCCTGCCAGGTCTCGCTCCCCAGGGGGCAGGCACCGTCGCCCAGATGGTAACCCGCCTGACCGACGATATGACGCGGCCGCAGGGCATTCGGGCGGCCGGGAAAGGCATTGCCCATCACCTCCTCGCCGGCGCCGGGCAATTCGCTCCAGCGGGCATGGGCGGTTTCCAGGAAACTGAGATAATCCGGGCTGTGGACCCGTCCGCGCGCGCTGCCGTCATGGACACGGGGATCGACGATGTCGTGGCCGCCGCCCTGCACCGCATCGAGCAGCACCTCGGCGCGCCGTGGCACTTCGGACGCCGGGCCGATGCGGCCCCGCACCATGAAACTCTTGGGATCGTGGCGTACGTGTTCGGCGCTGTAGACGATCTTCATGGTCTGCCGCTTTCCTGTCGTGTCGATCCCTGATGCCCCATCCCGGCCCCATCGGGCAACTCTTGCGGAGACAGCGCAGGCCCGGTGGCCCAAGACGGGTTCCGCGGCATAAGCTACAGCAACAACGAGGGGAGGCGCAGGTAGCGTGAGACGATCCGTACGTTGGTGCGCCTGGACCGCCGCCGGCATTGCCGGCCTGGCCCTGGTGGCCGTGCTTGCCCTCGTGATGCTGGGCGCCGATGCCCTGCGGCCAACCATCGCCAGTAGCCTGAGCGAGGCGCTGGACCGCGACGTCACCATCGAGGGCCACCTCACCCTGGGCTGGAACAAGGGCCCGGCCCTGGTCGCCGAAGGCGTCAGCATCGCCGGTGCCGTTGGCACACCACCGGCCGCCGAGGCCCAACGCATCATGGTCCGGCTGGATCCCTCCGTCCTGTGGCGGGGCGAGATCGTCCTCTCCCGCATCGCTCTGCGTCAGGTGATCGTCAGGACCGCGTCGTTCGCCCGAAGCGGCGCGGCCGCCGAACAGCCCGTCGGCGATCAGCCAGCACCGGCCGATCTCTCCTTCCTTGCGGACCGGTTCACCGTCAGCCTTGCAGATGTCACGATCGAGGCAGGCGAAAGCGACCTGCCGCTGACGATCGGCATGCTCACCCTGGAGGCAAACCGGGGCAGCGCCACGGAACTGACGGCCGATCTGTCCTACCGCGGCGCAGCGTTCGATCTGGCCCTCGCCGGCCAGGGCCTGGAGACCCTGCTGGCCGGCCAGTCCTGGCCGGTCGAGATCACGCTGGCTCAGGATGCCAATACGGCGCGTGCCAGCGGGATCCTGAAGAGCCTGACAAACGATCCCGCCGCCGATCTCACCCTGCATGCCGAAGGACCCAACCTCGACAGCCTGCTCGACGCCCTTGGCTTGTCCAGCGGCATCGAAGACCCCTTCACACTGGCGGCTCATGTCGATGCGGATTTCAGCCGGATCGCGGTATCGGAACTCCAGATATCCGTCGGCACGTTTGAAGCCCTGGGCGACGTCACGGCCGATCTTGCCGCCAGCCCCACGGCGATCGCCGGCCGGCTGGACCTGACCACACTGCCCCAGGGCGGTGACGGCGGCAGCATCGACGCCGCCGAACTGCTTGCGCGCGCCGTGCCCTATGAGACCCTGGAGGGTATCGATCTCGACCTCGACCTGACCATCGCGCGCCATGAGCTTGCCGGGCTGGTGCTGAGCGCAATGCAGGTACCCCTGCGCCTGGCCGGGGGCGAGCTGGTGATCGATCCGCTGGTTGCCGCCGTCGATGGCGAGCAGATCGCCGGCAGCCTGCGGGTGAGTG
>CALLQH010000214.1 GCA_938014945.1 uncultured bacterium | reverse complement strand
AATGCGCCTCCTCGATTGTCATTATTCGACAACAAGACGCGAATCTTGACAACGCTTGTCTGCCTGCCGAACACTTTGCCCTGTGACGCCAGTCATGAAGAACCGGTCCCAAGCCGGCATGCGCCACAACGGAACGACGCCTGACGCGGACATTCACGATCCGCAACGGCGCAGTTTGTTGGGGAGGGACCAGAGGCGTGACCAGGGCATCCGGGTTAGACGCAGTGTCGGCGCCTGCATCCCCTTTGGGCCATCAGCCCGCGATCGTACATCCAGCTTTCCCGTCCACCGCCGTGCGGTGGCGCAACTCCCGTTCACGGTCAACCAGCACAGGGCCGGGCCATCGCCCGGTCAGCCGGGGGCATGACCGTGCGGCACATCACGTCTCATCCAGAGGAGAGGAATGTCATGACCATCCGTAAGAGGAAGAATGCCGTGATCGCCGGCGGCCACAGCCGCCGAAGTGTTCTCAAGGGCGCCGGCGCCATCGCCACGATCGGCGCGGCAAGCAGCTTCGGCTTCCCGGCCATCGCCCAGTCCAAGCCCGACCAGCTTGTCATCGCCTCGGGCGGCGGCGCGCTCGACGAAGCCTACAAGGTCGCCTACTTCGATACCTTCACCGAGAAGACCGGCATCAAGATCATCACCGCGCCCTATGCGGGTCTGGCCAAGATCAAGTCGATGATCGAGGCCGACAACGTCGATCTGGACGTGCTCAACATCGATGCCGCCGAGGCGCCCGTCGCCGGCAACAACGGCTGGCTGGAGCCGATCGACTGGAGCCTCTCGGATCGCGCCTCTGTCATTCCCCAGGCGGCCAAGGACGACCACGTCTATGCCGAGGTCGCGGCCAAGGTCATGGCCTGGAACACCGACGCCTATGGCGACAACCCACCCGAGAACTGGACCTCGATGTGGGATGTGGCGGGCCGCCCGGGCATCCGCAGCCTGTGGAAGCAGGCCTTCCAGACCATGGAAGTCGCCCTGATGGGCGACGGCGTGGCCAAGGACGCGATCTATCCCATCGACGTCGACCGGGCGCTCGCCGCGCTCGACAAGATCCGCGACGACCTCATCTGGTGGGAGTCGGGCGGCCAGTCGGCGCAGTACCTGATCGACGGCGAAAGCGACATCGGCTCGACCTGGAACGGCCGCGTCTATCAGCCCCAGGTCGACGGCGCGCCGGTGAACTACACCTTCAACGATGCGCTCTTCGTCTCGGGCTCATGGTGCATCGTCAAGGGCACGCCCAATTCCAAGTGGTCCCAGGAGTTCATCGCCCACACGCTCGATCCCGAGCTGCAGGCAGTCTATTCGATGAACATCCCCTACGGCCCGGTCGTGCCGGCCGCCCTGCAGTACATCCCCGCCGAGCGGCTGCCGCTGCTGCCGAGCTCGGAGGAGAACATCGGCAAGGGCGTGTGGTCCGACTTCGACTTCTGGGCCGAACACGGCGAAGAGGTGATCAACCGCTTCAACGAGTGGCTGCTCTCCTGATCGCCGGCACGAAGACAGGCAAGGTTCTCCCGCGATGACCTCGCAGGACACCGCGCCGCGCGAAACCACGGGCCGGATATGGAGTCCGGCCCGTGGCTACTTCGTGATTCTCTCGCTGCCGGTGCTCTTTCTGGCGGTGTTTTTCATCTGGCCGCTGGCCGGCGTCGTGCTGAGGAGCTTCGAGGGCGGCGACGGCATCTTCTTCCAGTACCTCACCGTCTTCGAACGCTCCTCCTACATCCAGGTCCTGGGCTACACCCTCCAGGTCGCCACCACGGTGACGGTCCTCTGCCTGCTGATCGCCTATCCCGTGGCGGCGCTCGTTGCGCGCCTGCAGGGAAGCTGGCTGCAGGTCGCCTTCGCCCTCATCCTGGTGCCCTTCTGGACCAGCACCGTGATCCGCACCTACGCCTGGATGGTGCTGTTCCAGCGCAAGGGCGTGATCAACGACATGCTGCTGAACTTCGGCGTCATCGATGCGCCGCTGCGCTTCATGCACAACAACATCGGCGTCCACATCGGCATGGTGCACATCATGCTGCCCTTCATGCTGCTGCCGCTGATCAGCGCCTTCCGCAACATCGATCCGAGCTACATGCGCGCCGCGGGCGTGCTGGGTGCGAACCCGATCCGCGCCTTCTGGCATGTCTACCTGCCGCTCTCGATGCCCGGGGTGAGCGCCGGCGTGGCGCTGGTCTTCATCACCTCGCTCGGCTTCTTCATCACGCCCGCCCTGCTGGGCGGCGCCAAGAACATGATGGTCGCGGTGCTGATCGAACAGCAGGTCTCGATCACCGTGAACTGGGAGCTCGCCAGCGCGCTGGCCTCGATCCTGCTGATCGTCACGGCCTGCCTCTATGTCGTCTATGACCGCGTCTCACGCAGGGCCGGCGGCGGCGGGGTGCTCGACTGATGACCTGGAACAGCTCAGGGCGGCTCGCCCGTGTCTTCCTCGTCGCCTTCACGGTGGCGGTGCTGATCTATCTCATCATGCCGACCTTCGTGATCGTGCCGATGAGCTTCTCCTCGAAGTCCTACCTGTCCTTCCCGCCACCGGGCTGGTCGGTGCAGTGGTACCAGACGATGCTGGAGCGCCACGACTATCCCCAGGCGTTCTGGAACAGCATCAAGATCGGCGTGCCCGTCGCCCTGCTGTCGACGACACTGGGTACGCTTGCCGCGCTGGGCGTCGTGCGCGGGCGCTTCTTCGGCGCGCGGCCGATGTCGGCCGTCGTCATCGCCCCGCTGATGCTGCCCCAGATCATCCTGGCGATCGGCCTCTATCCGATCATGGCCAAGTTCGGCCTGGCCGGCAGTTATCCCGGCGTGGTCCTCGGCCACACGGTGATCTGCATTCCGCTCGTCTTCATCACGGTCGCGGCATCGCTGAAGAACTACCACCCGGCCTACGAGTACGCCGCCATGACCCTGGGTGCGGGCTGGTGGTCGACCTTCTGGCACGTCACCTTCCCGATGATCCGCGTCGGCGTGATCGTGGGCGGGATCCTGGCCTTCACCTTCTCCTTCGACGAACTGATCATCGCCCTCTTCCTCACCAGCCCGGAGACGCGGACCCTGCCCCGCCTGCTGTGGGAGGACCTGCGCCAGTACGTCACCCCGATCATCGCGGCGGCCACCACCCTGGTGCTCTGCATCTCCTTCCTCCTGTTCGGCGCCGTGGCCCTGCTGCAGCGCCGTCTATCCAAGGCAAGCAAGTCATGAGCGGCCAAGGCGCTAGAATCGAATACATCGACATCTCGAAGCGTTACGGCGCGGTGGAAGCCCTGCGCCCGACCAGTCTGACGATCGAGGCGGGCGAGTTCTTCTCCATCATCGGCCCCAGCGGCTCGGGCAAGACAACCCTGCTGGGCGTCACCGCCGGCTATGTGCCGCCGACATCGGGGCAGATCGTGATCGACGGGCGCAACGTGGTGGGTGAGCCGCCGTTCCAGCGCAACATCGGCATGGTCTTCCAGAATTACGCCCTCTTCCCCCACATGACGGTCGCCCAGAACATCGGCTTTCCCCTGCGCATGCGGAAGACGCCCAGGGCGGAGATCGCCGAGCGGGTGAAGAAGATGCTGAAGCTGGTCCAGCTCGAGGAGATGGCGCAGCGCAAGCCGGGCCAGCTTTCGGGCGGCCAGCAGCAGCGCATCGCACTCGCCCGCGCGGCCGTCTACGACCCCCTGATGCTGCTGATGGACGAGCCGCTCTCCGCGCTCGACAAGAACCTGCGCGAGGCCATGCAGGACGAGGTCAAGCAGTTCCAGACCGTGCTCGGCTCCACCGTGCTCTATGTCACCCACGATCAGGCCGAGGCGGCGGCCATGTCGGACCGCATCGCCATCATGAACCACGGCCGCATCGTGCAGATCGGCTCGCCGCGCGATCTCTACGAACATCCCGTGGCCCGCTTCGTGGCCAGTTTCCTGGGCGAGGCCAACATCTTCGACATCGAGAGCGTATCGCCCCACGCCGGGGGTTCGCTGATCGCCACGCGCCACGGCTTCTCTCTGGTCTGCGCGGCAACGCAGGGCCACGAGGGCCATTGCGTCTGCGTCCGCCCGGAGGCGGTGGCGCTGACATCGAGCCGGCCCGAACACGACAATGTGCTGCAGGGCAGGGTGGTGGATGCGACCTATACCGCCGGCAGCCTGCGCTACCGCGTCGAACTGGCGCCCGACTGCATCATCACCCAGCGCACGCCCTCGGTGCGCGGCATCGAGATGTTCGACATCGGCGCCACGGTCTTTGCATCATGGCGCGCAGAAGACACCCTGCTGGTTGACGACGATTGAGGCGGGACCGCCCGCGAGGAGCCTGAACGATGGAACTGGGACTTTTCTCTCTGATGCCGCTGCGCGATACCACGCGCGCGCCCAGCACGATCTACGAGGACACCATCGGCCTGGTGAAGGATGCCGAGGCCGGCGGCTTCGACGTCGCCTGGTTCGCCGAGCACCACTTCGGCAATTACTGCATGTGCCCCTCGCCGCTGATGATGGCCGGCCACTGCGCGGGCGTGACCAGCCGCATCGCGCTGGGCGCCGCCGTTCTGGTGACGCCGCTCTACCATCCCATGCGCGTCATCCAGGAACTGGGCATGCTCGACATCCTTTCGGGCGGTCGCGCCGTGATCGGCCTGGGCTCGGGCTATCAGGGCTACGAGTTCGACCGCTTCGGCGTCGACCTGAAGGAGAACTGGGCGATCACCCACGAGTTCATGGACATCCTGGAGATGGCCCTGGAAACCGGCCAGGTGACCTATGAGGGCAAACACTTCCACATTCCGCCCACGCCCATCGGCGTGCGCATGATGCAGGACAATCCCCGCGTCTACATCGCGGGCAACGAACCGGCCTATCTGGAGCGTTCCTGCCGGCGCGGCTACACGCCCATCGCCACGGTCGGCGGCCAGCCGGTGGAGGTGATGCTGAAGGTGAAGAATCACGTCGTGGAGCAGTTCCGCAAGGCGGGCTGGCAGGGCAGCGACGTGCCCTTCGGCATGCAGCGTAGCGTCTTCGTCACCGACGATCCCGACGAGGCGCTCCATGCCGCTGCCCAGTCCCTCTACACCGCCCGCCTGGTCATGGCGTTCCGCGGCAATTACGAGAAGCTCAATGGCTTCGAGCTGGTGGCCCAGCCGTACGAGGGCGAGCCCACGCCCGAACAGATCCGCGACATCCTGCCCATGGGCAACGCCGAGACCGTCGCCGAGCGTATGATTGCCGAGCTGAAGGCCGTGCGGCCGAGCCACTACAGCTGCTTCATGCAGTCGGGCAACATCGAGGGGACTGCGGCGCGCCGCTCCATGGAACGTTTCGTGCGTGACGTCCTGCCCATGGTCGAGGCAGAGGTCGGCGACCTCAAGGCCTTCGGCCCGGACCTCGGCCAGATGGCGGCGCAGTAGGCGCGGGGAAGGCACACGGCACGTTCATGGCGACCTATCAGGTCATCGACACCCACACCGCCGGCCACCCCACCCGCGCCATCCTGGGCGGCCTGCCGCCGGTGCGCGGCGCCAGCGTTCTGGAACGCCGTGACGATTTCCGCAATCGGCTCGATCACCTGCGCCCGCAGCTGCTGCATGAGCCGCGCGGCCATGCCGCCATGGTCGGCGCCATCCTGACCGAAAGCAGTGCGGCCGATTTCGGCGCCTTTTTCATCTCCTCCTACGTCTATCTGGACATGTGCGGCCACGCGACCATCGGCCTTGCGCGGACCCTGGTCGCCAGCGGCCAGGTGATGCTCGGTGAGCAAGCCACGAGCTTCACCCTGGAGACCCCGGCAGGCATCGTCACCGTGGGCGTCAGCCGCGCCCAGAACGGTGCGATCACCGCCTCGATCCGCAACGTGCCCGCCCGCCTGGAAGTGCCGGCCATGACCGTGGCGGTCGACGGGCTGGGCAGCATCGACCTGCAGGTCGCCTATTGCGGGGGACGTTTCGCCCTGGTCGATGCCGACGCTCTGGGGCTTTCCATCGAACCGGACCGCGCCGGGGAGCTCTGCCGCAAGGCCGCGGCGATCAAGCAGGCGGTCAATGCCGAGCTGCCGGAGCCCGCGGGGTCCGTGCTGTTCTACCGCGATCTCGGCCGCGGCAGGGCGCAGCACCTGGTGGTGCTGGAGGCCCACAAGTTCGATCGCTCGCCCTGCGGCACCGGCACCAGCGCGCGGCTTTCCGCGCTCCATGCCGGCGGCCTGCTCGACGTCGGCGAGACCTTTGTCGCCGAAGGCATCCTCGGCACGCGCTACATCTGCCGCATCGAGGAGACGACGGACGAAGGCATCGTTCCCCGCATCAACGGCGAGGCCTTTCTCAGCGCCTATTCGACGCTGGTGGTGGAGGACGCCGATCCGCTCGCGGCCGGTTTCCTGTGCCGGTGACCTGGGACCACGTCATCGTCGGCGGCGGCTCGGCGGGCGCGGTGCTCGCCAACCGGCTTTCGGCCGATCCCGGCCGCCGTGTCCTGTTGCTGGAGGCAGGCGCCGACACGCCGCCGGGGCAGGTGCCCGCCGCGGTGCTCGATGCCTATCCCAGCATCGCCTACTTCAACAGCGCCTGGCACTGGCGCGACCTGCGCGTCGACTACGAGGCTCTGCGCGGCAACCGGCCCTTCGTGCGGCGCCGCTACGAGCAGGCGCGCCTGATGGGCGGCGGCTCCAGCATCAACGGCATGATGGCGATCCGCGGCAACCCTTCCGACTACGACGAGTGGGCGGCGCGCGGCGCCAAAGGCTGGTCCTTCGAGGAGGTGCTGCCCTACTTCAAGCGCGCCGAGACCGACCTCGACTACGACGGCCCGCTGCACGGCAGGGAAGGCCCCTTCCCGATCCGGCGCATCCGCGAGCCCGAGTGGCCGGGTTTCGCAAAGGCCGCACGCAAGGCGATGCTGGCCGAAGGGGTCAGAGAGCTCGAGGACCACAACGCGGAGTTCGGCGACGGTCTCTTTCCCATGGCAATCAACAACCGGCCCGGCGGCGCGCGCGACGGTACCCGCGTCTCCACCGCCATCGCCTATCTGGATGAAAGGACGCGGGCGCGGCCGAACCTGGAGATCTGGCCCCAGGTCATGGTCGAGCGCGTCACCTTCGAGGGCCGGCGCGCCACGGGCGTTGCCATCGTCCGCGGCGGCGAGAAGAGCCATGTTGCCGCGCGCGACGTGATTCTGTGCTGCGGCGCCTTTCACAGCCCGCCAATGCTCATGCGTTCGGGCATCGGTCCGGGGCGTCATCTGGCCGACATGGGCATCGATGTGATTGCCGACCGGCCCGGCGTCGGCCAGGGCCTGCAGGACCATCCCACCTGCACCCTGATCGGCCATGTCCAGCGCAGCTGGCGGATGCCTGCCGGCATGCGCCGCCACATTCACATGGGCATGCGTTACTCCTCCGGTCACGGCGACTGCCCGGCAGGCGACATGTTCCTCATCGCCAACGGCCGGGGCGGCTGGCATCCCCTGGGCCACCTGCTGGCGGGCCTCGTCATCGTGGTCAACAAGACCTTTTCGGAAGGCGAGGTGAAGCTCGCCTCACCCGACCCTACGGTCGAGCCGGAAATCCACTTCAACCAGTTCAGCGACAGCCGCGACCTCGACCGCCTGGTCGATGCGGTGCGTTTTTCCTATCGCATCATGACGCGCCCGGAGGTTTCCCGGGGCCTGCACGGCCTGTTCCCCTCGACCTTCTCGGAGAAGGCGCGCGATCTGGCCGTGGTCAGCACCTCCAACTGGCTGCAGACCAAGGCCGCCGCGCTGATGCTAGACTTCCCGCCGACCCGGCGCTGGATGATGGAACGCCATGTCAGCCCCGGCATCGACATCCACAGCCTGATCAACGATCCCCAGGGCCTCACCGAATGGGTGCGCGAGAAGGCCTGCGGCAGCTGGCATGCCAGCGCCACCAACCGCATGGGCGCGGCTGACGACCCGCACGCCGTGGTCGATCCGGGCTGCGCCGTCATCGGCGTCGAGGGCCTGCACGTGGTCGACGCCTCGATCATGCCCTGCGTGCCCAGCTGCAACACCAACCTGCCCACGATCATGATTGCCGAGAAGGCCTCGGACGCGATCATGGGGCTATGACCGCCGGCACCGCGCCAGACGACACAAAGAAGGAGAACGACATGATCGAGAACAAGGTCAGGACCATCTGGAGCAAGGGCGGCACCGTGTTCAACGGCTGGATCGCCTGCCCCAGCAGCGTCAACGCCGAGGTCATGGCGCGCCAGGACTGGGACAGCGTCTGCATCGACCTGCAGCATGGCCTCATCGACTATTCCGATGCGGTGGTGATGCTCCAGGCGATCACCCAGACGGACACGACGCCGCTGGCGCGCTGCCCGTGGAACGAACCGGTGATGATACAGAAGCTGCTGGATGCCGGGGCCATGGGCATCATCTGCCCCATGATCAACAGCCGCGAGGAGGCCGAACGTTTCATCGGTGCCTGCCGTTATCACCCCGACGGCTACCGCAGCGTGGGCCCCATTCGTGCCGCGATGTACGCGGGCTCCGACTACATCGTGAAAGCCAACGAGACGGTGCTCGCCATCGCCATGATCGAGACCGCCCAGGCCGTCGACAACCTCGACGAGATCCTCACCACGCCGGGACTGGACGGCATCTTCGTCGGTCCCTCGGATCTTTCGGTAAGTCTCGGCCACGCCGCGGGCTTCGATCCCGAATTCCCCAAGGTGATGAAGGCGATCAAGCACATCGCCGCGCGCTGCAAGCACCACGGCATTCCCGGGGGCATCCATACCGGATCGGTCGCCTATGCAAAGAAGATGCAGAAGGCGGGCTACACCTTCATCACGATCCTGTCGGACCTGCGCCTGATCCAGTGGTCTGCCGCCAACACCATCAAGGCGCTGCGCGCGGGAGCACCCGCCAAGAATGCCCCCTGACAGCACGCCCGGGACCGCACCCCAGGGCGGCCCGGTCACCATCATCGGCGCCGGTATCGTCGGCATCTGCGCGGCAAGCTGGCTGATCCGCGAAGGTCACGACGTGACCGTGATCGACGAGGACGAACCGGGCAACCGCTGCTCCTTCGGCAATGCGGGCGGCATCTGCCCGGGTTCGGTCGTGCCGCTCGGGATGCCCGGCATGCTGAAGAAGGTGCCGGGCTGGCTTTCCGATCCGCAGGGGCCGCTGTTCGTGCGGATGGCCCATCTGCCCGCCGCC
>CALLQH010000213.1 GCA_938014945.1 uncultured bacterium | reverse complement strand
CGGCCCAGATCGAGCAGCGTCATCGCCAGCAAGACGCCTGCGATGGAAACGATCCTCAGGGTCCGGCGCATCGCCCTGGCCATGTCACGTCACCTGCCGCGTGTGGGAGGCCCATGTTAGGCCAGCACGGCCCAGGCGTCAGCGCCCGTCGGCAGGCAGGAACCGGCCCGGACGTCATGGCCCGGGCCGGCAGGAAACGGCTCAGGCCGCGCGGGACTGGCCCATGGCGTCGTAGACCGCGCTTTCGAAGCCCATGTAGGCGCCAAAGGAAGCGGCATCGCCGAAGGGCAGGATCTGGGTCGCCCAGAAACCGCCGATGCCGTTCTGGCGGTCGATCCAGTAGAACAGGTTGGCAAGCCCCGCCCAGCCGATGGCGCCCGCCGGACGCCCGGTGGGCGCTTCCTTCTCGTTGGTCATGAAGCTGTAGGACCAGCCCTTCTCCAGGCCGGGAAAGAACTCCGCATCGTTGGAAAGCGCCGGGATGACGCCGGGCAGCATGGCGACCTTCTGTGGCGGCTTGAGGCCGTTCTGCACGGCCATGGCGACCGTCTCGGGCTTGAGCACGCGGCCGTTGGCACCGGTGCCGTCGTTGAGCCACATGCGGATGAACTTCATGTAGTCGCCGATAGTGGCATAGAGGCCGTGGCCGGCGCAGTCGACCTCAGGATCGTCCGGCAGGGCGAATTCCATGGGCGTCAGGGAACCGTCCTCACCGCGGGCGTGGATGGTCGCGGTGCGGGCCTTCATGGAATCGCTGCGGGTGAAGGCGGTGTCGTTCATGCCCAGGGGATCAAAGACCCGTTCCTTCAGCACCGCGCCCAGGCGCTGGCCGCGGATGCCCTCGACGACCTGGCCGGCCCAGTCGACGCTTGTGCCGTATTCCCATTTCGTGCCGGGATCGAAGAGCAGCGGCGTCTTCAGCGCCGCCTTCGTGCAGGTCACGACCGAAGGCTGACCGTGTTCGGTGGCAAGGCGCAGGTAATTCTCGTTGAAGAAGTCGTAGCCGAAGCCGGCGGTATGCAGCATGAGCTGGCGCGTCGTGATCTCGGACTTCGGTGCCCGCAGGCGCGGGCTGCCGTCGGCGGCGAAACCGTCGAGCACCTGCAGTTCGCCGATCTCGGGCGCATAGGTGCGGGCCGGCGCATCAAGATCGAGCAGGCCCTCCTCGACACACTGCAGGACGGCCGTACCGCCGATTGCCTTGGTCGTCGAGAAGATGGCAAAGATCGTGTCGGGCGTCATGGCCGTGCCGGTGGCAAGATCGCGCACGCCCATCGCGCCCTCGTAGATGTTCGCATCGGCGTCGGTCACCATGGCGACGACGCCAGGTACGCGCGCCGCGGTTTCACCGCCGGTCACCCCCTTGAGGATGCCGTCGAGGTTTTTGGTCAGGCTGTCCGTATTCATCGGTTGTTCTCCTGGAAAGCGTGGAGGCGTAAGGGACGGCATCGGACGACGCCGCCCCCTCGCCAGTGTTCAGCGCAGGGCAAAGCCCTCGTAACCGGCTCCCGCCACATCGGCGCATTTCTGCCGATAGGTGCCGACGCCCCCGCAGTAGGAAAGGACGCGGCGCGGCTTGCCCGGAATGTTGCTGCCCAGGTACCAGGAGTCGGTCTTGGAGATCAGTGTAGCATTCGCCGTGGCATCGTGATGCTGCACCCAGACCTCCTCGCCTTCGGCGGTCGGCTCGATGACCGCCTTGTCGTTGGCGCGGATGTAGGCGATGCAGTCGCTGATCCACTCGGTCTGCTGCTGCAGGCAGGTCGTCATGTTGCAGAGCGCCGCCGAGGGCGCCAGAGGCACGGCGGTGGTGAACATGTTGGGATAGGAGCGCGAGCGATGGAGCTTATTGCGCCCGAAACACTGCCGGTCTACGTGCCAGGCAAGGTCCTGGCCGACAGCGGCGGTCTGGGCTGGGACGGGTTCTCCCTGCGGACCTACGCCTACCATGGCCAGGACGTCGAGATTCCGCCGATGCGGGATTACCTGCTGGTCTCCTACCAGCAGGGCGTGACGCCCATGCAGCGCACCTTCGGCGACAAGTGGACGCGCACCACCTGCGGCCCCGGCGCCGTCTCCCTGCTGACGCGATCGCAGACCTCCCACTGGTTCTGGACCCAGGACGTGGAGGTGACCCACATCTATCTCACCGAACGTTTCGTCTTCGAGGTTGTCTCCGAGGTCTCGGGCCGTGCCGCCGCCTCGATCGATTTCGCCGACGTGCTGCGTACAGAGGACCAGGTCATGACCGCCGCGATCGACATGATCGCCAGGGAGGCGACCGAAGGCGGCATGGGCAGCGAACTCTACGTCGAGGCCGTGGCCCGCCAGCTCGTCATCCACCTGCTGCGCAGGTATGCCGACATCGGCTTCCGCAGCCTCTCCCAGCGCGGTCAGCTGAGCGAGGCGCAGAAGCGCAAGGTGTTGGACTACATCGAGGCGCGCCTGCACGAACCGCTGTGCCTGCGCGACATCGCCGCGGAGATCAACATGACGGCCTGCACCTTCGCGCGCTACTTCCGCCGGACCACGGGCACGACACCCTATGCCTATGTGCTGGACCGCCGCCTGGAGCGGGCGAGCGACCTGCTGCGCGAAACCCTGGTGCCGACCAAGCAGATCGCCGGCCAGTGCGGCTTCTGCGACCAGGCCCACCTGACGCGCCAGTTCTCCCGCCGCTACCACACGACTCCGATGGCCTATCGCAACGCCTTCATGGAGACCTGACCGACCCGGCAGCCGCCCGGGCTCTCTTGCCAACGGCCGCCGCCCTGTCATGCTGGCGATGGCCGCGCGCATCGGCAACTCCGCCCCGGCCGATACGTTTCCCTTGCAGCGTCCAGCGACGCGGAGGTCGCCCCGTGCCGTTCCAGTTCCCTGTCTGTCGTCCTCTCGCTGCCATGCTGGCGGTGGGTTTGCTGCTCGCCGGCTGCGCCAGCGAGGCGGAGATCCGCGCGGCCGAAGAAGCGCAACTGGCCGCCGACCGCCAGGAGTGCATCGACCTGGGCTTCCAGCCTGATACTGAGCCCTTCGCGGACTGCCTGCTGAAGCTGCGTGAAATCCGCGCCATGGAGCGCTCGGCCGGAGGCCTTGGCGTGTCATTCGGCGTCGGCATGGGGTTCTAGGACGATGAGGATGACAATGACCGCAAAACGACTGCTCGCCTGCCTTGCCCTCTGTTTGGCGGTGTCGGCCTGCGTCTCCGGGCAGGACATGGACGCCGCCGACCATCAGGAGTGCATCAACCTCGGCTTCGTGCCCGGCACCGAGGGTTACGGCAACTGCCGCCTGAAGCTGCGCGAGATCCGCGCCATCGAACGCCAGACCATGGCGGTGGAAAACAACGGCTGGTACGGCTCGCCCTACTGGTGATGAGCATGGTGGTAAGCCGCCGGCAAGGCCGGGCGCATCAGCGCCCGCCATGCCGGAGCGAACCATCGCGATGGATGAAGAAGGGCAGGCCGAAGCCGACGAAACTAAGAACTGTATCCACGCTGTAGCACTCCCAAGACAGAGACGCGGGAGATGGCAACCATCAGCGAAAGCAAGACCGTCCCTTGTCGAGCTTTTGGTCCTTTTGATACTTCAAGCCATGCCCGTCAGCGCCATCCGTGTCCCGTTGTCGGCTGGCAAGAAACCTTCCAGCGTCAATTCCGCCAATGAGACGTCGGTCGCCGTGCCAAATACCGTTGTCGTGGACAAGAAGGACAGTCGCTCACCGGTCGCCGGATGGCGCAGGACCAAGGGCACGGCAACGCGTGCGTCTATCGGCGAAGAGGAGGCCGCGGCAGGTCTTGCCGCGGGTGACGTCACACGACGCAATTCATCGTGGAGACGCTCCAGGGCAGGATCGCCGAACGCAGCCGCATCGCGGCGCAAGCGCTCCAGAATGTGATGCCGCCATTCCGCGAGGTTCAGGATTGATGGTGCGAGCCCGTCTGGGTCGAGCGATAGGCGCAGAACGTTGACGGGCGGCTCGAGAAGATGTGGCGCGACACCGGCAAGCAAGGGCGCCAGTGCGCCGTTTGCCGCGACAAGCGTCCAATGCCGGTTGATGGCCAGTGCGGGAAACGGTTCGTGCGCGGCAAGGACAGCCCGCACCGCCTCCATTGCCGCCGTCATGTCCGGTGCCTCGAAGGAGCGCTCGTGGAAGTGAGGAGCGTAGCCGGCAGCGAGAAGCAGTCGATTCCGCTCACGTAGGGGCAACGCGAGTTCCTCAGCCAGCCGCAAGAGCAAACCGCGACTGGCCGAGGAGCGTCCACTCTCGACAAAGGAGAGGTGCCGGGCCGACACATCCGCCGCCAACGCAAGGTCAAGCTGACTGAAGCGGCGGCGCCGTCGCCAGTCACGCAGCACGTCTCCCGCCGTGTTCTTCGTGAAGACTGTCGTCATGCGCTCTTATCGCATCGGAGAGGTATCTTGCCCATGACCTCGGAGGTAATCGCGGAACGTCGACCGCTCGCTCATGGTTCGGGCTCGCAAACCTGAAGGAGATCGACATGCGAGCCCCTATCGAAATCGCCACCGACTATCTGGCACTTTGGAATGCGGCATCTCAAGCCGAGCGCATGCGCCGCCTCGAAGGCTGGAGCGCGGATGCGAGCTACCGTGACCCTCTCATGCAGGCCCAGGGCCGAGAGGGCATTGCCAACATGATCGAAGAAGCAAGGGCACAGTTCCCCGAACATGCGTTCGCGCTTCAGGGCACGCCGGATGGTCACGGACCGTTCGTGCGGTTTTCCTGGACCCTTGCGCCCGAAAACAACCAGCCCGTGGCGGCGGGCACAGATGTCGTTCGCCTCGATGAAAAGGGGCGGATCACGGAAGTCATCGGCTTCCTCGACGGAGGACGGCCATGAGCATCGCATACGTCATCGAATTCACGGTGCGCCCAAGTGAGCGGGAACGGTTCCTTCACCTCATCACGGGCGTTCTTGACGCCATGCGGCACGAGGCGACCTACCGGAGCGCGATGCTGCACGAGGACCCGAACGATTCGCTGCGTTTCCTTCTTCACGAGGTCTGGGCCGACCACGACGACGTCGTCAACGTACAGCTTGGTCGTCCCTATCGCCGGGACTGGCACGAAGCACTGCCCGATCTGCTGGCAGATGACAGGAGGATTGGCGTGTGGCGACCGATATCGCCAGCGACGACCGCCCCAGCGGAACTGTGACGGGATCCGCTGTCTTCGCTGGTGTGCTTGCTGTCGTCACCGTTCATCAGGCGATCCTCGCGCCGCTTCAAGCGGGTGCGAGGATCGCTGCCAAGATCGTGCGATGAAGGGAAGTCAGCGATGTCTGGCGAGGAATCCGGGGAAAAACCCGAACGCGCAGCCACGCGCGCAGGGTTGGCGTGGCGGCGGCGCGCAAAAAGAAATGGCGGAGGGGAAGGGATTCGAACCCTCGATGGGGCTCAACACCCCATACTCACTTAGCAGGCGAGCGCCTTCGACCACTCGGCCACCCCTCCGCCGGCGCTTGTAGCGATGTGATCGGGATGCGTCAACGCGCGCGGCAGGTCTCACGGCGATTTGTGGCAAATCGGCGCTGTCAGGCGCCCTCGCCTTCCTCCGTGACGCACCAGAGGTCGATATCCTCGCGCCCGCCGATCATGGCCAGGCCGTGGGCGATCGAGACCAGTTCGTCGCCGGTCTCGATGCGGCCGGCACCGAAACGGGCCTCGAAGAGGGCGCGCACGGCGGGGACGAAGGAGGTGCCGCCGGTGAGGAAGACGCGGTCGATGGCGTTGTTTTCCAGGCCGGCGCGCTCCAGGGCGATATCGACGGCGCCGCCCAGGCGCGCCAGGTCCTCGGCGATCCAGCCCTCGAAGTCGGCGCGCGTGATCGTGGCTTGGATGTCCATGGCGCCGGGATCGAAGCGGAAGGCCGTGCTGTCCTGCGTCGACAGCCGCTCCTTGGCCTCCGAGACCGCGCGGTAGAGGCGGTAGCCCAGATCGCCCTCGATGAGGTCGATGAAGGCCGCGACCTTCTCGGGTTCCTCGCTGAGCTCGCGCAGTTCCTGCAGCTCGCGCAGCGCGCGCGAGGACTTCATGATCGATAGCTCGTTCCAGCGGGCAAGCGAGGTGTAGAAGCGCCGCGGCATGGGCAGCACCTTGCCCCAGTCGCGGTAATGGCTGTCCTTGCCCAGACGGGGTGCCACGACATGGTCGATGATGCGGTAGTCGAAGGTATCGCCCGCGACATCGACACCCGACCACGCAAGCGCCCGGGGATGCACGCCTTCGTCGCGCATCTCGAAACGCATGATGGAAAAATCGCTGGTACCGCCCCCGAAATCGGCCACCAGCACCGTGGCGTCCTGGCTGAGACGGCGGGCGAAGTAGAATGCCGCCCCGACCGGCTCGTAGACGAAGCGGATGTCGCGCACGCCGAAGGGCTCCATGGCCGCGCGGTAACGCGACAGGGCCAGCGCGGCATCGGGGTTGCTGCCGGCAAAATGCACCGGCCGGCCGAGCACGAAGCGTTCTGGCAGGTTCGCCAGGGCATCCCCCGCCTCCGTGCGCAGCAGGGCGAGAAAGGTTTCCAGAAGCTGCTCGAAGGCGAAGCTGCGCCCGTAGATGCGCGTGTTCTGGAAGAGATGGCTGGCGGCGAAGGACTTCAGCGACTGCAGGAAGCGGCAATCGCCGACGTTCTCGATGAAGTGCGCAATGGCGCGCGGGCCTGCCGCCGAGCACAGATCCGGGCGGCCGCCGGCCTGCTCCTCCCAGAAGCACAGCACCGAGCGGAAGGCGGAGAACTCGGCCGCGCCGTCGTGGAAGACCACAGGCCTTGGGGCGCCATCGCCACCGGGCAGGGCGACAACTGAATTGGTCGTGCCGAAATCGAAACCCAGACAATCCGGCATGAAACGCTCCCCTCTCCCGCAACCGCTTCTGCCGGAACGAACCCACGCGCACCCGTGCCGGACGGGCGCGGATGCAGGCGTGCGATGGAAAAGCGGACGGGGCTTCTAACGGCCGGGTTGCGGCACGTCAACGTATGGCGCTTCAGGGAACCGCAGTGCCCCGCTGCACGGCCGGCCGCGCACCGATGGTGTCGTACCACTGCTTGACCCGTGGGAACTGCGTCCAGTCCGTATCGTACCACTCCGCGCGCATGACCCAGGGCCAGGTCGCGATATCGGCGATGGAGTAGTCGCCCGCCAGGTACTCCACCTCCGCCAGCCGGCGGTCCATGACGCCCAGCAGACGCATGGCCTCGTCGCGGTAGCGCTTCTTGCCGTAGGGCACGTCTTCCTTGGCGAACTTGATGAAGTGGTTGGCCTGGCCGAACATCGGCCCCACACCGCCCATCTGGAACATCAGCCATTCCAGCACGGCAACCCGCGCACGTGGCTCCGTGGGCATCAGCTTGCCGGTCTTCTCGGCGAGATAGATCAGGATGGCGCCGGACTCGAAGACGCTGATCGGCGTCCCGTCCGGGCCGTCGGGATCGACGATGGCCGGGATGCGGTTGTTGGGCGAGATCTTCAGGAAGTCCGGCGCGAACTGTTCGTCCTTGCCGATGTCGACCGGGTGGACCTTGTAGGGCAGCCCGACCTCCTCGAGCATGATGGAGACCTTGCGGCCATTGGGCGTGCTCCAGGTGTAGAGATCGATCACGGACTTCCTCCTTGCTCCCGAACCGGTGCCGGGCGCGATCCCGCGCCATGGCAGAACGCAACCTAACGCGCATGGCGCTGTCAGGCACCCGCAGCGGCCGGGTCTTCAGGCCCCGTCGAGCGCCTGCTCCAGGTCGGCGATCAGGTCATCGGCATGTTCGATGCCGACGGAGAGGCGAAGCAGGTCCTTCGGGACCGGGCTGTCCGGCCCCTCCACCGTGGCGCGGTGCTCCACCAAGCTTTCGACGCCGCCGAGCGAGGTGGCGATCTTGAACACCCTGAAGCGCGCCCAGACGCGTCTGGCGGCCGCCTCCCCGCCCTTCACGCGGATCGAGAGCATGCCGCCGAAGCCACCGGTCATCTGGCGCGCGGCAACGTCGTGGCCGGGGAAACTCTCGAGCCCGGGATAGAGCACGGCCTCGACGGCGGGATGGCCTTCCAGATGGCGCGCGATGGCCATGGCGCTTTCGCAGGCCCGTGTCACGCGCAGTTCCATCGTGCGCAGGCCGCGCATCAGCAGCCAGGCCTCGAACGGTCCCAGGATGGCGCCAGCCTGATGGCGGATGGCGGCGATGCGCTGCCAGAAAGGTGTCACCTCGCGGCAGGCGAGCACGCCGGCGATGATGTCGCTGTGGCCGTTGAGGTACTTGGTCGCCGAGTGCATGACGATGTCGGCACCCAGCTCCAGCGGGCGCGTCAGCAGCGGCGTGGCGAAGGTGTTGTCGACGACGCTCACCGCACCGGCCTGCCGCGCGATGGCACAGGCAGCAGCGATATCGGTGACCGCCATGCCGGGATTGGCCGGGCTCTCCAGCCAGACGAGTTTCGTCTTGCCCGGGCGGATGGCATTGCCCAGTTCGTTGAGGTTGCCGGTGGCGAACCAGTCGGCCTCGATGCCCCATGCCGCCGGCAGGGTCTTCACCATGCCGCGCACGCCCCAGTAGAGGGAATCCTGGATCACCACATGGTCGCCCGTGGCGAGCGCCTGAAAGACCGCCGCCGCCGCCGCCATGCCCGAGCCGAAGAGCTTGGCTTCCGCCGCACCCTCCAGATCCGCGATCACCGCCTCTGGCTGCTCGCCCGTGGGGTTCTGGTCGCGCCCGTAGGCATAGGGCTTGCCGTAGTTGGCAGGATCGGTGGCATAGGTCGAGGCGAAGTGGATCGGCAGCACGACGCCGGCATGGGGCCTGCTCTCCCAGCCCAAGCCCTGCGCCAGCTTCGTTCCCCTGCCCTGCGCCCGGTTGGAGCCCTTGCCGCCCAGCGCCCGGTCGAGGTCATCGATCAGGTCTGCCGCATCCTCCAGCCCCACCGAGAGCCGCAGCATGCAGGGCGGCACCGGACTGGCGTAACCATCGGAGACATGGCGGTGTTCGATCAGGGTCTCGGGACCGCCGAGCGAGGTTGCGTTCTTGATGAGCTTCGTGCCGCCCCAGACCCCGGCGGCATCGTGCACGTCCCCCTTCACCTCGAAGGCGAGCATGGCGCCGAAGCCTGTCATCTGGCGTTTGGCGAGTTCGTGGCTGGGGTGATCGGCAAGGCCGGGATAAAGGACGCGCGCCA
>CALLQH010000212.1 GCA_938014945.1 uncultured bacterium | reverse complement strand
CCATCCGCGAGGGCGGCCGCACCGTCGGTGCAGGCGTCGTCGCCGAGATCATCGAATAAGTACCGGCAAAGCACGGGAAACGGGAGAAACACCATGGCGGGCCAAAATATCCGCATCCGGCTGAAGGCCTTCGATCATCGACTGCTCGATCAGTCGACGAACGAGATCGTGGGCACTGCGAAGCGGACCGGCGCCCAGGTTCGGGGACCGATTCCCCTGCCGACCCGGATCGAGCGATTCACGGTGCTGCGGGGTCCGCACATCGACAAGGAATCGCGTGAACAGTTCGAGATGCGCACGCACAAGCGTCTGATCGACATCGTCGAGCCGACCCCCCAGACCGTGGACGCGCTGATGAAGCTCGACCTCGCGGCGGGTGTCGACGTCGAGATCAAGCTCTAGGAGCCAGTCGATGCGTACCGGTCTCATCGCACGGAAAATGGGTATGAGCCGCGTCTTCACCGAAGACGGGGCCCATGTTCCCGTGACCGTACTCAAGGTTGATGACAATCAGGTTGTCGCCCAGCGTACCCACGACAAGGACGGCTACAGCGCCATCCAGGTCGGCACCACCGAAGCCAAGGTGAAGCACCTGACCCGCGCCGAGCGCGGTCATTTCGCCAAGGCCGGTGTCGCGCCCCGTCGCAAGCTGGTCGAGTTCCGTGTCAGCGACGATGCTCTGCTGCCTGTGGGCGCTGAGCTTTCGGTCAACCACTTCATTGTCGGCCAGAAGGTCGATGTGACCGGGACCTCGAAGGGTCACGGCTTCACGGGCGTCATGGCCCGCCACAACTTCGGCGGCATGCGCGCCTCGCACGGTGTCTCGGTCTCCCATCGCGCCCATGGCTCGACGGGTAACAACCAGGACCCGGGTCGCGTCTTCAAGGGCAAGAAGATGGCCGGTCACAAGGGCGACAAGCAGATCACCACGCAGAGCCTCGAGGTCGCGGCGATCGACGCCGAGAACGGCCTCATCCTGGTCCGCGGCTCCGTGCCGGGCGCCAAGGAAGGTTATGTCCTGATTCACGACGCGGTGAAGGTGAAGCTTCCCGAGGGCGTGCCGTTCCCGGCCGGTCTCGTCGAGGTCGCGGGTGCCGAGGCGGCTGCCGCCGATGCGCCTGCGGAAGCTCCCGCCGCCGAGGAGGGTAACTAAGCCATGAAGGCCGACGTTCTCACGCTCGACAACAAGAAGGCAGGCTCGGTCGATCTGGCCGACGATGTCTTCGGCTTGCCGGCACGTCCCGATATCCTGGCCCGTGTGGTGCAGTGGCAGCTTGCCAAGCGTCGCGCCGGCACGCACAGCACGAAGTCGACCGGCGAAGTCGTCGGCTCGACCAAGAAGCTGGGCCGCCAGAAGGGCGGTGGCCGTGCCCGCCACGGTTCGAAGAAGACCAACATCTTCCGCGGCGGTGCCGTGGCTCACGGCCCCGTGCCGCGCAGCCATGCCTTCTCGCTGCCCAAGCAGGTGCGCGCCCTGGGCCTGAAGACGGCCCTGTCGGCCAAGCTGGCCGAAGGCAAGCTGATCGTATTGGAGAGCACCGAGGTCGACAGCGCCAAGACGAAGGATCTGGCTCCGCGCCTGAGCGGTCTGGGCATTTCGTCGGCTCTGCTGATCGACGGCGCCGCACTGAACGAGAACTTCCGCCGTGCCGCCTCGAACATTCCCCAGCTCGATGTGCTGCCCAGCGTCGGCGCCAACGTGTTCGACATCATGCGCCACGATCTGCTGGTGCTGACCAAGGATGCGGTCGCCGCCCTGCAGGAGAGACTGGCATGAGCCTGGAAAAGAGCTACGACATCATCCTGTCCCCGGTCGTCACCGAGAAGTCGACCCAGGGCAGCATGTGGAACCAGGTCACCTTCCGCGTTGACCCCAATGCCTCCAAGCCTGAGATCAAGCAGGCGGTCGAGGAGCTGTTCAAGGTCAAGGTGACCAAGGTCAACACCCTGAACCAGGACGGCAAGGTCAAGCGTTTCCGGGGCCGTCTGGGCCGCCGGAGCAACGTCAAGAAGGCGATCGTCACGTTGGCCGAGGGCCATACGATCGACGTCACGACGGGAGTCTGAGATGGCGCTGAAACTCTTCAATCCGACCACGCCGGGCCAGCGCGGCCTCGTCCAGGTCAGCCGTGTGCAGCTGCACAAGGGTGGCCCGGTCAAGGAGCTGACCGAGGGCGTGACCAAGAGCGGCGGCCGCAACAACAACGGCCGGATCACCGCCTATCACCGCGGCGGCGGTCACAAGCGCCGCTATCGCCTGATCGATTTCAAGCGTCGCAAGTTCGACGTCTCGGGCACGATCGAGCGCCTCGAATACGATCCCAACCGCTCCGCGTTCATTGCCCTGGTGGTGTACGAGGACGGCGAGAAGGCCTACATCCTGGCGCCCCAGCGGGTGCAGCCGGGTGACAAGGTCATGTCGGGCGAGCGCGTCGACATCCGCCCGGGCAACGCCATGCCCATGCAGAACATCCCGGTGGGCACGATCGTGCACAACATCGAGATGCGTCCGGGTGCCGGCGGCAAGATCGCCCGTTCGGCCGGGACCTATGCCCAGCTCGTGGGCAAGGACCACGGCTACGCCCAGCTGCGTCTGTCGTCGGGCGAGATGCGCATGGTGCGCGGCGAGTGCATCGCCACGATCGGCGCCGTCTCCAACAGCGACCATCAGAACCGCAAGCTGGGCAAGGCGGGCCGCACCCGCTGGCTGGGCAAGCGCCCGACCGTGCGCGGCGTTGCCATGAACCCGATCGACCATCCGCATGGCGGCGGTGAAGGCCGCACCAGCGGCGGCCGTCATCCCGTGACGCCGTGGGGCAAGCCGACCAAGGGTGCCCGCACGCGTGTCAAGAAGGCGAGCGACAAGCTGATCATCAGCCGTCGCCGCAAGAAGAACCGGTAGGAGGAGCGACCGTGTCCCGTTCTGTTTGGAAAGGTCCGTTTGTGGACGGCTACCTGCTCAAGAAGGCAGAGGCTGTCCGCGAGTCCGGACGCAAGGACGTGATCAAGACCTGGTCGCGCCGCTCGACGATCCTGCCGCAGTTCGTCGGCCTGACGTTCGGTGTCTATAACGGCCAGAAGCATCTGCCCGTGATGGTCACCGAGAACATGGTGGGTCACAAGTTCGGCGAGTTCTCGCCGAGCCGTACCTTCCATGGTCATGCCGCTGACAAGAAGTCCAAGAGGGGCTGATCATGGGCAAGAAGAGCCTGGAGCGGCAGCTCCCCGACAACGAGGTTCGCGCCAAGGGCGGTTCGATCCGCACCTCTGCGCGCAAGCTGAACCTGGTTGCCCAGTCGATCCGCGGCAAGACCGTGGCGCGCGCCCTGGCGGAACTCGCCTATTCGCCGCGCCGCATCGCCAACGATGTCCGCAAGGTCCTGCAGTCGGCGGTCGCCAACGCGGAGAACAACCACGGGCTCGACGTCGACCGCCTGATCGTGGCCCACGCCTCGGTCGGCCAGAGCCTGAAGATGCGCCGCTACCGCCCCGTGGGCCGTGGCCGGATGCATCCCTATCGGAAGGATTTCAGCAACCTGGAAATCATTGTCCGGGAAGCTGCGGAAAGCGAGAACTGATGGGACACAAGGTCAACCCGATCGGGCTCCGGCTCGGCATCAACCGCACCTGGGATTTCCGCTGGTATGCGGACGGTGAGGACTATGCGCGTCTGCTGCACGAGGATCTGAAGATCCGGCAGTACATCAAGACGGCGCTGGTTCAGGCCGGTGTCAGCCGGGTCGTCATCGAGCGTCAGGCCAGCAAGGCCCGCGTCACGATCCACACCGCCCGTCCGGGCGTGGTGATCGGCAAGCGCGGCGCCGACATCGAGAAGCTGAAGCAGAAGCTGCAGTCGATGTCGAAGTCGGAAGTGACGGTCAACATCGTCGAGATCCGCAAGCCCGAGGTTGATGCCACGCTGGTGGCCGAGAACGTCGCCCAGCAGCTCGAGCGCCGTATCAGTTTCCGCCGCGCCATGAAGCGCGCGGTGCAGTCGGCGATGCGCCTGGGCGCCGGCGGCATCCGGATCAACGTCGGCGGCCGCCTGGGCGGTGCCGAGATCGCGCGTGTCGAGTGGTACCGCGAGGGCCGTGTGCCCCTGCACACCCTGCGCGCCGACATCGATTTCGGCCGTGTCACGGCCAAGACCGCGTACGGCACGCTGGGCGTCAAGTGCTGGGTGTTCAAGGGCGAGATCTTCGCGCACGACCCCATGGCGCATGAAAAGCGCGAGATCGAACTCCAGGGCGGCCAGTCGCGCTCGTGATGTTGGGATAGACAGATGCTCAGTCCAAAAAGAACCAAGTACCGCAAGGCACACAAGGGTCGCATCCATGGCGACGCCAAGGGCTATACGGCACTCAATTTCGGTGAGTTCGGCATCAAGGCCCAGGCTCCCGGCCGTATCACCGCGCGCCAGATCGAGGCGGCCCGTCGTGCCATCACGCGTCACATGAAGCGTGCCGGCCGCGTCTGGGTCACGGTCTTCCCCGATGTGCCCGTTTCGACCAAGCCCGCGGAAGTCCGCATGGGTAAGGGTAAGGGTTCGCCGGAGTACTGGATGGCGCGTGTCAAGCCGGGCCGGATCATGTTCGAGCTGGGCGGTGTGACCGAGGACGTGGCCCGCGAGGCCGTCCGTCTGGGCGCGGCCAAGCTGCCGATCGACGTCAAGTTCGTGCAGCGCCTGCACTGACGGAGGACAAAACCATGAAAGCCGCCGACGTGCGTGCCAAGAGCACCGATGAGTTGAAGGACGATATTCTCGCCCTCAAGAAGCAGCAGTTCAACGCCCGCTTCCAGCAGGCGACCGGGCAGCTGGAGAACACCGCGCAGATGAAGCAGGTCCGCAGAGACATCGCGCGTATCAAGACCATCCTGGGCCAGCGTGCCCAGAGCGGATCGTGAGGGTTTAGGTCATGCCGCGTCGTGTGATGCAGGGAGTGGTGACGAGCAAGTCGGGCGACAAGACCGTTGTGGTCAATGTCGAACGCTTGATGATGCACCCCATCTACAAGAAGACCATTCGCCGTTCCAAGCGCTATCACGCGCACGACGAAAGCAACGCCATCGCCGTGGGCGACAAGGTGCGCATCGAAGAGTGCCGCCCCATGTCCAAGCTCAAGCGTTGGATGATCGTCGCGGACGAGGCGTGAGCGCGGAGCGCGGTGAGGACTAGGACATGATCCAGCAAGAAACCAATCTCGACGTCGCCGATAATTCGGGTGCGCGTCGCGTCCAGTGCATCAAGGTGCTGGGCGGCTCCAAGCGCAAGACCGCGTCGGTCGGCGACATCATTGTCGTTGCCGTGAAGGAAGCGCAGCCCGACGGCCGTGTGAAGAAGGGCGACGTGACCCGCGCGGTGATCGTGCGGACCGCCAAGGAGATCCGCCGGGCCGATGGCAGCGCCCTGCGTTTCGACCGCAACGCCGCCGTTCTCATCAACAAGCAGAACGAGCCGATCGGTACCCGTATCTTCGGCCCGGTCACCCGTGAGCTGCGTTCGCGCAACTTCATGAAGATCATTTCGCTCGCGCCGGAGGTCCTCTAAATGGCCAGCAAGATCAGGAAGGGCGACCGTGTCGTCGTTCTGAGCGGTCGCGACCGTGGCCGCCAGGGCGACGTGCTCAAGGTTCTGCCCAAGGAAGACCGGGTGGTCGTGAACGGCGTCAACATGGCGCGCCGGCACACCAAGCCCAGCACCACGCAACCGGGCGGTATCGAGGACAAGGAACTTTCGATCCATGTCTCGAACCTCGCCCTGATCGACCCCAAGGACGGCAAGCCGACCCGCGTCGGCTTCCAGACGCTCGACGATGGCCGCAAGGTCCGCGTGGCGCGCCGTTCGGGCGAGATCATCGACTCCTGACGGGATCGCAACGATGACCAGGCTCAGCCAACACTATGAAGAGACCGTGCGGCCGGCGCTGATGGAGCGCCTGGGCTACACCAACAAGTTCGCCGTCCCCAAGCTCGAGAAGATCGTGCTGAACATGGGCATCGGCGAAGCGGTCACCGATTCCAAGCAGGTCGACGGCGCCGTCGCCGAACTGACCCTGATCGCGGGCCAGAAGCCGGTCGTGACCAAGGCCAAGAAGTCGGTCGCGAACTTCAAGCTGCGCGAAGGCATGGCGATCGGCTGCAAGGTGACGCTGCGCGGCGAGCGGATGTACGAGTTCCTCGATCGCCTGGTGACCATCGCCCTGCCGCGCGTCCGCGACTTCCGCGGCATCAGCCCGAAGAGCTTCGACGGGCGCGGCAATTACGCCATGGGTCTCAAGGAGCAGCTGGTGTTCCCCGAGATCAACTACGACCGGGTCAGCAACATCCGCGGACTCGATATCGTCATTTGCACGACGGCCAAGTCGGACGCAGAGGGGCTTGCGCTCCTCGAGGGTTTCGACATGCCGTTCATCAAGAACTGACGCGGTTCGAAGGGACAGCGATATGGCCAAGAAGAGCGCCATCGAAAAGAACGAGAAGCGCAAGCGCATGGTGAAGCGGTATGCCGCCAAGCGCGCAGCTCTCCTGGAAGTTGCGAACGACCGCGACCGTCCGATGGAGGAGCGCTTCCAGGCGCGCCTGCGTCTGGCGGCCCTGCCGCGCAATTCGGCAAAGGTGCGCATCCGCAATCGCTGCGGTGTCACCGGCCGTCCGCGTGGGTACCACCGGAAGTTCAACATGTCGCGCGTTTCGCTGCGGGAGCTGGCCTCTGACGGTCTGATCCCCGGCGTCGTCAAGTCGAGCTGGTAGGGGAGAGCGAGCCATGTCGATGACCGATCCGCTCGGCGATATGCTTGCGCGCATCCGCAACGGCCACATGCGCCGCAAGGCGCAGGTCGAATGCCCGGCCTCCAAGCTCAAGGAGAGCGTGCTGGCGGTGCTCAAGCGCGAGGGTTACATCCGCGACTTCCGCCGTGGAAGCGAGGAGACCAAGCCTCAGCTCGTGATCGAGCTGAAGTACTACGAGGGCGAGCCCGTGATCCGTGAGATCGGCCGCGTCTCCAAGCCCGGCCGGCGTGTCTATTCCGGCGTGCGCGAGATGCCCCGTGTCTTCGGTGGCCTGGGTATCACCATCGTCTCGACGCCCCAGGGCGTCATGACCGATCACGAGGCACGTGTCGCCAATGTCGGTGGCGAAGTGCTCTGCAGGGTGTTCTAAGAGAGCCCCATAGGTTCGAGGAAACGATTATGTCGCGTGTAGGCAAATATCCCGTTGCCATCCCCGCCGGCGTCGAAGTCACGGTCGCCCGTGATCATGTCGCGGTGAAGGGCAAGCTGGGCCAACTCAAGCAGCACATCCTCTCGGACGTCTCCGTCAAGGTGGACGGCGGCGAAGTGGTGGTGACGCCGAATTCGCAGTCCAAGCAGGCCCGTGCGCTGTGGGGCACCACGCGCGCCAACATCGCTTCGATGATCACGGGCGTGACGGACGGCTTCAAGCGTCACCTGGAGATCCAGGGCGTCGGCTATCGCGCGCAGGCTCAGGGCAAGACCCTGAGGCTGCAGCTCGGTTACAGCCACGACATCGAGTTCCCCGTCCCCGAGGGTGTCACGATCGAAACGCCGAGCCAGACCGAGATCGTTGTCTCGGGCTCGGACAAGCAGCAGGTGGGCCAGGTGGCCTCCAACATCCGCCGCTGGCGCGGCCCGGAGCCCTACAAGGGCAAGGGCATCCGCTACAAGGGCGAGTTTGTGCTGCGCAAGGAAGGCAAGAAGAAGTAGGACGCACGCCATGAGCTCGACAAAAGAACTCCTCGCCCGGCGGAAGAATCGCGTCCGCCTCCAGCTGCGCCAGCGCAACGACGGCAAGCCCCGCTTGTCGGTGTTCCGCTCGAGCAAGCATATCTATGCGCAGGTCATCGACGACGCCGAAGGCCGCACGATCGCGGCCGCCTCCTCCCTGGAGACGTCGGTTCGCGAAGGCCTCAAGACCGGTGCCGATGTGGCGGCCGCCAAGGAGGTCGGGAAACTGATCGCCGAGCGTGCGGCTGCGGCCGGTATCGACAAGATCGTGTTCGACCGCGGCGGCTATCGCTATCACGGCCGTGTCAAGGCGCTGGCCGATGCGGCCCGCGAAGCCGGCCTGAAGTTCTAGGCCGCGGTACAAGGGAAGGATCGACAGGATGGCACAACAGGGTCGAGAGCGGGGCCAGGGACGTGGTCCCGACCGCGGTGGTCGCGGCGGACGCAACGAGGAGCCCAGCGAGTTCCTCGAGAAGCTCGTCAGCATCAACCGCGTGGCCAAGGTGGTAAAGGGCGGCCGTCGTTTCGGCTTCGCCGCGCTCGTGGTCGTGGGTGATCAGAAGGGCCGTGTCGGCCATGGCGCCGGCAAGGCGCGCGAGGTGCCGGAGGCCATTCGCAAGGCCACCGAGCAGGCCAAGCGCAACATGATCCGCGTGCCCCTGCGCGAAGGCCGCACGCTGCACCATGACGTGCGCGGCGACTTCGGCGCCGGCCATGTGGTTCTGCGTACCGCTCCTCCGGGCACGGGCGTCATCGCCGGCGGTCCGATGCGTGCGGTTTTCGAGGCGCTGGGCGCCCAGGATGTGGTCTGCAAGTCGACCGGTTCGGCCAACCCGCACAATGTGGTCAAGGCGACCTTCGATGCCCTGGCGGCCACGATGTCGCCCCGTGCGGTTGCCGCCAAGCGCAACAAGAAGGTTGCCGACGTGCTCGGTCGCGCCGGCGCCGAATTTGCGGAGGGCTGATCGTCATGGCCAAGAGCAAGGCAGCCGCCAAGACCATCAAGGTGACGCAGACCGGTAGCCCCATCGGCCGCCCGGAAAAGCAGCGCGCCACCCTGGTGGGCCTGGGCCTCAACAAGATGCATCGCACGCGCGAACTCCAGGATACCCCGGAAGTCCGCGGCATGCTGACCACCGTCGCCCATCTGGTGCGTGTGGAAGAACTCTAAGAGGACGCTTTTCGCGTCCATGGTGCGAGACAGATCATGAAGCTCAACGACATTCGCAACAACGACGGCGCCACGCATTCCAAGAAGCGCCGTGGTCGTGGCATCGGCTCGGGCCTGGGCAAGACCTCGGGCCGCGGCCACAAGGGTCAGACCTCGCGCTCGGGTGTCGCCATGGCGAACTTCGAGGGCGGTCAGATGCCGATCTATCGGCGTCTGCCGATCCGCGGCTTCAAGAATCCGAACCGCGCCAACTACTCCGAGATCACGCTGGAGCGTCTGCAGGCCGCGATCGATGCCGGCCGTGTCGATGCCAAGAAGCCGATCGACGCCGAGGCGCTGGTCGCCGCCGGCGTGCTGCGGCGGGCCAAGGACGGCCTGCGTCTGCTCGGCAGTGGCGAGCTGAAGGCCAAGGTCGAGATCACTGTCGCCGGCGCTACGAAGTCGGCGGTTGCGGCGGTCGAGAAGGCCGGCGGCACGATCACCCAGACGGTGGTCAAGAAGGAAAAGAACGAGGCTGCCGCCGGGAACGACGGCTGACCTGCGCGGGAGCCTATTGAATGGCAGCCTCGGACCAGTTCGCCAGCCAGCTCAATCTGGGCGCATTCGGCAAGGCCACGGAACTCAAGAAGCGCCTATGGTTTACCCTGGGCGCTCTCGTGGTTTATCGCCTGGGTACCTACATCCCGATTCCGGGCATTGACGCCGGGATCCTGAACGACATCTTCCAGCAGCAGGCTGGCGGCATCCTGGGCATGTTCAACATGTTCTCAGGCGGCGCGCTGCAGCGCATGACGATCTTTGCGCTGAATGTCATGCCCTACATCTCGGCCTCGATCATCGTCCAGCTGATGACCACGGTTTCGCCCCAGCTTGAGCAGCTCAAGAAGGAAGGCGAGTCCGGCCGCAAGAAGATGAACCAGTACACGCGGTACCTGACGGTGCTGCTGTGTATCGTGCAGGGCTATGGCATTGCCGTCGGCCTGGAATCCATGACCGGAAGCACCGGCTCGGCCGTGCTTGATCCCGGCATGTTCTTCCGTTTCACCACCGTCATCACGCTGCTGGGCGGCACCATGTTCCTGCTCTGGCTGGGCGAGCAGATCACCCAGCGCGGCGTCGGCAATGGCGTGTCACTGATCATCTTCTCGGGCATTGTCGCGAACCTGCCCTCGGCCATCGGCCAGGCCCTGGAACTGGGCCGCACGGGCGCGATGTCGCCGATCTTCATCATGGCCCTGCTGATCGGCGCGATCGGTATCATCGCGGTCATCGTCTTCATGGAGCGCGCTCAGCGCCGCCTGATCGTGCAGTACCCGAAGCGTCAGGTCGGCAACAAGATGTTCGGCGGCGAGTCGAGTCATCTGCCGCTCAAGCTCAACACCGCGGGCGTCATTCCGCCGATCTTTGCGAGCTCCATCCTGCTGATGCCTGCGACCCTGGCGAGCTTCAATGCTGCCGACGGGCCGATCTGGCTGCAGGACCTGCAGATCTGGCTCGGCCACGGCCAGCCGCTCTACATGGCGCTGTTTGCCGCCGCGATCATCTTCTTCTGCTTCTTCTATACGGCTGTCGTCTTCAATCCGGTCGACACGGCCGACAACCTGAAGAAGCACGGCGGTTTCATTCCCGGCATCCGTCCGGGCAAGAGCACCGCCGAATACCTCGATTATGTGCTGACGCGCATCACCGTGATCGGTGCGATCTACCTGACGCTGGTCTGCCTCATTCCCGAGGCGCTGATCTCCTGGGCGGCCGTGCCCTTCTACCTCGGCGGCACATCGCTGCTGATCTGCGTCACGGTGACCATGGATACGGTCGCGCAGATCCAGTCGCACCTGCTTGCTCACCAGTACGAAGGTCTCATCAAGAAGGCCAAACTCAAGGGCCGCCGCTGATGAAGCTGATCCTGCTTGGACCGCCGGGAGCCGGGAAGGGCACCCAGGCACGCCGCCTGATGGACGAGCACGGGATTCCCCAGCTCTCCACCGGCGACATGCTGCGCGCCGCCGTCGCCTCGGGTTCGCCCATCGGCAAGATGGCCAAGGAGGTCATGGACCGCGGCGAACTGGTCAGCGACGACATCATCGTCGGCATGATCGCCGAGCGCATCGATGAACCTGACTGCGCCAAGGGCTTCATTCTGGACGGTTTCCCCCGCAGCAAGGCCCAGGCCGAGGCGCTGGACGCCATGCTCGCCGAACGGGGGCTCAAACTCGACCACGTCATCGAGATGGCGGTGGATGACGAGGCCCTGGTGGAGCGTATCACCGGCCGTTTTACCTGCGCCAACTGCGGTGCGGGCTACCACGACCGCTTCCAGCGCCCCAAGGTCGACGGGGTCTGCGATTCGTGCGGCGGCACGGAGTTCAAGCGCCGCGCCGACGACAACGAGGAGACGGTGCGGTCGCGCCTGAAGGTCTATCACGACCAGACGGCGCCGCTGCTGCCTTACTACCGCGAAAAGGGCGTGCTTTCCGAAGTCGACGGCATGGCGCCGATCGACGAGGTGACGCGTCAGCTTCGCTCTGTCATCAACGGCGGTTGACAGGGTATCGACAGTGATTGACAGTTCTCTGTCCCTCCCTATAATCCGCCGCCCATCCCGGAAACCAGAGCGGTTTTGCCGGCTCATTTCCTTTGGCTAAGGAGCCAATCCTTTGGCACGCATTGCTGGTGTGAACATCCCGACCTCCAAGAGGGTCGAAATCGCCCTGACCTACATCCACGGGATCGGTCGGACCAAGGCGCAGGAAATCTGTGCCGCGGCCCGCATTCCGCAGGAGCGGCGGGTCAACGAACTGACCGACGCCGAGGTCTCGCAGATCCGTGAGCTGATCGATCAGGGCTATACCGTCGAGGGCGACCTGCGCCGCGACGTTGCCATGAACATCAAGCGACTGATGGATCTGGGCTGCTATCGCGGCGTCCGTCACCGCAAGGGCCTGCCCGTGCGCGGCCAGAACACCCACAACAATGCGCGCACCCGCAAGGGCAAGGCGCGCCCGGTCGCCGGCAAGAAGAAGGCGTAATCAGAGATGGCCAGGGAAACCCAGCAGCGCGTCAAGCGCCGCGAGCGCAAGAACATCACGTCGGGCGTGGCCCATGTGAACGCGTCGTTCAACAACACCATGATCACGATCAGCGATGCCCAGGGCAACGCCATCTCGTGGTCGTCGGCCGGCGCCATGGGCTTCAAGGGTTCGCGCAAGTCGACCCCCTATGCCGCGCAGATGGCCGCCGAGGACGCGGGCCGCAAGGCCCAGGAGCACGGCATGCAGGTGCTCGAGGTTTTCGTGAAGGGTCCGGGTTCGGGCCGCGAATCGGCGCTGCGCGCCCTGTCGGCGGTGGGCTTCCAGATCAATCTGATCCAGGACGTCACCCCGATCCCGCACAACGGCTGCCGTCCGCGCAAGCGCCGTCGCGTCTGAGCTGCCGGACGATGCGGGCCGCGCGCGCAGCGATGTGCGCAGGCCCGGAACTTTGAAGGATGCGCTGGGCCCGTGAGTCCGGCGCTGGCCGCCCGCCGGGCAGGCCGACAACAACGAGGTCGTCGTCACGATGAACAAGAACTGGCAAGCGTTGATCAAACCCAACAAGCTGCAGATCGAGCCGGGTCTCGATGCCCTGCGCGAGGCGACCATCGTCGCCGAACCGCTCGAGCGCGGCTTTGGCATGACGCTGGGCAACGCCCTGCGCCGGATCCTGCTGTCGTCCCTGCAGGGCGCGGCCGTCACGTCGATCCGCATCAACAATGTCCTGCACGAGTTCTCCTCGATCACGGGCGTCCATGAGGACGTGACCGATATCGTGCTGAACGTGAAGGCGCTGTCGCTGAAGATGCACTCGACCGGCACCAAGCGCATGACGTTGAAGGCCAAGGGCCCGGGCGCGGTGACCGCCTCCATGATCGAGGCCGGATCCGACATCGAGATCATGGATCCCGATCACGTCATCTGCACGCTCGACAGCGAGGCCGAACTCAACATGGAGTTCACCGTCGAGCTGGGCAAGGGTTACGTCCCGGCCGCGCAGAACCGCCCCGAGGATGCGCCCATCGGCCTGATCCCGGTCGATGCCATCTATTCGCCGGTCAAGAAGGTCTCCTACAAGGTCGAGAACAGCCGCGTCGGTCAGGTCACCGA
>CALLQH010000211.1 GCA_938014945.1 uncultured bacterium | reverse complement strand
TGGTGGTATGTCGGGCATCGCAGCGAGCTAGCCGCGGTGCGCGACTATCTGACCGCCGACATCTTCGATCAGAGGGTGTTCGCCATCCGCGTCAGCGACGGCGAGCTGCGCGCTTTCCACAACGTGTGCAGCCACCGCGCCCATCCGCTGGTCGAGGGCACGGGCAACCGCAAGCTCATCACCTGTCCCTATCACCAGTGGTGCTACGGCAACGACGGCAGGTTCCGCCAGGCGCGCGGGCGCGACAGCCTGAAGGCGTGGATACCCGACAATGCCGATCTCAAGCCCGTGCGGCTGGAGGATTACGGCGGTCTGCTCTTCGTCAACTTCGATGCCGCAGCCCGGCCGCTTGCCGAGCAGGCGGGAACGCTTCTCGGCCACATGCACGAGACCTGCCCGCTGCTGCCCGAACTGCACCGGGTGCACCGTTTCGAGCGCGACGTGAAGGCCAACTGGAAGACCGTGATCGACAACAATCACGAGTGTTATCACTGCGATGCCAACCATCGCACCCTGATGGAGCTGATCGACTATGCCGGTACGGCGGTCTGGACCGACGACGGCATCACCTTCAGCCACCGGGTGCAGAAGAAGGCGCTGGAGAACGGCGCCTACAGCCTGCGGCCGGAGGAACTGGCGCAGGAGTCCCTGTTCGGCTTCATCTTCCCGGTCCACATCCCGCTGATGTTCCCGGGCAGCCCGAGCCTCATCATGTTCCAGATCCTGCCGACAGGGCCGGAAACGACGCGCGAGCGCATGGATTTCTATCTCGCCTCGGAGGTCCCCACCGAGCAGGAGCAGCGCTTCATCGATTTCATCACCGGCGTGCTGGTGCCCGAGGATGTCGGGCTCTGCGAGGAGGTCCAGAAGGGCCTGCATTCGCTGGGCTACGACCAGGGCCGTTTCGTCGTCGACCGCTCCCACCCGGAGTTCAGCGAGCACCACGTCCACTTCTTCCAGCGGATGGTCGCCGACGCCCTGCGGGGCGCCTGATCCTTCAGCCCGCCTTGCGGCAGACGTGGACGACGTAGAGGCTTTCGGGCTCGTTGCGCATGGCCTGGAAGGGGCCGACGGTTTCCACCAGCCGCCACTTCCCGGCCTGCTCCAGGCTGGCGAGCGCTGCGGGAAAGCCAGCCTCCTCCATGCCCCTGGCACGGATGCTCAGGACCAGGTGACCGCCGGGACGGGTGATGCGCACGAGCTCGTCGAAACCGCTGGGCGGGGCATGGGTGCGCCCGAAGGTGCCCGCCGAGACCACGGCGGCGAAGGCATCGTCGGGAAAGTCCAGCGGCTCGCCCAGCGTCATTTGGTGCAGCGTGTGATAAGCTCCGGTCGCTGCGGCAAGATCCAGCATCCCCCGGGACAGGTCGATGCCGGTGAGCGCGCCATAACCCAGCAGTTGCAGCCAGATGCCGAGCAGGCCGCTGCCTGCGCCGGCATCCAGCAGGGGACCCTCGCCGGTGCCGACATGGCGTGCGGTCAGCGCACTGACGATGCCCGGCAGGCGGTAGCCGCGCTGTTCCATGTCGCCGTCGTAGTCACCCGCCCAGCCGTCGTAGCCCTCGGCCAGGTCGTCGTTGCTGCGGGCGCCATAGACACGCGCCAGGATGGAGTCCTTGGTGCTGCTCATGGCGCCAGTCTGCCCCGGAAGGCCGGCCCCGCGCCACCAGGGCGAAAAGGCTTGCTTTTGTTACGGTTAACGACCACATAGGCGTCATCTGAGTTCCGCTTTGCCAGACTTGACCTGTGCGATCGAACGTTCGCGCAGGTTTTTGGTTAGAGGCTGGATACGGATGGACAGGTCAACAAGGCCTGTGAACATGCCGAGCGGCCTGCTGGCCTGACGGATCGTCGGCATAGAACCAATCCTGCGATCGGGCCCGTCCGGGCAGTGCGCCACACAAGGCGACACCGGGCGCGCGAACGATCGTGGAGAACACATGTCGAAAGAAGACCTGATTGAAACCGAGGGCGTCGTGACCGAAGTCCTTCCGGACGCGCATTTCCGCGTGGTCCTGGACAATGGTCACGAGGTGATGGCGTACACCTCCGGCCGCATGAGGAAGGCGCGCATTCGCGTGCTCACCGGCGACCGCGTGACGCTCGAGATGACGCCCTACGACCTGACCAAAGCGCGCATCAACTTCCGGCACAAGGACGAGAACGCCGTTCCCCGCATGGGAACCGGCCGTCAGTCGCCCCGCAACCGGCGCCGCTAGGCACCACCTCCCTATCCAATGGGCGGGCCATCCGGTCCGCCTTCCAATTCCCTCGCACCGCACGCGGCACCATGCCGGCGCGCGGCGCACGCTCATGGATTCTCAATGACCCAGTTTACCGACCTCGGCCTGATCGAGCCCATTCTCAAGGCCCTCAGCACCGAAGGTTACACCCAGCCCACGCCGATCCAGGCCGCGGCCATCCCCTTCCTGCTGGAAGGCCACGACCTGCTGGGCATCGCCCAGACCGGCACCGGCAAGACGGCGGCCTTCGCGCTGCCGATCCTGCAGTGGCTTTCTGAGGCCGAGGGCCGGCCCGAGCCCAAGACCTGCTCGGTGCTCATCCTCACCCCCACCCGCGAACTGGCCGTTCAGATCGCCGAGTCCTTCGCGACCTACGGCCGCAACCTGAAGACCACGCGCTGCCTGATCTACGGCGGCGTCGGCCAGAACCCGCAGGTCAATGCCATGCGACGCGGTGTCGACATCGTCATCGCTACGCCGGGCCGCCTGCTCGACCTCATGGATCAGGGCCATGTGAAGCTCCACGGCGTCGAGACCTTCGTGCTCGACGAGGCCGACCGGATGCTCGACATGGGCTTCATCAACGACGTCCGCAAGATCGTCGCCAAGCTGCCCAAGGAGCGCCAGACCATCTTCTTCTCGGCCACCATGGCGGGTGAGGTTTCCAAGCTCGCCGGCGACATCCTGAAGAACCACAAGCGGGTCGAGGTTTCGCCGCCCGCCACCACGGTCGAGCGCATTGCCCAGAAGGTCATGTTCGTGAACGCCGGCGACAAGCTCGCCCTGCTGCGCGAACTGCTCAAGGGAGACGCCATCCAGCGCGCGATCATCTTCACGCGCACCAAGCACGGCGCCAACCGTATCGCCGAGCAGCTCGTGAAGGCCGGTGAGACCTCCGACGCCATCCACGGCAACAAGTCGCAGAACGCCCGCCAGAAGGCGCTTTCGAGCTTCCGCGCCGGCAAGGTGCGCACCCTGGTCGCCACCGACATCGCTGCCCGCGGCATCGACATCGACGGCATCAGCCACATCATCAACTACGACCTGCCCAACGAGCCCGAGAGTTATGTCCACCGCATCGGCCGCACCGCGCGCGCCGGGGCCGACGGCATCGCCTACTCGTTCTGCGCGGCAGACGAGGTGGCCTTCCTCCAGGACATCGAGAAGATCACCCGCCAGAAGATCGAGATCGACGGCGAGCATCCCTTCCATGCCGAGGCGGTCGCCACGATCCACGCCAGCGGCAAGGCGCCCCGCGTCAACCGCCAGAACCAGGGTCAGGGCCAGCGCCAGAACCGTGGCGGCGGCGGCGGTCGTCCGGGCGGTGCCAAGCAGGGCCGTCCCGCGGCCAAGCGCGGCAACGGCGGCGGTCATCGCCGCCCCGAGGGCCGCTCGCGCCACGCTTCCTGATTGCTGTTCCTCCCGCCGTCATTGCGGCGGGAAAGCGGAATGAACGACGGCCCATGGTGTCATGCCATGGGCCGTTTTCGTTTCAGGGGATCAGGCTGCGCTCAGGCGCTCCGCATACCAGGCGGCAAAGCTCGCGGCACCCGGCTCCAGTTCGGACCAGCGGCCCTGGCGGGCGTAGGGCGAGGTCATGCCTTTCTGCTGGCGCTCCAGCATGGCGATGTCCTCGTCCAGCGCCTCGTCCATGCGCACGTAGTAGCGCGCCGCCTTTTCCGCAAAGCCGGGGCTGGCCACCGTCTCGGGCGGAAAGCCGACCCACATGGTGACGCTGCAGCGCTCCGCGCTCACCGGCTGGGCGTCATAGGCCCACAGCGCATCGACGCCTGCCGCAAAGGTGATCGTGGGATAGACCCAGGTGTAACGCACGCCCTGGCGGTTACGCCCGGAGAGCCCCGGCATCGCCGGCAGGGCAGCCTCCTGTTCGCTCTCCTTCAGGCCGCCGGTGCCCTGGGTGATGCCGAACTGGCTGAAGGTCGCGCCGGTGGAGTCATCGGGCGCATCGGGCTCCTGGTAGATGTTGCCGAAGGTCGCGCCGTGGACGTAGCGCAGGTGGTACCACTCGTTGAACACCTCCAGGAAAAGCTTCCAGTTGCAGGCGACCTCGAAGGTGCGGTGGTGGGTCGTCACCAGGGTGTCGAGCGGCCATGGCGCGTGGTGTTCGCCGAAGTTGCCGAGCCAGGTATCGATGTCGGGCACGCTCTCGTCCATGCAGACGAAGGCGAAGCCGCCGCGCTCGGCGGTGCGGAAACCGATCAGGCCGAAGTCCCCGGTATCGAAGTCGCAGGCGTGACCCATGCGTGCCGCGCCGCGCAAGGCTCCGTCCAGGCCATAGGTCCAGCCATGGAAGGGGCAGGTGAAGCGCGCCACGTTGCCCTCGCCCTCGACAAGCTGCAGGCCGCGGTGGCGGCAGGTGTTGGCGTGGGCCTTCAGCGTCCCGTCCTTGGCCCGCACCACGATCGCCGGGACGCCCGCCAGGGTCATCGCGGTGTAGTCGCCCGCCCTGGCCCAGCGATCGGCCCGGCCGATGCCGATCCAGCTTGAACGCAGCATGGCGCAGTCGGCCTCGTGGACGGCCGCATCGGTGTAACAGGCCGGCGGCAGGGTGGCCGAAGCAGCCATCGCCGGGGTGACGCGGGAAAGCGCTTGGCGCAGATCGGGGGAAAGGGACATGGCGGGCACCCGGTTGTGCTGAATGTGCCGCAGTCTGGCCCGGCGGGGGCGGGCGCTGCAATTGCTCCCTTGCGCCCGGTCGCGGCTTCCGGTTGAGTCCGGCGTAAGCGGGAGGGCAACCAGTGAAGATCACCGATGTCAGGACCTTTGTGGTCGGCAATCCGCCGCCCCATTTCGGCGGCAACTACTTCGTCTTCGTCAAGCTCACCACCGACAACGGCATCGTGGGCTACGGCGAGGTCTATGCCGCGACCTTCTCGCCCCACATCGTCGCCGCCATGACCGAGGATGTCGCGCAGCGCCATGTCATCGGCCGCGATCCCTTCCGCATCGAAACCATGTGGCGCAACGTCTACGGCAGCGGCTACAGCCAGCGCCCGGAACTCTCGCTGATCGCCGTGCTCTCAGGGCTTGAGATGGCCTGCTGGGACATCGTCGGCAAGGCGGTCGAAAAGCCGGTCTACGAGCTGCTGGGCGGCAAGGTCCACGAACGCCTGCGTTCCTACACCTACATCTACCCCGAGGACGACGACACGACCGACGTCTATGCCGACCCTGACCTCTCGGCGGAGCGTGCGGCCAAATACGTCTCCCAGGGCTTCACCGCGGTGAAGTTCGATCCAGCGGGCCCGTTCTCGGCCTTTGACCCGCGCCAGCCCTCGCTGGAACGCCTGGAGCTTTCGGAGACCTTCGTTCGCAAGCTGCGCGAGGCGGTCGGCACCAGGGCCGATCTGCTGTTCGGCACCCACGGCCAGTTCACCACCTCGGGTGCCATTCGCCTGGCCAAGAAGCTGGAGCCCTACGATCCCCTGTGGTTCGAGGAGCCGACGCCGCCCGAGATGCCCGAGGAGATGGCCAAGGTGGCGCGCGCCACCACCATTCCCGTCGCCACCGGCGAGCGCCTGGCGACCAAGTACGAATTCGCCCGCGTCCTGGCGACCGGCTCTGCGAGCATCCTGCAGATGGCGCTCGGCCGAGTCGGCGGCCTGCTGGAGGCCAAGAAGATCGCCGGCATGGCAGAAGCGCATTACGCCCAGATCGCCCCGCATCTCTATTGCGGTCCCATCGAGGGCGCGGCCAATGCCACCCTTGCCGCGTGCAGCCCCAACTTCCTCATCCTGGAGAGCATCCAGCAGTGGGGCGGTTTCCACAGCGAGATCCTGAAGAAGCCCATGCAGTGGGAGGACGGCTTCGTCATCCCCTCCAGCGAACCCGGCCTGGGCGTCGAGCTCAACGAGGAGGTCGCGGAGGCCAACCCTTACACGGGTACCGCCCTGCATCTGGAAATGCGCGACCGGCCCGCGGATTTCGACTGAACCCCATGACCGTGTCACCCTCCGGCTTGACCGGAGGGTCCATGCTGAAACCTTCCAGCGCGAGCCTGCAGCGAGGTCACAGCATGGATGGTCCGGTCAAGCCGGACCGTGACAGGAAAATCACACTGTGGAGCCCCCATCATGCGTTACGGATTCATCGGTCTCGGCAATCTCGGCGCCTTCCTTGCAGGAAGCCTGCTGCGCGAGGGCTTCGACCTCACGGTCAACGACCTCCACAAGGAGGCCGCCGCCGACCTGCTCGCCAAGGGGGCCAAGTGGGCCGAGACGCCCGCGGCCGTCGCCGCGGCCTGCGATGCCGTCATCACCTGCCTGCCGTCTCCCGCCGCGGTCGATGCGGTGGTCGCGGGCAGGAACGGCATCCTTGAGGGCGCCAGGGAGGGGCTGGTCTGGATCGACATGTCGACCAGCGACCGCCACGACGTCGAGCGGCTGGTGAAGCTGGCGCAGGCCAAGGGCGTTTCCATGCTGGAAGCGCCGGTCACCGGCGGCGTCCACCGCGCCGCGGCGGGCGAGATCACCGTGCTGGTCGGCGGCGACAAGGCGCTCTTCGATGCCCATCTGCCTGCCTTCCAGGCGATGGGCGGCCAGATCCTGCACATGGGTCCGCTGGGCAGCGCCTCGGTGATCAAGGTCATCACCAACATGCTGGCCTTCATCCACCTTGTGGCCTGCGGCGAGGCGCTGATGCTCGCCAAGCGCGGCGGTCTCGACCTCGCCCAGTCCTGGGAGGCGATCAAGGCCTCGTCCGGCAACAGTTTCGTTCATGAGACCGAAGGCCAGCTCATCCTCAATGGCAGCTACGACGTCGCCTTCACCATGGATCTGGCCTGCAAGGACCTGGGTTTTGCCCACGACATGGGCAAGGAATTCGGCGTACCGCTGGAGATCGCCAGCCATGTCGAGCAGATCTTCTGGCGCGGCCGCCAGGAATACGGCGGCAACGCCCAGTCGACGCAGATCGTGAAGCTGCTGGAGGATGCGCTGAAGACCGATCTGCGCGCGCCGGGATTCCCTGCGCGCCTCGACCCGGCCTGAAGCCATGCAGCCGCCCCCGTCCGAGATTCTGGCGCGCGACGCCGGCGATGCTCTGGCGGGCGTGCGCGACCGATTCCATCTGCCCGAGGGGCTGATCTATCTCGACGGCAATTCACTGGGGCCGGCGCCGGTCGCCGTCTTTGCCGAACTCCAGCGCGCAGTGGCCGATGAATGGGCGGGCGACCTGATCGCAAGCTGGAACAAGGCCGGCTGGTTCGCCCTGCCGGCCGCGCTCGGCGCCCGGCTGGCGCCGCTCATCGGTGCGGGCGGGGATGAGGTTCTGGTCTGCGACACCGTCTCCATCAACCTCTTCAAATGCCTTCACGCCGCGCTTGCCCTGCGCCCGGAGCGCCTCACCATCGTCGCTGAGCAGGCCGGGTTCCCCACCGATCTCTACATCGCCTCGGGTGTCGCCCGCACGCGGCCGGACGTCGTCACACGCTTGCAGGGACGCGACGGGGCGAGCCTGGAAGAGCTGATCGACGCCGACACAGCGGTCGTGCTGGTCAACCAGGTCGACTACCGCACGGGCGCTCTGCGCGACATGGCCGCCCTTACCGAACGGGCGCATGCCGCGGGCGCAGTGATCCTCTGGGATCTCTGTCACAGCGCCGGGATCATGCCGATCGCGCTGTCGGACTGCGGCGCCGATTTCGCGGTGGGCTGCAGCTACAAATACCTCAATGGCGGACCCGGCGCGCCGGGCTTCCTCTATGCCGCGCGGGCCCATCACGGCGCGCTAGCCCAGCCGCTCACCGGCTGGTGGAGCCATGCCGAACCCTTTGCCTTTGACAGCGCCTACCGGCCCGCGCAGGGCATCGCGGCGATGCTGACCGGCACCCAGCCGATCCTTTCCATGCGCGCCCTGGTCGCGGCACTCGATGCCTTCGAGGGCATCGACCTTGCAGCGGTGCGGGAGAAGAGCATGGCGCTCACCGATCTCTTCATCGCCCTGGTGGAGGAACGCTGCGCCGGTCACGGCCTGGAACTGGCCGCTCCGCGTGATGCCGCCCGGCGCGGCAGCCAGGTGTCCTTCCGCCACGCTGAGGCCTACGCCATCGTGCGCGCCATGATCGACCGCGGCGTCGTCGGTGATTTTCGAGCGCCGGACATCCTGCGTTTCGGTTTCGCGCCACTCTACATCGGTTATGCCGATGTCTGGAACGCGGTGGAGGTCCTGCGCAAGGTTCTTGAAACCGAAGCGTGGGACGATCCTGCCTATGCCGCGCGCGCAGCGGTGACCTAGAGCAGGGGTCGGCTCCGACGCAGGCCCCAGACCGCATTGAGGCCCAGCGACGCAAGCACGATGGCTCCGCCCGGCAGGGCGGTCGGGCCGGGGTGCTCGCCCAGGGCCAGCCACAGCAGCAGGGGCGCAAGCACCGCTTCGAGCAGGATCAGCAGGCTCACCTCGGGCGCAGGGATATAACGCGCGCCGACGAACTGCAGCGCAAAGGCAAGCGGCATCATGGCGAGCCCCATGATGGCGAGCAGAAGGATGTCCTCGTCCATCACTGTGGCCGGAGCGGAGAAGGGCAGGGCGACCGCTGCGGTCACCAGGCCGCCGAAGATCAGCGCCGGGACCATGTCGATACCGGAAAACTTGCGGATGAGCGAGAAGGTGAGGCCCGCCAGGGCCGCGGTGGCCAGCGCCGCCAGATCGCCGTCCCAGCGGCCACCGCCCCAGTCGCCGCCCACCAGCACCAGCAGGCCCACCAGCGTTCCCGCCATGGCGAACAGGGTGCGCCGGGCCAGCCGCTCGCGCATCAGCAGCCAGGAGAAGAGGGCGCCGAACATGCTGCCCGTCGCCACGATCAGCAGGGTGTTGGCCGCCGTCGTGTGGGTCATCGCCCAGACGAAGGTTACGGTCCCCAAGCCGAAGATGGCGCCGATCAGCAGGCCCATGGCGCCGATACCCAGCATCATCGGCAGGAAACGTCCGCGGTAGAGCAGGGCCAGACCCAGCGCCAGACCGATCGCCGAAAGCAGGCCGCGCCAGAATGCCAGGGTCCAGGGATCGACCTCGATCAGGCGGATCAGCAGCGCGTCGGGCGTGATGACCAGCACGCCCAGCGACGTCAGCAGCAATCCCTTGGCGTGATCGGACACCGGCCATCCCCCGATGGTGAGGCGCTGTTATCGGGGCTGCGCGCGTCCGGCGCAATCGGCAAGGCGGGCCTCAAGAAAAAGGCCGGCGGAGTTGCCTCCGCCGGCCAGGTTCATGCGTCTCTTCTTGTCGTCAGGCGCCCGCGCGGACGTCCTGGTAGAGCGTCTCGTACTTGGCTTCGTAGTCGGGCTCCATCGCCGGGAAGAAGATCGTGTTGGCGATCAGAGCCTCGGGGTCGGAGAAGCCCAGTTCGGCAAGCCGTTCGGGGCTCAGCAGGTCGTAGGCCGCCAGGTTGGCGCTGCCGTAGCCGTAGTTGTCGATCAGCCAGGCGCCGGACTCCGGCGAGATCCAGGCGTCGATGTAGCTGTAGACCTTGTCGAGGTCGGTGGCGTCCTTGTGGATGATGAAGCCCGAGCCCCAGGCGAAGACGCCCTCCTTGGGCACCATGTAGCCGACCGGGATGCCCTGCTGCTGCAGCTGCACGAAGGACTGGTTCCAGGAATAGGCCGCGGCGATCTCGCCCGAGGCGATGGCCTGCTCCATCTGGGTAACGTCGCTCCAGTAGAAGCGGGTCAGGTCGCGCTGCTTGGCCATCAGCGGCGTCACCTCGGCCAGCTGCTCGTCCGAGAGCGTCCAGATGTTGTCGTAGCCCTTCATCAGTGCGGCGACCGCCACGGTCACCGCCGAGCTGTCGTACCAGGCCATCTTTCCCGCGTAGTCATCGTCGTAGAGGATCGCCCAGGAGTTTTCGTTGAGGTAACCCTCATCGACCATGTCGGTGCGGTAGAGCAGGCTGGAATTGCCGAACTCCGCAGGCACGAAGTAGCGCGTGCCGTTCACCACCGCGCCGTCGATGTCCTTGATGCCCGGCGCCAGCGTCGACCAGTTGGAGATGCGGCTGGTGTCGATGGGCTGGATCAGCTCGGCATCGACGTAACGGCGCACGATGTAGTTGCCGGGATGGATGAAGTCCGGCGCGAAGCCCGCGCGGATCTTCTCGAAGGACTCATCATCCGAGGCGATGTAGCTGAACTCCGGCGGCTCGCCGTACTTGGCGAGATAGCTGCCCATCAGTTCGGGCAGGTCGTAACCCGCCCAGGTATGGCCGGAGATGTTGCCTTCGGCCGCGGCCGGACGGTTGAACAGCGGCGCGCTGACGACGCTGACGCCCACCGCCGCCATTGCCGCTGCCAGCTCGCGCCGGGTCATGCCCTTGAATGTCATGAATGCCTCCCATCATGGTTGGGGCTGCCAGGATGGCCGCCCATTCGTAGCCCGAGTGGAGCAAGGCGACGGGCTTCCTTGCACCCCGAAAATGCGTCACGGAGTCGTGACGGCGCGATCACGCAAGACCCGGCTGGCGCGATTTCCCCCATGGCTCTAGCGTGACGCTGCCGGACAGGGGGAACCATGGCGCAGGACGATCAGGCGGGGCGGCTTCCCGTGGCCAGTCTGGTGGCCGTGATCGCCGGCCTGACCGTGGCGGCGATGACGGGAGGCTTCAATGCGCCGCTCTTCTCCGCCCGGCTGGATGCCGCCGGCTACGACGCTTCGCTGATCGGACTCAGTGCCGCGGCCAACGCCGTCGGCCTGTTTGCCGTCGCGCCCTTTGCGCCCGGGCTGCTGGCCCGCCACGGACTGGCCCGCATCATGATCGTCACCTCGCTGATGCAGGCGGTCATCTACCTTGTCTGCGGCCTTACCGAGAGCTTCACGCTCTGGACCCTGCTGCGCCTGCTCATGGGTGGCATCGGCGGCGTCCTCTGGATCGCCGGCGAGGTCTGGATCACGGAGGCGGCGACGAACGCCACGCGGGGCAGGGTCCTGGCGATCTACAATTCCTTCTTCGGCCTGGGCACGGCAGCCGGCCCCACCGTGCTCTCGGGCATCGGTCACCAGGGCGCGCTTCCCTTTGTGGTCGCCGCGGTGATCGTGGTGGTCTCGATCGGCCCCATCGTCTGGGCCCGGGCGCTCGCGCCACGGATCGAGGACGGGGGCGGCGGCGGTTTCGCCCCGCGCGCCCTGCTGGCGCCGCTGCGCCTGGCGCCGGTGCCGATGATGCTCAACCTCAGCTATGCCCTGGTCTTTGCCGGCCTGTGGACCTTCCTGCCGGTGTTCGTCGTCGACACCGGCCTGCCGGTCGATCGCGCCTTCCAGCAGCTCACCGCCTTCTCGGTAGGCACCATCGTGCTGCAGTTCCCCGTAGGCTGGCTCAGCGACCGTTTCGACCGCCGCCTGATCGCCACCGTGCTGATGGCGGCAAGCCTGGTAGCGGTGGCCTCCATGAACCTCTTCGTTCATGTTCCCGGGCTCGACTTCGCGTACTTCTTCACGCTCGGCGGCATCGTCAGCGGTGTCTATGTCGTGGCGCTCAGCCTGATCGGCGAGCGCTTCCGGGGCACGGCGCTGGCCGCCGCGATCACGGTCTACACCCTGATGTGGAGCGCGGGCAGCATGGTCGGCCCGCCGCTCGTGGGCCTGGCGACCCAGGTCGCCGGCGGCGACGGTCTGCCGCTGGCCCTGGTCGGTTTCACCCTCGTCTTCCTGCCCTTCACCGCGGCGGCGTGGTTGCGTCACCGCCGCGATGGCAACCCACCTAGCGCATGACGAAGGGATTGCCGATGGGCGCGTCGGAGGTGTTGATCCACACCGTCTTGGGCCGTGTGTAGTCGTAGATCGCCTGGGCGCCGGATTCGCGGCCGTAGCCGGAATCCTTGAAGCCGCCGAACTCGGCGATGGGCGAGACGACGCGGTAGGTGTTGATCCACACGATGCCGGCGCGGATCTGCTTCTGGATGCGCAGGGCGCGCGCGATGTCCCTGGTGAAGATGCCCGATGCCAGGCCGTACTTGGTGTCGTTGGCCTTGGCGACGACCTCCTCCTCGTCCTTGAAGCGCAGCACCGACAGCACCGGGCCGAACATCTCGGTATCGACGATCTCCATCTTCTGGTCCGGGCATTCCACGATGGTCGGCTCGTAGAACCAGCCGGCGTTGAGATGGGCGGGCTGCTTGCCGCCGTTATGGATCGTGCCGCCCTCTTCCTTGGCGCGCGCCACCTGGGTCTCGCAGGCGTTGAGCTGGCCCAGGGTGCACAGCGGGCCCATCTGGGTCTCCTCGGCCAGCGGGTCGCCGATCAGGATCTTGGAAGCCCGCGACGAGAGATCGGCCAGGAACCTGTCATGCACCTTCTCGTGCAGGTACAGGCGCGAACCCGCCACGCAGCTCTGGCCGCTGGCGCCGAAGATGCCGGCCATCACGCCGTTGGTCGCGCTCTCCAGATCGGCGTCCTCGAAGACCACCACGGGCGACTTGCCGCCCAGCTCCAGGGAAACCTCGGCGAAGTTCTCGGCCGAGTTGCGCACGATGTGGCGCGCCGTGCCGGGGCCGCCGGTGAAGCTGATGCGCGCGACCAGCGGATGGGTCGTCAGCACCCGCCCGCAGGGTTCGCCCATGCCGGTCACGATGTTGACCACGCCCGGCGGGAAACCCGCCTCTTCGATCAGGCGACCGAACTCCAGCATGGCGGCGCTGGCGTGTTCGCTCGCCTTCAGGACGATGGTGTTGCCCGCAGCCAGCGCCGGGCCGATCTTCACGGCCACCAGGAAGAGCTGGCTGTTCCAGGGCACCACGGCGGCGATCACGCCCAGCGAGGCGAAGGTGGGGATGTGGTACCACTCG
>CALLQH010000210.1 GCA_938014945.1 uncultured bacterium | reverse complement strand
TTGTGCGCGATGCCGGGCATGGCGGTCTTGATCACCACCGGAAGGCCAAGCTCGGCTGCGGCGGCCACGGCCTCGGCTTTGCTCTCGACGATCCGATGGGGCAAAACACCGATGCCGTAGTCGGCAAGCAGGGTCAGCGCCTCGGCCTCATCGAGCGGCGCGCCCTCGGCAAGACGCTTGCGCCAGCGGGGCGCCGCGGCATTGGGCGGCGGCGCGGCCTCTCGCGGGTGGCTGCGATGGTCGCGGCGGGCGAAGGCGTTGGCCACGGCCCTCAGCGTCGGTTCGGTGCCGTCGAGCACCGGGATGCCCTTGCGCGTCAGGTCCGTGGCGAGTTCCCGGTGATCGACGCCGCAGTAGTTGGTCGCCAGCGCCACCGGCTTGGTGGTCGTCGCTGCAGCCGCCACGCAGGCCTCGACGCAGGCGATGCTGTAGCTGTTGTGCTGGTTCACATCGAGGAAGAACACGCCGAGCGCGGTATCGTCGTCTGCCATCAGGGCGGCGAAACAATCGCGCATGATGCCGTCGTGATCGCGCCCGGTGCCGAAGGCATCGCAGGGATTCTCCGGCTCCAGGCCGAAGTCCAGACGCTCCTCCAGGCGGGCGCGGGTGGCCGGCCCGATGTGCGCGAAGGGCACCCCCGCCGCCTCGGCCGCATCGACCACCAGTTCACGCTCGCCGCCGGAATCGTGGATCGTCGCCAACCCCCCGGGGCCGACATCGCCCGCGCGCTCCATCAGCAGCATGGAGGCCGCGAGGTCATCGAGCGAATCACAACGCAGCACACCGTAGCGGCGGAAGAGCGCATCATAGGCGGCATCGTCGCCCGCCAGAGCCCCGGAATGGCTGACCGCCATGCGCGCGGCCGTCTCCGTGCGCCCGGCCTTGACCGCGACCACGGGCACGCCGCGGGCATCGGCCTTCTGCAGGGCGGCAACGAAACCCTCGGGATCACGCACGGTTTCCAGGAACATGCCGATGACGCGGGTCGATTCCAGCTCCAGCGCATAGTCCATGTAGTCGGCGACGGAGGTCGACAGCTCGCGCCCGCAGGAGACCGCGAAGTTGAGGCCCAGGCGCGGGCTGCTGCCGGTGATGGCGCCGAAGACCGAACCCGACTGGGCAAGGAAGGTGATGCCGCCGGGATCGCGGTCGGCGAAGGGATAGGAGTTGATGCGGATGCGGGCTTCGTAGTTGCAGTAGCCCATGCAATTGCCGCCGTTGATCGGCAGGCGGGCTTCCTTCGCCATCGCGGAAAGGCGATCGGCCAGACGGGGCGAACCGCTCTCGTCGATGACGCAGCTGGCGAAGATGCTGGCCGCTCCCGCGCCCGCCTCGATGGCCAGACGCAGGGCTTCCTCGATGCGTTCGTCGGAAACCGCGAGCACGGCCAGATCGACCTTCCGGGGCAGATCGGCAAGGGAGGGATAACAGGGCTGGCCGTCGATCTCCTCGTAGCGCGGATTGACCGCAAAGACCGGGCCGTCGAAATCGAGGCCGGCCAGGGTCTGCATGATGGTGAGGCCCGTGCTGCCCTCACGGGGCGAGGCGCCGACCACGGCGACGGAACGGGGGGTCAGAAGCGGCGATAGCCGATGGTCGATACGCGTCCTCTGGAATGCCACCTGGTCCCCCGTTGCTGATGCGGATGCATCGTTAGGGGAGCCAGGCCCGGTGTTCAAGGCGATCCAGCACGAAAGCCTCGACTTCCTCGAGTTGCCCCGTGCGAAAACAGAAGCTCCACCAGTAGAAGTGGGGCTCGGGCTCGTCCCTGCACAACCTGCCGTCGCCGTCTTCGTCGCGGACCGTCACCACCTCGACGTTCGTCTTATTGCCAAGGAACAGCGCATCCCCCGGCGGCGCATAGATGTCTCCTTCATAGAGAAACACCAGCGCCGACATGTCATCGGCGTTCTCCAGGCGGCGGCGCCACTTGTCGTATTCCACCGGCATCCATGCGTAGCTCTCGCCCTCGGTCTCGAGCCAGGCAAAGCCATAACCTGGAGCACTGACGATGGCGGAGTTGAACTTCGTGGGCGCACGCTCGGCCGTGAGCAGCGAAGTGCTCGCCCCGCCGGAATGGCCGAGCAGGAAGATATCGCGCGGCGGCACGCCGGCGGCGATCAGGCGATCGAGCAGGGCTTCGTTCTCCTGGGAGCGCGCCTTGCCCATGACGAAGCGGTCCTCCACCTCCTGCGTGCAGAGATAAAGCACGACGACTTCGCGACCGCCCAGCCCCTTGCGTGACCAGCGCTTGAGGAAGCTCGGCATGCTGCGAGGGTCGCAATCCTGGAAATGGCCGCCCCAGTCCGTGCCGTGGTTGTAGATCATCACGATGGGGGATGCCGGATCGGGCAAGGCGGTGGCGATCGCCTGAGAGAGCGGCACGACGCCGTCTGTGCTGTTCTCATCGGCAAAGGCCTGCACCATCGGCTCGCGGCTGCCGCCGCCTGAGGCACAGGCCGCCAGCAGGCAGCAGGCCAGAACGATCAGAATCGGGTGGGCGCGCATGGGGTTCCTCCGATCCGATCCCACCGACACATCCCCTGATAGCAAGCCGGAGGAAGAGTTGCTACCCGCTCTTGGCGGGCCGTCTGCCGTTTGCGAGGCGGTTGCCGGAGCGCAGGTACGAAAGCGCCAGTTCCTCCTCGTCGAAGGAGAAGCGGGCGGCGAGCTGGGCGAGCGCATCCTTCTCCTTCTCGCCGAAGAAGTTCTGCGTGCTTTCGTTGCGCGGCGGCGGGCAGACGACCGGCTTGGTGGGCGCCAGTTCCATGGCATCGAAGAGCGCCTGAGCGCCCTTCTGATCCGCGATCTCCTTGAGATCGACGGTATGAAAGCGCAGGCCCGCATGGTCGGCCAGCAGGTGGCGATAGTAGGCCGCGCGCACGCGCATCTCGATGATGTACCAGAGGGCGCGCCCCGCCACGCCCTGGGAACGGAAGGGGGCGCCATCGACGATGACGTTGGGATAGTTGAGATCGAGATAGAAGGCCCAGGAGAGGCCGTTGTTCACGAAATCGAAGCGGTTGTAGAAGCTCCACAGGGTCGCCAGCACATCGCGTTGCAGGATGATCACCTCGACCGTGGCGCCCTGCCCGGTCAGCAGGCCGATGTTCTCCAGAAGCCCCGCCTTGGCCAGCAGGTGCGAAGCCTCGGCATGAACCCGTTTGGGTCCGGCGAGATCGCGATCCAGCTTGCGTTTCCAGAAGGCCTGAACCTTCGGGACATTGCCGACGCTGTTGAAGACCGTGAAGTCGGAAAGATCCGGCGTCACCACGCCGAAGTTGAGCCAGCCCGTGCGCTCGTGAAAGACCGCGGCGTCCTCCAGGTTGCTGCCCAGCAGTTCGGCGAGATAGGCCGAGCCGCTGCGCCCGGTGGTGATGGTGAAGACGAAACGGCTGGCCACGATCCCTCAGCGCCCGCCGTTCACGTCGTAGCACATGCCGGTGCAGAACGAGGCGTCGTCGGAGGCAAGGAAGATCGCCATGGCCGCAACCTCGTCGGGCTGACCGATGCGCTGCAGCGGCGAGTTGGTGCGCGCCAGTTCCTTGACCTGCTCGATGCCGAAGGCATTGCCCGCGAAGATGTCGGTCTCGATGACGCCGGGCCGCACGCAGGTGACGCGAATGCCCTGCGGCCCGACCTCCTTGGCCAGGCCCAGGGTGAAGGAATCCACCGCACCCTTGGTCGCCGTGTAGATGACGTCGCCCGGCAGGCCGCCTGTGCGCGCGGAGATGGAACCGATGTTGACGATCGCCCCGCCCTTGCCGCCGCGTTTGGTCGACATGCGCCTGACCGCCTCGCGGCAGCTCGCCATCAGGCCCAGGATGTTGACGTTGAAGACCTTGAGATAGTTCTCCCAGGTGGTGTCGGCGAAGTCGGCCTCATGATCGATGCCGGCGTTGTTGATCACCGCATCCGGCGCCCCCCACTTTGCATCCACCGCCTCGAACATGGCGACCAGTTCGGCCTCCACGCCCTGGCTCGCCTTGAAGGTCATCGCCTGCCCGCCCGCGGCCTCGACCGCCCTGGCGACCTCGGCCGCCTTGTCGGGTGAGCCGTTGTAGTTGACGCAGACGCGCCAGCCCTTGGCGCCGGCCTGGCGGGCGATGGCGGCGCCGATGCCTCGGCTGGCGCCGGTGACGATGACGGTCTTGCTCATGATGGTTCTCCGGGTTCAGCCGCGGCGGTGTTCGGGGCCGTTGGGTTCCAGGCGTACGCCCTCACGCAGGTGGCGGTAGTCGAGGCCAACCAGGCGGCAGGGATGCTCACCCGGCGATTCCACCACGATGGTGCGTTTTGCGATGGGATCGTAGTCGGCGCGGAAATGAACCGTGCTCTTGACCACCAGGATCTTCTGCTCGGTCGGCTCGATGCCGATGTGGCGGAAGCAGGCCTGATCCAGATTCTGAAACCGGTGGCTGGAGACAACGACCTTCACGTCGCAATCGGCGCCCACGACGGAGAGGACAGCCGTCGGTCCGAGGTGGGCCGTCGCGCCGCGGTACATCTCGCCGGTGCAGGGGAAGATGCCGTTGCTCAGCGCCTCCACCTTGAACCGCGCGCGCATGGGACGCTGGCCGGGGCGGCCCGACTTGCCGCCGAGCGGCGCGTCGAACTCCGCGCCCACGCCCTGGGCATGGGCCTCGCGCGCCACCTCGGCATCCCAAAGCAGGCCCAATGCGGCCTTGCGGGCATGGTTCCTTACCAGCGCCTCGAGCACACCGACGGTGTCGGAGGTGCCGCCGGCACCTGGATTGTCCTGGGCGTCGGCCAGCACGATGGGACCGGCCGGCGCGGCCATGGCGGCCTGCACCGCCGCGTCCTCGCTCAGCATCGCATTGTCGAAATCGCCCTCGGCATCCATGAAGGCGCCCATGACCATGTCGACCGCACGCTGGGCGACCGCCGGATCGGGATCGTAGGCGACGGCGGCCGGGCCGCATTCGCGGATGTCGGCGGGCGGGAAGGCAAGCGCCAGATCGACGCAGGCCGTGCCTTCCAGCTCCAGCCCGGTGATCATGTCGTAGAAACCGCGATTGGGCTTGGCATCGGTCCACTGCGCGGTGAGCGGCACCAGGAAGGGCGATTTGGCGAACGCCTTGTGCAGCTTTTCGCCCGCAAGCAGGCGCTGCAGCAGGCCATAGACGCGATGGCCGGTCTGCTCCAAGTCGATATGGGGATAGGTGCGGTAGATCGACATGGCATCGCCCACCGCAACCATCTGCTCGGTGACGTTGGCGTGGAGATCCAGGCTGTGGACAAGGGGCACGTTGGGGCCGATCACCTTGCGCACCCGCGCCAGGGTCTCGCCCTCGCCGTCCTGGAAATGCTCGACGGCCATGGCGCCATGCAGGTCGAGGAAGACCGCATCGACGGTGCCCGCGGCCTGCAGTTCCTCCACCATCATGCCCGTGATGCGCTCGAAGGCATCCTCGGTGACGTAGGACGAGGGTTCGGCCGAACCCCAGACGAGCGGCACCAGTTCATGGCCATCGGCGCGAGCGGCTTCGATGAAGCCCCACAGGGAAAGGTTGATGCCCGCCACCGCGTCCATCATTTCCGGCCCGCGCACCAGGCCGGGCCAGGCGTCGGCCATCTCGAAATCCGCGAAGGTCGCGTTGGTCGAGGCGAAGGTGTTGGTCTCGTGCTGGAAACCGCCGACTGCGATACGCGCCATGAAATCCTCCCGTCAGGCGGCGGGATCGTCGCCCGGACCGCCCGGTGTGTCCACGCCGGACGTCAGGCCAGCGGTTCGAGATTGTCGCCCTGGCGGATACGCCGGCGCGACCCCTCCTCTGCCTTGCGGTCGCGCTCGGGTCCCGCAATCTCCACCATGCGTTCGGCGCGGTAGTTGGCGAACACGGGCTCGGGCTCGCCTTCCAGGCCCATGGCGCGGACACGGGCCGGGTTCTCGATCTTGCGCGTGACGTGATCGGCGTGCTGAGCGGCCAGTTCGTCGGCCGAGAACGGCTCCAGATGGATGGCGCCCGCCGCAGCAGCTGCGGCGACCAGCTTCTCGCCCTGCTTCGTGCGCGCGATGAAGAGGTTGGCGCCGTCGGCCTCCTCGTGGATCGGCTTGCCGTCGACCATGACCCAGGAATCGGGGCAGGAGACATCGGCCTGTTCACCGATGGCATCGGGGCAGATCTTGCAGCGGAACTGGATGTCGTACTTCCAAGGCTTGCGCGCATCGTACCAGACCTCGTCGTAGGTCAGATCGAAGACGCGGCCGTCGTGGGTCTCGACATGGGTCGGTCCGGGCCAGCCGTTGCCGCGCCAGCGGAAGACGGAAACCTCCTCGGCGGCGACGCCGTGGTAACCCGCCACCTTGCGCGCGGTCTGTTCGGTCGGCAGGCCGCCGCAGAAGATGGTGATGAGATAGGGCACCTGGGCTTCGACCCGCTCGTCGATGCGCCCGAGATTGCGGATCGCGGCGACATCACAGGGCTTGGCGAGCACGGCAAAACGCAGGCCATGATCCAGCAGGTCCATGACATGGCGCAGGGGTGCGGCCGGGCCGTAGCGCGACTGCGCGCCCGAACGGACCTCCTCAGGCGTGCGGCTGACCAGCGCATCGGTCTCGAAGGGCTTTTCCTTCGATGCGCGGACATGAACGATGGCGTCGACCTCGCCGGTTTCCAGCAGATAGACGCCCAGCGCCGTCATCGCCCCGCCCGCGGCGGAGGCAAAACGCAGGTCCTCGTTGGTCGACCAGCCGCGATGCATGGTGCGGATCGGGCCCCAGATGTCGTGCATTTCACCCTTGTCTGCGACCTGTTCGGGATCCGGGCCGGTGGCGGTGATGCCGGGACAGACGGCGCGGATCTTCGCCATGGTCGCCTCGTCGAGCTCCTCGCGGACCTGGGGGCGCATCTGGCTGTAGGAGGTGAGCTTCATCTCCACGCGCTCGCGCCCGGCGATGGATTCGCAGAGGCCGCAGGCGGCGCACAGGCCATGGGCGACGATGGTCTGAAGATCGGGAAACGCGGTCATGGAAACACTTTCAGGGCGGGCTGGCGCGATCAGGCGATGGCGCGGGCTGGCGGACGGGAGGCATCGAAGCCTTCGAAGGGCGCGGGGTCAAGAAAACGGCGCACGACGTTGTGCATCATCCGCGCGATGTTGTTGTCGAAGCCGTTGACCGGCAGGGAGCCGGCAAAGGCGATGGAGCCCGTGGCGAACACAGCCCCTCCCCCTTCGATCTCGAAGAATGCGATGTCGGCGTGGACCAGCGGATGGCCGATGCCGATGACCGGCTGGTTCGAGGTCATCTCCTCGGTCACCACCAGCATGCCCTCGCTGTGGTCGAAGGAACGGGCGATCACCAGGGTATGGGGCGGCGTGCCCAGCGCCACGTCGGCGCGGTCGAGCTCCAGGCCCGCCGCGCCGCCGCCGACCAGGCCGAAATCGCCGATCACCTCGTCCTCGATGCCTTCCATGATGAAGGCGGCGCGGGGATCGCGCGCCTCCTCGGTGACGCGGTAGGGGCTGGAGCGGTCGAAGCCCTGGGCGGTGAAACCCACGGCGGCGAGCTCTTGCGGCGTGCGCCCGCTGCGCCGCCACAGGCCGCCGTATTCGCCGGTGAAGCTCATGAAGTACTCGCCGACCTCGGCGACCCAGGAGCGGGTGCCGCCCTCGGTCTTGCGGCATTCGATGACGCCGGGCTTGGTCGGGTGATAGGCGATGCGCCAGTAGAAGCCGTTGGCGCCGGTGTAGATCAGCCGCCCGCCACGCTGGGTATAGGCCGCGATGGCGTCCAGCATCTCACCCGTGTGGTACTCCGGGTGGGTGCCGGTGATGACCATGCTGTAGCCCTCCAGCACGGCGACACCCTCGGCATGGAGTTCCTCGTCGGTGACGACGTCGTAGGCGAAATCCTCGTGCTCCAGCCAGGAGAGGATGTGGCTGTCGGCACCCAGCCCCCAGACGCGCACGCGCGGGCGCATGTTGAGCACCGGACGCAGGCGCGAGGAGATGCTGACCCCGCTGCCGTCCGAATGGGTGTCGTAGGTCGAGAGGCCGTATTCGCTGTGAGCCTGCAGGAAGCAGTCGGCCTGGGTCATCACCGTGGCGCGGAACTGCTTCATCTCCACCGCGTCGTTGCGGAAGTGACGACCGGAGTTGGCATAGGCCATGTAGGTCGCCGTGGAGAGCAGGAAGCAGATCTTCGCCTGGCGGGTGCCGCGCGGCGGCACCACGGCGAAGGGCACGAACTCCTCGCCGCCCTCGCAGGTCAGATGCAGGGCATACAGCGCGCTCCTGGTGCCTTCCGGCACGGTCCAGGCATGGCTCTCGTCCCAGCCCGCGTCATAGACGTCGTCGTCGTGGAAATGGATGGCGCCGTACTCGGCCGGCGCATGGCGCCAGCACATCTCGGCGCCGCTCCAGGCCGCGCCGCGCACCGCCCGTTCGGGCAGATGCACCGTCTCGCCGTGATGGCCGTTGCCGCTGATATCCTCCAGCCGTTCGCCGGAGATGCACCGGGAGAAATCCCAGGCCGCGACCACGGCGCCGCCGCCATCCCCCGCGATCGCGGCCTCGTCGAGCGCGGCGGCGGCAAGGCGGGGCGCCTCGATGCGGCCGTTGAAGCAGCCCGCGTGATAGCCCCGCCCGTCGGCATGGGCGCGATGCCAAGCCGCCATCAGCAGCGGCCCTTCCCGTCCCACGAGGTCGAGCGTGAGGGCCCGGCGAACACAAACGCCATGGCCGCCGTCGAGCGGCTCCTGCCGCAGGATGACGATGCCCGTCCCTGCATCGAAGCTCGCGGAGACGCGATACCAGGCCCGCGTCATCATCGGCACCCCGGTCGTCACGATGGCGCTCGCGCTTCCGTCACCGGCGATCAAACCGAGGGCGCCATCATCGCCGACGATCAGGCTGGCGCCGGTATGGCTGCTTTCCGACCAGGTGCCGAGGATGCCCTGGCGTCCCCTGGCGGGGGTCGTCGGCATGATGAGCGCCTGCAGAGTGAAGCTGGCACAGGCAAAGGCGGGCGAGGCCGGCACCAGGCCGTGGGAGCCGGCATGGATGACCTGTGGCTGCCCGGCATGGCTGCCCTCCAGGGGCGAGGCCACCGGTTCGGCCTGGAACGGCGCGCCGCGCGGGTTGTCGTCGGCGCAGATCAGGCGGACGAGGCGCGCCTCATAGATCTCCGGGCCGTCGCAACTGACATGAAAACGGATCGTCTCGCCCGGGCGCGCCGAGATGCGGTCGCTGTAGGCGTTGAGCGGGCGATGGCCTATTTCCACACCGCCTCCGCGACACGCATGAAGTTGCCGCCCAGGATCGCGACGACATCATCCTCCTTGTACTGGCGGCGCAGCAGTTCCTCGGTCAGTTCGAGGATCTGGCGCGGGTGGGCGCAATCGACGGCGGGATAGTCGTACTGGCTCTTGGGCCAGTAATCGGGCGCGGCATCGAGCACCGCGCCCAGGCCCTCGTCGCCGCCCTCTGCCTCGAAGGCGTAGTCGAGGCCGATGCCGACATGGGCCGGGCCGACGAGGTTGACGTAATGGTCGATGTGATCGGCCATGGTGCCGGTGGTGATGTCGTTGTTGCCTAGGAAAATGCCGATACCGACGATACCGACGACGCCACCGGTCGCCGCGCAGGCCTTGACCTGGTCGTCGTAGATGTTGCGCTCGTGGTCCCACAGTTCGCGCGAATTGGAGTGGGAGAAGATGCAGGGGGCGCTGGAGAGTTCCATCGCCTCCATGGTCGTGCGGTGGGAGCAGTGGGAGAGATCGACGATCATGCCGAGGCGATTCATCTCGCCGATCACGGCACGGCCGAAGTCGGTGAGCCCCTCGTTGCCGTTGTGGCAGCCGCCGCCCGCCAGGTTGTTCTTGTTGTAGGCGAACAGCATCTGGCGCACGCCGAGGCTGTGGTAGAGCTCGACCATGTCGAGGGAGCCGTCGAGGCAGTTCATGCCTTCCAGATCGAAGGTCACGGCAAGGTCGCCCGCCTTCTTGGCCTCCTTCACTTCCGCCACCGAGGTGACGAGACGGTAGCCGTCCGCGGCGCGGATCCAGCGGCGGAAGGCGGCCAGCGACTTCACGGTCATGCGCCAGTCCATGACGTCGTAGCCGACATCGATGGAGAGATAGTTGACGCCCGCGTCCTTCCAGATCTGCAGCTTGGAAAGGTCGACGGAGGGGTCGGGGCCGAAACCGGCGTGGTCGTCCCAGACGACATGGTCCTGGAACAACCGCTTGGCGGTGGCGTGGGGATTGTCCGGCATGGCTGCCCTCCTGATCGTGAGGGCGGCAGTCTAGACCTGCCCCGGCGGCCTTGACGAGGGGGTCGCCCTGCCGCTCAGGGCTGCTTGCGGGCGGACAGCCGCGCCTGGATTTCGCCCAGGATGCCGCGGCGGAACGCCAGCACGCAGACGACGAAGATCGCGCCGGTGACGATGGTGACGAGCGAGCCGAAGGCGTTGAGATAGTTCTGCAGGGTGACGATGACACCCGCCCCCACCGCCGGGCCGAACACCGTACCCATGCCGCCCAGCAGGGTCATCAGCACCACCTCGCCCGACATCTGCCAGGCGACGTCGGTGAGACTGGCGACCTGCACCACCAGCGCCTTGGTGCCGCCGGCAAGCCCGGAGAGCGCGGCGGAAAGGACGAAGGCGGTGAGCTTGTAGCGGTCGACCTGGTAACCCAGCGAAATGGCGCGGGGTTCGTTCTCGCGGATCGCCTTCAGCACCTGCCCGAAGGGCGAATGGACGATGCGCCAGACGGCAAAGAGCCCGAGCAGGAACACGGCGAGCACGAAGTAGTAGAGCGCGAGATTGTCTTCCAGCGGGATGAAGCCGAAGAGCGGATTACGCGGCACACCCTGGATGCCATCCTCGCCGCCCGTGAAGGGAAGCTGCACCGCGGCGAAATAGACCATCTGGGCAAGCGCCAGGGTGATCATGGCGAAGTAGATGCCCTGGCGGCGAATGGCGACGGCGCCGAAGACGAGACCGAGCAGCGCCGCGCCGAAGGTCGCCAGCAGCAGGGCAAGCTCCGGCGACAGGCCCCAGGCTTTGAGCGCATAGGCGCTGATGTAGCTCGCCGAGCCGAAGAAGGCGGCATGGCCGAAGGAAAGCAGGCCGGTGAAACCCAGCATCAGGTTGAAGGCGCAGGCAAAAAGCCCGAAGCACATCACCTTCATGACGAAGACGGGATAGACCGCCAGAGGTGCGGCCGCGAGCAGGGCGACGACGATGACGGCGCAGAGGATCTGGCGCTTCATGGCTCAGTTCTCCCGGCCATAGAGGCCGGTGGGGCGCACCAGCAGGACCAGGATCATGACGACGAAGATGACGATGTTGGCGGCCTCCGGATAGGCGATCTTGGCGACTGCCTCGAGCAGGCCGAGCAGGAAGCCGATCAGGATGGAGCCCAGGATCGAGCCCATGCCGCCGATCACGACGACGGCGAAGACGACGATGATGAGCGCCGAACCCATGTGCGGCGTCACCGCCTGCAGGCCCGCGGCGAGCACCCCGGCGAAACCGGCCAGCGCAACGCCGAAACCGTAGGTCAGCGTCAGCATCAGCGGCACGTTGATGCCGAAGGCGCGCACCAGGGTCGGGTTCTCCGTCGCCGCGCGCAGGTAGCTGCCCAGGCGCGTGCGTTCGATCAGGAACCAGGTGGCCAGGCACACAACGACCGAGGCCGCCACGACCCAGATGCGGTAGGCCGGCATCATCATGGCGTCGGCCTCGTTGCCGGTGAGGCCCGAGAGCGGCAGGCGCACGATGCCCGAGAGCGATTCCGGCTTTTCATACGGCAGGCCCGAGGAGCCGAACCAGTCGACGAAGGCGCCCTCGATGATGAGGACCAGACCGAAGGTGAGCAGCAGGCCGTAGAGATGGTCGAGCTTGTAGAGCCAGCGCAGCA
>CALLQH010000209.1 GCA_938014945.1 uncultured bacterium | reverse complement strand
TCGCCTCGCGGTGTCAGACGCGCTGCCGTTCTGATCTTCGTGTTGTCCGTCGCCATGCTGGTGGTGACGCCGATCATCGGGAATGAGATCAAGGGGGCACGCCGCTGGATCTCGATCGGCGCCTTTTCACTGCAGGCTTCGGAATTCGTCAAGCCGGCCTTCGCGGTCGTGGCCGCCTGGCTCTTTGCGGAAGCAAAGCGTACGCCAGGTTTCCCCGGCTACTGGGTGTCGGCGTTTCTGGCCGCCATGGTCGTGGCGCTGCTGATCTGGCAGCCCGACTTCGGCATGACGGTCACGGTGGTTACAATCTGGGGCGGCCAGCTGTTCCTGGCCGGCCTGCCCCTCATTTTTGTCATCGGTATGAGCGTCCTTGGCGTTGCGGGGATTGCGGCCGGCTACTTCTTCCTGCCGCACGTCACCGAGCGCATCGACAGCTTTCTCAACCCTGCATCCGGCGACAACTACCAGATCGACACGGCGATCCGGGCTTTCGAGTCCGGCGGCGTGCTGGGCCGCGGACCGGGCGAGGGGATCGTCAAGGACGTTCTTCCCGATGCCCATTCGGACTTCATCTTCGCCGTGGCCGGTGAGGAGTTCGGGCTGCTCGCCTGCCTCCTGCTGCTCGGCCTCTTCGCCTTCATCGCCCTGCGCGGCTTCAACCGCATGACCCAGGAGAAGGACCTCTTCGTCATGCTGGCCGTGGCCGGCCTGCTCATCCAGTTCAGCATGCAGGCCATCGTCAACATGGCGGTCTCGCTGCGCCTCGTGCCCTCGACCGGCATGACCCTGCCGTTCGTTTCCTACGGCGGCTCCTCGCTGATCTCGGTGGCGCTGGGCATGGGCATGATGCTGGCGCTGACGCGGCGCCGGCCCGAACACGGACTCTCGGCATGAGCGGCCCCGTCGTCATCGCAGCCGGTGGCACCGGTGGCCACCTCTTCCCCGCCCGGGCCCTGGCAGAGGAACTGCTGGGCCGCGGCCGCGAGGTCGTGGCCGTCACCGACCGGCGCGGCGGCGACATCGCCCATGGCCTGGAAGGCATGCCGGTGCATCGCCTGCGCGCCTCGGCCCTCTCGGGCCGCGGACTTGCGGGCAAGATTTCCGGAGCCGTCGACCTGCTGATCGGCACCCTGGAGGCGCGCAGCCTGCTGCGTCGCCTGCAGCCCTCGGCCGTTGTCGGCTTCGGCGGTTATCCCACGGTGCCGCCGCTCTATGCCGCGCAGCGCCTGGGTATCCGCACCGCGATTCACGAGCAGAATGCCGTGCTGGGTCGCGCGAACCGGCTGCTGGCAGGGCGCGTCGACCTGATCGCGACCTCCTTCGAAACCACTGCCGGCCTTGACGGTACGGCGGCCTCGCGCGTGGTGCTGACCGGCAATCCCGTGCGCTCCGAGATCGCGGCCCTGCATCAGGGCGCCTACCGCGCGCCCAACGGTGACGGCCGCCTGCGCGTGCTCGTCTTCGGCGGCAGCCAGGGTGCGCGCATTCTCAGCCGCGTTCTGCCGGCCGCCCTCGAAACCCTTCCCGCCGGCGCCCGTCAGCGCTTCGTCCTGGTGCAGCAGTGCCGCCCCGAGGATGTTGCCGCCGTGACCGAGGCCTACGAGCGCCTCGGCGTTGCTGCCGAGATCGCGCCCTTCTTCCACGACATGGCGGCCCGCCTGGAAGCGTCCCAGCTTGTGATTTCCCGCGCCGGCGCCTCGACGGTCGCCGAGCTGGCCGCGGCCGGCCGTCCCGCGCTTCTGGTGCCCTATCGCCTTGCCACGGACGACCATCAGGGCGCCAACGCCCGCGCCGCCGAGGCCGATGGCGCCGCATGGCTGATGCCGGAAGAGGCGTTCACGCCCGAGGCCGTGGCCGCGCGCCTGGAGGCTCTGGTCGCCTGTCCGCGTCAGCTTGTCGAAGCTGCTGCTGCGGCCCATCGGCGCGGCCGTCCGGCCGCCGCCGCGACGCTCGCCGATGCGGTCGAGCGGCTGATTCCGGCCAACGGCAACCATGGCCCTGCCATCCGGAGGGCCGCGGCATGAGGCAGCGTCCGGCCGATCTCGGGCCCATCCATTTCGTCGGCATTGGCGGCATCGGTATGAGCGGCATCGCCGAGGTGCTGCACAATCTGGGCTATCGCGTTACCGGCAGCGATGTCGCCGAGAGCGCCAACGTGCTGCGCCTGCGCGCGCTGGGCATCGTCGTGGCGATCGGCCATGCCTCCGAGAATGTCGGCGAGGCCGCTGTCGTGGTGACGTCCTCTGCCGTCAAGCCCGGCAACCCGGAGGTCGAGGAAGCGCGCCGCCGCTGGATCCCCGTGGTGCGCCGCGCCGAGATGCTGGGCGAGCTGATGCGCCTGAAGCGCGCCATCGCCGTGGGCGGCACCCACGGCAAGACGACCACCACGTCCATGATCGGCTGGCTTCTCGATCAGGCCGATCTCGATCCCACCGTCATCAACGGCGGCATCGTCAACGCCTATGGCTCCAACACGCGCCTGGGCGAGGGCGAGTGGATGGTGGTGGAGGCCGACGAATCCGACGGCAGCTTCCTGCGCCTGCCGGCCACCGCCGTCATCGTCACCAACATCGACCCTGAGCACCTGGAGCACTACGGCACCTTCGACGACATGCGCCATGCCTACGACGCCTTCGTCGGCAACATCCCGTTCTATGGCTTTGCCGCGCTGTGCATCGACCACCCGGAGGTGCAGGCCCTGGTCGGCCGCGTCACCGACCGGCGCATCGTGACCTACGGCCTGTCGCAGCAGGCCGACGTGCGCGGCGCCAACCTGAAGCTGTGCAACGGTGGCTACAGCTTCGATGCCGTGCTCACGGATCGCGTCACGCGCAAGTCGCGCACCATCAAGGGCCTCTACCTGCCGATGTGGGGCCAGCACAACGTGACCAACGCGCTGACCTGCGTCGTTGCCGCGCAGGAGCTTGGTATCTCCGACAAGGTACTGGCCGATGCGCTGGCCAGCTTCGGCGGCGTCAAGCGGCGCTTCACCCGCACCGGCGAGGTCGATGGCGTCACGGTGATCGACGACTACGGCCATCATCCCGTGGAGATCGCCGCGGTGCTCGGCGCCGCGCGCGAGGCCTTCCAGGGCAAGGTCGTCGCCGTGGTCCAGCCCCATCGCTTCAGCCGTCTCTCCGGCCTGTGGGACGATTTCTGCACCTGCTTCAACGATGCCGACACGGTGATCGTTGCCGATGTCTACCCTGCGGGTGAGACGCCGATTGCCGGGATCGACCGCGAGCACTTCGTCGAGGCGCTGCGCGCCCGCGGGCATCGCCATGTCGAATCCCTTGCCGATCCCGCCGATCTGCCCGCGCTGATCGCGCGCCTGACCACCAAGTCGGACGCCGTCATCTGCCTGGGCGCCGGCTCCATCAGCGCCTGGGCCAATGCGCTTCCCGATGGCCTGCGCGCGCTCAAGGCCTCCGCATCCGTCGCGGAGGCATCGTGATGGCCGCCGTGGCGAACGATATCCTCACCCGTCTGCCCGTCGTGCGTGGCACCTACCGCAGCCATGCCGATCTTGCCGCGACCACCTGGTTCCGCGTCGGTGGCAAGGCCGAGGTGCTCTTCAAGCCTGAGGACGAGGCCGACCTCGCCACCTTCATGGCCAACCGGCCGCTCGATCTGCCGGTCACGGTCATCGGCGTCGGCTCCAACCTGCTGGTGCGCGACGGCGGCGTGCCCGGCGTCGTCATCCGCCTGGGCCGCGGCTTTGCCGGGATCGAGGCCGAGGGCACGCGCGTCGTCGCCGGCGCCGGTGCGCTCGATCTCAACGTCGCGCGTGTCGCGGCCGATGCCGGCATCGCGGGCCTCGAGTTCCTGGTCGGCGTGCCCGGCACCATCGGCGGCGCCGTGCGCATGAACGCCGGCGCCTATGGCACCGAGCTGAAGGATGTGCTGGTCAGCGCCCGTGCGGTCGATCCGCGCGGCGGCCGCCACGAGCTCGACCCCGAACACCTCGGCCACGGCTATCGCTCCAGCAGCGTGCCCGAAGGCTGGATCTTCACCCAGGCGACGCTTGAGGGTACCGCCGGCGATGCCGCCGCCATCCAGGCGCGCATGGCCGAGATCCAGGCGGCGCGCCAGGAGACCCAGCCCGTGCGGTCGCGCACCGGCGGCAGTACCTTCAAGAACCCGCAGGGCCACAAGGCCTGGGAGCTGATCGACCGCGCCGGCTGCCGTGGTCTGCGCCGCGGCGACGCGATGGTCAGCGAGCAGCACTGCAACTTCCTGATCAACACCGGCAACGCCACCGCCACGGAGCTTGAAGCCCTGGGCGAGGAGGTGCGCCGCCGCGTCGCCGATGCCACCGGCATCGTGCTCGACTGGGAGATCCGCCGCATCGGCCGCCGCCCCGGGCCGGGAGGTGTGGCATGAGCAAGCATGTCGTCGTGCTGATGGGCGGCTGGAGCGCCGAGCGGGAAGTCTCGCTGGTCAGCGGCCGTGCCTGCGCCAAGGCGCTTGGGGAGGCCGGCTACCGCGTCACCGCGATCGACGCCGACCGCGACATCGCGCGCACGCTGGCCGATCTCGATCCGCGTCCCGATGTCGTCTTCAACGCCCTTCACGGGCGATGGGGCGAGGACGGCTGCATCCAGGGCCTGCTGGAGATCCTGGGTCTGCCCTATACCCACTCGGGGCCGATGGCCTCGGCCCTTGCGATGAACAAGGAAGTCGCCAAGCACGTCTTCGTCGGCGCCGGCATCCCCTGTGCCGAGGGTGTGGTGGTGAGCCGCGATCAGCTCGGCAAGCCGGCGCCGCTGCCGCGTCCCTTCGTCGTCAAGCCCAACCGCGAGGGTTCCAGCGTCGGCGTTCGCCTGGTCCTGCGCGAGGACAACGACGACCGCCTGCTGGAAGAGGATTTCAGCCATGGCGACGACGTCATGGTTGAAACCTACGTCCCCGGCCGCGAGCTCTCCGTTGCCGTGATGGGTGACAGGGCGCTGGCCGTCACCGAGATCGTCACCGACGAGGGTTTCTACGACTACCGCGCCAAGTACGCGCCGGGCGGTTCGCGCCATGTCGTGCCGGCCGCGATCCACGCCGATGCCTACCGCGATGCCATGGATCATGCGCTGACCGCGCACAAGGCGCTCGACTGCCGTGGCGTCACGCGGGCCGACTTCCGCTACGACGACACCGCGGGCGAGCCGGGCCGGCTCTGCCTGCTGGAGATCAACACCCAGCCCGGCATGACACCGACCTCCCTGGTGCCCGAACAGGCCGCTCACGGCGGCATGTCCTTTGCCGAACTGGTTTCCTGGATGGTGGAGCACGCCCGATGCGACGCCTGATCGGCAGGAACCCGAAGGCCGCCAAGGCCGCTCCGCGCGAGCGCGGCGCCACCATGATCTGGCGCCGCCGCCTGCTGCGCGCGCTGCCTGCCGGCCTGCCTGTTCTGCTCGCCCTGGTCCTCGTCGGCTGGGTCGTGCTGGGCGGTATCGGTCAGGCGCGGATGGATGCTGCAGCCCGTCTGTTTGACAACGTCGCCGCCGACGCGGGCCTCACAGTGGAGCGCGTGCTGGTCGACGGCCGCCTGCGCACCGACCGGCAGTCGCTGATCGATGCCTTGGGCGTCGAGATCGGCGAGCCGATCCTGGGGGTGGAGATCGGCACGGCGCGGGCCCGGGTCGGCGCGCTGCCGTGGATCCGGGAGGTCACCGTCGAGCGCCGTTTGCCCGATACCCTTCTGGTCCGCATCGTCGAGCGCCGCCCGCTGGCGATCTGGCAGAACGAAGGCGCGATCTCCGTCGTCGATGTCGACGGCCAGGTGATCGACGGCGCGCGTCCGCAGGATTTCCCGGAGCTGCTGCTGGTCGTGGGGCCGGATGCGCCGACCACGGCCGCCGAGCTGCTGGCTGTCATGGCGCGTACGCCCGATCTCAGCACCCGCGTCACTGCCGCGGTGCGGGTCGGCGGACGCCGCTGGAACCTGAAGCTCGACGACGGCATCGAGGTCCAGCTTCCCGAGGATGACCTGGGCGATGCCTGGCGGATGCTGGTCGATCTCGACCGTGCCGAACAGCTTCTGGCGCGCGATGTCCAGTCGGTCGATCTGCGCCTGCACGACCGCCTGGTTCTGCGCCTGACGCCGGATGCACAAGCCCGCATGGCCCAGGCCGAGGTCGAGGGCGAGGACACATGAGGAGAGCCCATTGACGACGCTCGGTCCCATCGCGGCCATTGATGTCGGCAGCACCAAGACGGCCTGTTTCGTCGCCCGCGCGGACGAAAACGGCGGTCTGCGCGTGGTCGGCATCGGCTGTCAGGCTTCGCGCGGCATCCAGGCGGGCACCATCGTCAACATGGAGGCCGCCGAACAGTCCATCGCCGCGGCCGTCAATGCTGCCGAGGAGATGGCGGGCGAGACCCTGCGCCAGGTCTGGCTCAACGTCTCGGGCGGCCAGCCGCGCTCCAGCTCCGTCGCGGTCGATGTCACCATCGCCGGCCATGCGGTGGGCGATGCCGATCTGCGCCGCGTCATGCAGCACAGCCGGCAGGCGATCGACACCACGGAGCGCGCCGTCATCCACGCCATGCCGGTGGGCTACTCCATCGATGGCAACCGCGGCATCCGCGATCCCCGCGGCATGGTCGGCGACCGCCTGGGCGTGAACGTCCATCTGGTGACCGTGGGCGAGGGACCCCTTGCCAACCTGGAGACCTGCGTCTCGCGCTGCCATCTCGACATCGCGGGCCGTGTCTCCACGCCCTATGCCTCGGCCCTTGCCTCCCTGGTCAAGGACGAGATGGATCTGGGCGTCACCGTGCTCGACATGGGCGGCGGCACGACCTCCGTCGCGGTTTTCTTCGACGGCGACTGCATCCATGTCGACATGGTTCCTGTCGGCGGCCAGCACGTCACCAACGACATCGCCCGGGTGCTTTCCACCCCGGCCGAAAAGGCCGAGCGGCTGAAGACCCTTTACGGCAGTGCGCTGGGCTGCAGCGACGACGACCGCGAGATGATCGACGTGCCCCTGATCGGTGAGGCCGAGGGATCGGGCGTCAACCAGGTGCCGCGCTCCATGCTCACCAGCATCATCCGGCCGCGCATCGAGGAAACGGTGGAGATGGTGAGGACGCGCCTTGCCGCCGCCGGCCTCGACAAACTCGGCGGCCGCCGCCTGGTGCTCACCGGTGGCGCCGCGCAGCTCCACGGCGCGCGCGATCTGGTCGGCCACATCCTCGGCAAGCAGGTTCGCGTCGGCCAGCCGCTCTGGCTCAAGGGCCTGGCGCAGGCGACCTCCGGCCCGGCCTTCGCCACCTGTGCCGGCCTGCTGCGCCACGCCGCGCGCGGCCGGGAAAACACCGAGATCGATATCGCCCAGTGGCAGAACGCCGGCGGCTTCTTCGGCCGCTTCGGACGCCTCGGCCAGTGGCTCAGGGAGAATTTGTGATGAGGCCCCGCGATGCCCTGCGGGTTCCCTTTCTTGCCGGCGGGCGGGCCGCCGGTTTCTGGGCAGTCACTCAAGCGCAGGAGACTTAACGCATGACCATCAATCTAGGGTTGCCCGAAACCCAGTGCCTCAAGCCGCGGATTACCGTGATCGGCGTCGGTGGCGCCGGCGGCAACGCGGTCAACAACATGATTGCGAGCGGGTTGAACGGCGTCGACTTCGTCGTCGCCAACACCGACGCGCAGGCTCTCGCCCACTCGGAGGCCGAGCGCCGCATTCAGCTCGGCGTGTCGATCACGCAGGGCCTGGGTGCCGGCTCGCGCCCCGACATCGGCAAGGCCGCGGCCGAAGAGGCCATGGAAGAGATCATGGAGCAGCTCATCGGCTCCCACATGGTCTTTGTCACCGCCGGTCTGGGCGGCGGCACCGGCACGGGTGCCACCCCGGTCGTGGCGCGTGCCGCGCGTGAGCAGGGCATGCTCACCGTGGGCGTCGTCACCAAGCCGTTCCACTTCGAGGGTGCGCAGCGCATGCGTCTGGCCGAGGAAGGCCTGCGCGAGCTGCAGCAGTTCGTCGACACCCTGATCATCATTCCCAACCAGAACCTGTTCCGCGTCGCCAACGACAAGACGACCTTCGCGGATGCGTTCAAGCTGGCCGACGACGTGCTCCACGCCGGCGTCCGCGGCGTCACGGACCTCATGGTCCAGCCGGGCCTCATCAACCTCGACTTCGCGGACGTGCGTACCGTGATGAGCGAGATGGGCAAGGCCATGATGGGCACCGGCGAAGCCGAGGGCGAGCGCCGCGCGCTGGAGGCCGCCGAGGCCGCCATCGCCAACCCGCTGCTCGACGAGGTCTCGATGAAGGGCGCCCGTGGCGTGCTCATCAACATCACCGGCGGCTATGACATGACGCTGTTCGAGGTCGACGAGGCCGCGAACCGCATCCGCGAGGAGGTGGACCCCGACGCCAACATCATCTTCGGCGCCGCGTTCGATGAGTCCATGAACGGCTCCATGCGCGTCTCTCTCGTTGCCACCGGCATCGAGGCCGAGGGCATGGCAGCCAACCCGGCCGGCCGTCCCGCGCTGACCGCCATTGCCGGCGGTCAGGCCCAGCGCGTCGCTTCGCCCGCGCCCATGGCCGCGAACGTTGTCGCGGCCAAGACCCAGGGTCAGCACGCCCTGGCGCTCGATACCTCGGCGATTGCCGAGGAGCAGGCCGAGTTGCACGAAGTGGTCGACAATCCGGCGCCCGAGCCGGTGGCCGTTGCACCCCAGCCTGCCGCGCCCCAGGCGGCTCCGGCCCAGACGGCTGCCGCTCCGGCGCCCCGCGCCTTCTCCTTCCTCGGCCGCACCGATACGCGCCCCGAGGCGGAGTCCGAGAGGGCCCGGACCGACAGCTTCATCCCGGAAGCTCCGGTCGCCGCGCCGCGCAAGCCCGCGGTGCAGCCCCAGCAGGCCGATCCCATGGGCTCTGCGGCGCTTGCCAACAACGGCGCCAAGGAGACGCGCAAGCCTACCCTGTTCGAGCGCATGACCGGTCAGGGCCGCCATCGTGAGGCGGCGCGTCAGGAGCCTGAAATCCAGCAGGCTGCCGCTCCGCGTCCGGCACCTGCAGCGCCCCAGCCTGCCCCGCGTCCGGCCCCGCAGCCGGCGCCTCAGGCCGAGGCCCGCATGGAAGTTCAGGCGGTCGAGGATGACGTTCTCGACATCCCTGCCTTCCTGCGCCGCCAGGCCAACTAAGTGCCTGAAATCAGGAATGTTTTGCGCTGAAACATCCTGAAAGAAAGAGTGACTTGAGCGCCTCGGGACGGGTTTGTTACACCCTATCCCGAGGCGCTCGCCCGCTCCCCCTTTTTGGGGAACGAAGAACAACAGTGCAGGCGAAGCGTTAATACCCCCAAGGGCCGCTCCCGGCTCAACTGGCCGCCAGATGGCCGCAGCGACGGAAAACGGTATCCCGCGTGACTGCCGCAAAACAGACCACTCTCAAGACCGCCATCTCGTGCAACGGCATCGGCCTGCACTCTGGCGAGAAGGCATCGATGACGCTGCGCCCGGCTGCTCCCGATACGGGCATCCTGTTCGAGCGCACCGACCTCAGCAACGGCGCGCGCCTCTTCCCGGCGCGCTACGATTACGTTGCCGATACCTTCCTGTGCACCACCCTGAAGAATGCTTCGGGCGCGACGCTCGCGACCGTCGAGCATGTCATGGCGGCGCTGTCGGGCTGTGGCATCGACAATGCCCTGGTCGAGGTTTCCGGCCCTGAACTGCCGATCATGGACGGCAGTGCGGAGGCTTTCGTGTTTCTCATCGAATGCGCCGGCATCGTCGAGACCGCCGCGCCGCGCCGGGCCGTGCGCGTGCTGCGCGAGGTCGAGGTGACGGATGGCGACAAGCGCGCCACGCTGCGTCCCTCGCGGCTGCGTTCGATCGCCTGCGAAATCGTCTATGACAACGCCCGCATCGCCCGTCAGCGCGCCGGCTTCGTCATGACCTCCGAGACCTTCAAGGACGAAGTCGCCCGCGCGCGCACCTTCGGCCTGATGGAGGAGGTCGATGGCCTGCGCGCCAACGGCCTTGCGCTGGGCGGTTCGCTCGACAATGCCGTCGTCGTCAACGGCGATCAGGTGATGAACGAGGGCGGCCTGCGCTTCCACAACGAGTTCGCGCGCCACAAGGTGCTCGATGCGGTCGGCGACCTTGCCCTTGCCGGCGCGCCCATCATCGGCGCCTTCGAGGGTTACTGCTCCGGCCATGCGCTCAACGTGCGTCTGCTTAAGGCGCTGTTCGAGAACGACGATGCCTGGTGCTGGGACAGCGGCGTCACGCCGACGGCCCACTGGCACGAGCGTCCCCTCGCGGCGACCGCCTGACGCCAGCGTTCCGGCCTGCTCCGTCAGGCCTCTGTGCAGCCAGACCCTTCGTCCATGCCCCTGCTGATCTTCGACTGCGACGGCGTGCTGATCGACAGCGAGCTGATCGCCTGCCGACTGGATGCCGAGGAACTGACGGCGGTGGGGTATCCCTGCACCGTCGAGGACATCGCGCGTGATTTCGTCGGCAAGTCCGGGGCGGAAATGTTCGCCACGGTGGAGCGCCATCTGGGGCATCCGCTGCCCGAGGGTTTCGTCGAGGAGACCCACCGGCGTCTGTTGGAGGCCTTCACGCGCGAGCTCGAGCCGATGCCCGGCATCGCCGAGGCGATTGCCGGGGTTGCCGCCGCAGGCTGGTCCGATTGCGTCGCCTCCAGCAGCATTCCACCGCGCCTGCGCCATACCCTGGGCCTCACAGGCCTGTGGCCGCACTTCGAGGGGCGCGTCTTCAGCGCCACCATGGTGGCGCGCGGCAAGCCCGCACCCGACCTCTTCCTTCACGCCGCGCAGGCGATGAAGGCACCGCCAGGCGCGTGCCTTGTCATTGAGGACAGCGTCGCCGGTGTCCAGGCCGCCTGTGCCGCAGGCATGGCAGTATTGGGCTTCACCGGTGGCTCGCATTGTGGTCCTGATCACGGTTCGCGCCTGCTGGAAAATGGCGCCTTGAACCACTTTGCGGACATGGCCGAACTGCCGGACCTGATCGGTGCGTTTACCCCCTAGCGGTGCTATCGTGCGCCGAATCGTTCCCCAACCCTTTGTATGGAGATGCCCCTTGATGGCGCGTGCGTTGCGGGCTCTGACCTCGGCTGTCGCTGTCGCGGCGGCCCTTTGGCTCGGCGGATGCGCCGCCGAACCCGAAGTCTATGTCGAGCGCCCGGTCGAGGACATCTACAACAACGCCCTGAACCTGCTCGAGGCCGGCGACTACAGCGCGGCAGCGGCCGAGTTCGACGAGGTTGAGCGTCAGCATCCCTACAGCCAATGGGCGACGCGTGCCCAGGTCATGTCCGCCTTCGCCTACTATCAGAACAGCAACTATGATGAAGCGATCCTCACGGCCGACCGTTTCATCCAGCTGCATCCCGGCAACCCGGATGCGGCTTATGCCTACTATCTGATCGGCCAGTCCTATTACGAGCAGATCTCCGACGTGAAGCGCGACCAGCGCATGACCCAGCTTGCCCAGAACGCGTTCCTGGAGGTGCTGCGGCTCTATCCCGATTCCGAGTACGGCCGCGATGCCAAGCTGAAGGTGGAACTGACCCAGGACCAGCTTGCCGGCAAGGAGATGGACATCGGCCGCTGGTATCAGGGCCGCGAGGAATATGTCGCCGCGATCAACCGTTTCCATATCGTGATCTACGATTTCCAGACCACCAGCCATGTGCCCGAGGCGCTGCTGCGCATCGTCGAATGTTACCTGGCGCTGGGCGTGGTCAACGAGGCGCAGAACGCTGCGGCGGTGCTGGGGTACAACTTTCCCGGCAGCCATTGGTACAAGACTGCCTTCGATCTGCTTTCCGAGCACGGCCTGATTCCCCAGCTGGACGAGAGCTCCGACATCATGATCCAGACCGACGTCGAGACCGATGTCGAGGTCATGCCGGACGGCACGGTCGAGGAGCAGGAGGCGGTCGTGACCGATGAAATCGTGGCGCCGGCGCTCGAGCCTGCGTACTGAGGAACGGAGCGGTGCGTCATGCTCGTCTCGCTTGACGTCCGCGACCTTGCCGTCATCGATGCGGTAACCCTGGAACTCGGGCCAGGTCTGACCGCACTGACGGGCGAAACCGGCGCGGGCAAGTCCATCCTACTTGATGCTCTGGGTCTGGCGACCGGCCAGCGCGCCGATTCCGCACTGGTGCGCAGCGGTGCCGAGCGCGCCACGGTCGCTGCGGTCTTCGAGGTCGCGCCCGATCATGAAGCCGTTGCCCTGCTGGAAGAGGCCGGTATCGGCTGTTCGGGCGAGATCCTCGTGCGCCGCCAGATCGGCACGGACGGACGCAGCCGCGCCTTCGTCAACGATGCGCCGGTGGGCGTTGCTCTGCTCGCCCAGCTCGGCGCCTCCCTGGTCGAAGTTCACGGCCAGCACGACCAGCGCGACCTCATGCGTCCGGAGGCCCACCGCGCCATCCTCGATGCCTTCGGGGGCCACGATGCGCCTCGCGCTGCCGTTGCCGCGGCCCATGCCGCATGGCGCCAGGCCGACGACCGCCTTGCTGCCATGCAGGCCGATGCGGACCGTCTGGCCGAGCGCGAGGAAGTGCTGCGCCGCGATGTCGAGGAGCTGGATGAGCTCGCCCCCGTTCCCGGCGAGGAAGATGAACTCGCTGCCCTGCGCTCGCGCCTCGGCAATGCCCAGAAGATCGCCGCCGCGCTGGGCGTCGCCACCGAGGCAATGGAGGAAGGCGACGGGCCGGAACGCCGGTTGCGCCATGCTTCGGCCGAACTCGCCCGCGTCCGCGATGTTGCCGGCGGCGCGCTCGACGAGACCCTTGGCGCCATCGACCGGGCGCTCCTCGAACTCGCCGAGGCACAGGAAGGCATCGCTCGTGTCGGGCGCGATCTCGATGCCGATGCCGGCCGCCTGGAGGCGACCGAGGAGCGGCTCTTTGCCCTGCGTGCCGCGGCGCGCCGCCACAACACCACGGTCGCCGAACTGCCCGCCGTGCGCGATCGCCTTGCGTCCGAACTTGCCATGCTGGAGGACCGGGAAGGTTCCCTGGCACGGCTGGCGGCGGAGGTCGCGGCGGCCCGCAGCGCCTATGACGCCGCCTGCGAGAAGCTCACCGCGGCCCGGCGCAAGGCCGCGGCCCGCCTCGACAAGGCCGTTGCCGCCGAGCTTGCGCCCCTGCGCATGGACAAGGCCCGTTTCGAGACCACGCTGCTGCCGCGCGAACCCGACGATCGGGGCCGCGAGGGTGCCGAGCGTGTGCTCTTCCAGGTTGCCACGAACCCCGGCGCCCCGGCAGGGCCTCTCAACCGCATCGCCTCGGGCGGCGAACTCTCGCGTTTCATGCTGGCGATCAAGGTCGTCTCGGCCGGTGCAGCGGGCAGCCGCACCCTGGTCTTCGACGAGATCGACAGCGGCATCGGTGGCGCCGTCTCCGATGCCGTGGGCGAGCGGCTGCAGAAGCTCGGGCAGAGCGCCCAGGTGCTGGTCGTCACCCATGCGCCCCAGGTCGCCGCGCGTGCGGCGAGCCACATCCGCATCGTCAAGACCAGCGGCAGGAAGAGTGCGGCGACCGATGCCGTGCCGCTTGATGACGATGCACGCCGTGAGGAACTTGCACGCATGCTTGCCGGAGCCACCATCACCGATGAGGCGCGCGCCGCCGCCGCCAGCCTGCTGAAGGCAGGCGCTGCATGAACAAACCCCTGCGCGAACGCCTGGTCGAGGACCTGACGGAGGAGGAGGCCGCCGAGGAGCTTGAGGCGCTTGCTACCGAGATCGCCCATCACGACGAGCGGTATCACGGCAAGGACGCGCCCGAGATCAGCGACGCCGAATATGATGCCCTGCGCCAGCGCAACGAGGCGATCGAGCTGCGCTTCCCCAAGCTGGTGCGCGAGGACAGCCCCAGCAAACGGGTCGGCGCCCGCGTCGCCTCCGGCTTCCGCACCGTGCGTCACAGCGTGCCCATGCTGTCGCTGGGCAATGCCTTTGCCGACGAGGATGTGGTCGATTTCCTGGAGCGCATCCGCCGCTTCCTCGGCCTCAAGGAAGACGACGGCATCGCCATTGTCGCCGAGCCGAAGATCGACGGCCTGGCCGTTTCCATTCGCTACGAGAAGGGCAGATACGTGCGCGCCGCCACCCGCGGCGACGGCAGCGAGGGCGAGGACATCACGGCCAATGTCGCCACCATCGACGGCGTGCCCGAGGAACTGAAGGGCAGGGATGTGCCCGATGTCATCGAAGTGCGGGGCGAGGTCTATCTGCGCCGCGACGACTTTTTCACCCTCAACGAGACCCGCGAGGCCGCGGGCGAGGCGCGTTTCGCCAATCCGCGCAACGCCGCCGCCGGCTCCCTGCGCCAGCTCGATGTCGAGGTGACGCGCGCCCGTCCGCTGAAGATCTTCCTCTATGCCTGGGGCGAGGTCTCGCAGCTTCCCGCCGAGACCCACAGCGGTGTGCTGAAGGCCTATGAATCCTGGGGCCTGCCCGTCAATCCGGAGATTGAGGTCTGTAACAGCGCCGAGGAGATGCTGGCACGCTACCGGGCCATCGGTGAGGCGCGTGCCGGGCTGCCCTACGACATCGATGGCGTCGTCTACAAGGTCGACCGGCTGGACTGGCAGCAGCGGCTGGGCTTCGTCAGCCGCGCGCCGCGCTGGGCCATTGCCCACAAGTTCCCTGCCGAGAAGGCGCAGACGGTGCTGAAGGCGATCCGCATCCAGGTCGGCCGCACCGGCGCGCTCACCCCCGTCGCCATGCTGGAGCCGGTGACGGTTGGCGGCGTCGTCGTGCAGAACGCCACCCTCCACAATCAGGAGGAGATCGAGAGGAAGGACATCCGCGTCGGCGACACGGTGGTCATCCAGCGCGCGGGCGATGTCATCCCCCAGGTCGTCGAGGTCGTGCTCGACAAGCGCCCGCAGGACAGCCAGCCCTATGACTTCCCCGAGACCTGCCCGGAATGCGGCAGCTCGGCGGTGCGCGAGATCAATCCGAAGACCGGCAAGCCCGATGCCGCGCGCCGCTGCACCGGCGGCCTGATCTGTCCCGCCCAGGCGGTGGAGCGCCTGCGCCATTTCGTCAGCCGCCTCGCCTTCGACATCGAAGGCCTGGGCGACAAGCAGATCCGTTTCTTCTGGGAGAAGGAGCTGATCCGCAATCCCGTCGACATCTTCGACCTGGAGAAGAACGCGGGCGAAACGCTCGCGGAGTTCGAGGGCTGGGGCAAGGTTTCGGCGCGCAACCTCTACGATGCCATCGACGAGAGGCGCACCATCGGCCTCGACCGTTTCATCAACGCGCTGGGCATCCGCCATGTCGGCGAGACCACGGCGCGCCTGCTTGCCCGCCGCTACGGCTCGCTTGCCGAGGTGCTGAAGCTGGAACAGGCCAAGGTCGGCGAGGGCGATCTCTGGGAGGAGCTCAACAACATCGACGGCATCGGCGAAACGGTCGCCGAGGCCATCGTCGAGTTCTTCCAGGAACCCCACAACCAGGAGGTCGTCGCGGGCCTTGCCGAGCGCCTGACCGTGCAGGACATGGAAAAGGCCGCCGGCGACAGCCCTGTCTCGGGCAAGACTGTGGTCTTCACCGGGTCGCTGGAGAAGATGACCCGCCAGGAGGCCAAGGCCCGCGCCGAATCGCTCGGCGCCAAGGTCGCCGGCTCCGTCTCCGTCCGCACCGACATCGTCATCGCCGCCCCGGGCGCTGGCACGAAACTGAAGAAGGCGCAGGAACTGGGCGTGACGGTGATGACGGAGGAGGAATGGCTGGCGCTGATAGGGGCAGGTTAGAGAATAATCTAGAGGAGCCGGCGACTG
>CALLQH010000208.1 GCA_938014945.1 uncultured bacterium | reverse complement strand
TTCACCGGACGGGCCCGCTTCTGCCCCGATCGTCTGGTCCGCCAACCCGGCAACAACCATGTCGTGTCCCATGTCGCGGCGCCCGGGCGCGACCTGAAGGCGCGTCGGGGATGTGAAAACACCCTGTGGAGCATGCTGGTTTTGCTGCGGGAATTCCGCATAGAATGGCACCGCCCGGTGGGGTTGCCGGGCGGGGAGGGCGAATTTATGCACAAATCACTGAGTATCGATCCGGACAAGTGTACCGGTTGCCTGCAGTGCGAGCTGGCCTGCTCGCTGGAGCACGAGGGGACGTTCAATCCCTCGAAGTCGCGCATCAAGGTCTTCACCTTCGAAGGCAAGGGCCGTTTCGTGCCCTATACCTGCACCCAGTGTGCCGAAGCCTGGTGCCTGGAGGCCTGCCCGACGCACGCCATCACCCTCGACCGCGCCACCGGCGCCAAGATGGTGAGCGACGCGCTGTGCGTGGGCTGCAAGGTCTGCACCATCGCGTGCCCCTTCGGCACGATCAATTTCAACCAGTCCACCGGCAAGGTCATCAAGTGCGACCTGTGCGGCGGCGATCCCGAATGTTCCAAGGCCTGCCCCACGCAAGCGATCACCTATGTGGACGCGAACTGGACCGGTCTGGAAAAGATGCGCGCATCGGCGGCTGTGGCCGACGCTGCGGCGCAGGCATAAGGGAGACACCGTCATGGCATGGGCTGGAAAACTGCTGCGCGTCGACCTGACCGCAGGCACCTGCAAATCCGAGCCGCTCAACATGAAGTGGGCCCAGGACTATCTGGGCCAGCGCGGGCTCGCCACGAAATATCTGGTCGAGGAGATCGATCCCAAGGTCGATCCGCTTTCGCCCAAGAACAAGCTGATCATGGCGACCGGTCCGCTGACCGGCACCAGCGCCTCCACGGCCGGCCGCTACTCGGTCATCACCAAGGGCGCGCTGACCGGCGCGATCGCCTGTTCCAACTCCGGCGGCTTCTTCGGCAACGAGATGAAGAACGCCGGCTGGGACATGATCATCTTCGAGGGCAAGGCCGAGAAGCCGGTCTACCTGATGCTCGAGAACGATGACGCCCAGCTGCTCGACGCCTCGGAGTTCTGGGGCACCTCGGTCTGGGATACCGAGGAGGGCATCAAGCACAAACACGGCGATCCCCTGATCCGCGTCGCCTCGATCGGCGTCTCGGGCGAGAAGGGCGTGAAGTTCGCCTGCGTCGTCAACGACATGCACCGCGCCGCCGGCCGCTCCGGCGTCGGCACGGTCATGGGGTCCAAGAACCTGAAGGCCGTCGCCATCCGCGGCACCAAGGGCGTGAAGGTCAAGGACGGCAAGCGTTTCATGGCGGCCTCGACGGCGGCCAAGAAGGTGCTCGCCGACAATCCGGTCACCGGCCAGGGCCTGCCCGCCATGGGCACCCAGGTGCTGATGAACGTGATCAACGAGACCGGCGCCCTGCCCACGCGCAACCACCGCGATGTCCAGTTCGAAGGCGCCAACGACATCGGCGCCGAGGCCATGCAGAAGGTGCGCGAGACCGACGGCAAGACCAACCTCGTCACCAACGCCGCGTGTTTCGGCTGCACCATCGCCTGCGGCCGCATCTCGCAGATCGACCGCACGCATTTCTCAGTGCTGGAGCGTCCGCAGTACCACGGCGCATCGGGCGGCCTGGAGTACGAGGCGGCCTGGGCCCTGGGGGCGGCGACCGGCGTCAACGACCTGGAGGCGCTGACCTTCGCCAACTTCGTGTGCAACGAGCAGGGCATCGATCCGATCACCTTCGGCGCCACGGTCGGCGCGGCGATGGAGCTGTTCGAGGACGGCGTCATCACCGAGAAGCAGACCGGCATGTCGCTGAAGTTCGGTGATGCCAAGGCGCTCTGCGAGATGGCCCTGCTCACGGGCAAGGGCGAGGGCTTCGGTGCCGAGATCGGCCTGGGCTCCAAGCTGCTGACGGAGAAGTACGGCCGTCCGGAGCTTTCCATGGGCGTGAAGGGCCAGGAGTTCCCGGCCTACGACGGCCGCGGCATCCAGGGCATCGGCCTGGGTTACGCCACGTCCAACCGGGGCGCCTGCCACCTGCGCGGCTACACCATCGCCTCGGAGGTCTTCGGCATTCCGGTGAAGACCGATCCGCTGGATTCGGACGGCAAGCCGGCGCTGGTGAAGGCCTTCCAGGACGCCACCGCCGCCGTCGATTCGAGCGGCCTGTGCGTCTTCACCACCTTCGCCTGGACGCTGGAGGACTTCGCTCCCCAGATCGATGCGGCCTGCGAGGGCGAGTGGACCGCCGAGCGTCTGCTGGAGGTCGGTGAGCGCATCTGGAACCTGGAGCGCACCTTCAACAACGCCGCCGGCTTCACCGCCGCCGACGACAAGCTGCCCGAGCGCCTGCTGAAGGACGCGGCCAAGACGGGCCCCGCCGCCGGCAAGGTGAACGAGCTCTCCAAGATGCTGCCGGAGTACTACCAGCTCCGCGGCTGGACGTCCGAGGGCGTGCCGACCAACGAGACCATGTCCCGTCTGGGTCTCTGAAACGTGATGTGAGGGGGCGGCCGCCGGGCTTGCGGGCACCGGCTGCCGCCCCTTTCATGTCCGGGCCAGCACAACGGGCGCCATGCAGATCACCCTGAAGCTCTATGCCGCGCTCGCACCCTTCCTGCCGGCAGGGGCGCACAACAACCAGGCCGAGGTCGAGGTCGCCGAGGGCATTTCGGTCGCCGGCGTGCTCGACGCCTTCGGCGTGCCGCGACGGATGTGCCATCTGGTGATGCACAACGGTTTCCATATTCCCGTCGACAAGCGGGCCGAGCGCATCGTGCAACCGGGCGATGCGGTGGCGGCCTGGCCGCCGATCGCCGGCGGATGAACGCGCCCGTGCCCGAGCGGGTGGTGCGCGACATGGCGATCACGCCCGCTGATTTCTTCCGCCTGCTGCCGCGCGCGCTCGACGGCCTGGCTTTCGTCGCCGCTGCCGATCATGTGGCCGTCGGCGATCCCGGCCATGGCGTTGCGATCACCATCCGGCCGCTGGAGCCACGGCGTATCGCCCTGCTGGTGATCGAACGCTCCGAGGTCGTCCTCACCTTCACCGGCTACGACGCCGCGGACCGACAGGCGTTCCTCGAACGCTTCGACCGTGCCTATCATCGTGGTGGCGGCTGAGCCTTCCGCTCGCCGATTTCGGGAAACCCCTCGTTCTCAGTTGGCTCTGATGGCAAGGGTAAAGCCATTGCCATCGTGAGCCACGCCATCCCGGCGGGACGATACGCCAGGAGCCCTTGAATGGACGTCGTCATCCATGCCGGGATGCCCAAGACCGGCACGACCTCGCTGCAGAGCGCCCTGGCTGCCAATCGGTTGGCGCTTGGCCGCCAGGGCGTGCTTGTTCCCGATCTCAACGTGCAGAATCTGCTGGGCGTCATTACCCGCGATTTTGCCGATCTGCCCCGGCCGTTGCGCCACCGCCTGGCGACGCAGGAGGAACTGGAAACCGCCCGGTCGGAGGCGATGGAAGTCCTGCAGGGGTTGCTGCACGGCGGCGGGGAGCGTCTGGTGCTCTCCTCCGAGTACATCTACGGCGCCGATGCAGCCGGACTGGCGCGTCTGGGGGCTGCCCTGAAGGGCGCCACGCGCATCACCTGCCTTTTCTACGTCCGCAGCGCGGCCTCGTTTTACATGGCGGGCCTCCAGCAGCGCGCGAGGGCCTCGGGCGAACTGTTGACGCCCGCAGCGTTCCTCGAAGACACGGTGCCCTCCGACTTCCGCTACCACCCGCTCGCTTTCGTCGAGAGCTGCGGCAAGGCGCTGACCGAACGGCTGGAGGTCTGCTGCTACGACCGGGAACTCTTCGAGCAGGGTGATATCCGACGTGACTTCTGGCAGCGCGCGGGGCTCGATGAAGCCATGCTCGGGGACGGAGAGACGCCCCACGAGAACCGCGCCCTGGCCGCAGAGGAGGTCAAGCTGCTGCTGGAATACCGTCGGCGTCACCACCCGCGCAGGCTCGATGACGTGCTGATCCCGCACAGCACCATGCTCATGGACAGCCTGCCGGGCAGGGGCACGCCAGTCGTGCTGCAGGGCGGTCTTGCGGCCTGGATCGACAATGCAAGGCGCGGGGAGATCGAGGCGCTGCGCGACCGCTTCCGGATCGTCTTCCGTGATGTCGATTACGATTTTCCAGGGGGATCGGATGCCTGGAAGAGCCGGGATCTGAAAATCGAGGACATCATCACGGTCGATGCGGAGCGCTTCACGGCGCTTTCCATGGCATTGATCCACGCCATGCTCTCAGACCGGCTGCGCAGGCTTCAGGATGGCGCTCAGAAGGCCTGATCGTTTTCCCGCCAGGCGACCGACCAGGCGGGCGTCTGCCCGGCAAAGCTCATCACCGCATAACTGCCCCTGCTGCCTTCGCTGTCGGCAAGGGTGAGGGATGCTTGCCGCGTATCGTGCCCCCGCATCCTGTCGAGTGTGACGCCTGCGGCCTTGCACAGGGCCTCCTTGCGTGTCCATGCGGCCAGGAACAGGGCGGGCCGATGCTCCGGTATGGCGGCATCCAGGCTCGCAACCTCGCCGCTGGAGAACAGCCAGCGCGCCACGGTGTCCATGTCGGGCTGTCCCGGCGCGATCTCGACATCGATGCCCACCGGGCGGCCCGCGGCCACCGCAAAGGCGGCGATGTCGGCACGCCAAGCGATGCTGACATGGGTCCCGGGATGGTCGCGCAGGAGCGGCTTGCCGAAAGGGCCTGCCGTGAAGGCGATGGTCCGCGGCGGTATGCCGAGGCGCTGCGCCAGCACAAGCCGCAGCCCGGCGTGGGCAAGGAGCCGTGCCCGGCGCAGGGCAGGCTCCCGCATCGTCTCGATCCTGGAACGGTCGCCTGAGGGCAGGATGTTGCGCGCCGCGGCCTCATGCCGTGCGGGATCAAGGGTGGCGCGATGGATGGCGAGGGTGCCGGCCTGCTCGGGCGGGCCGAAGGTATCGACGGAGAACGCCGGTGCTGCGTCCGTAAGCCGGTCGAGGCTCAGCAGGTAGCAGGCGATCCCCGGGGCGAAACCTGCCTCAGCGGGGTGGCTGGACATGTTCGTCGCGCCGTTGTTTGAGCACGCGGATCAGGTCCTGCACGTTGGGCTCGCGGAAGAACTGGGCATGGCTGCCCGAAACCAGATCCACGGTAAGCGGGCCGGTGTAGGCGCGCGCGAAGGTCTTCTCCGGCGTGTCGTCGGCAAGATAGGGATTGCGGTTGCTGTCCCTGCCGAAGCTCATGGCGACCGGGCCGCCATAGGGCTGGTCGATGAACTTCTCATGGAGATAGAGCAGGGGAATCGTGTAGCCGCGGTCGAGCAGGCAGCGGGCGACCTGAAAGGCGATCTGGGCGGCCTGGCAGTTGCCGCCCACCAGCACGCGGCCGGGCTGCACGATCGCTGCGATTTCACCGGCGTAATAGGCGGCGAGCCGGTTGATGTTGGCCTGGTTCTTGACCATCACCTGATTGCCCGAACGCATGCCGTAGACCGGCTGATCCTCGCCCATGTAGGCGGCAAGCTGGCAGAGTTCGTTGTAGTTCTGCAGGCACCAGAAGAGCGGCACCCGCTCGCCCTCCAC
>CALLQH010000207.1 GCA_938014945.1 uncultured bacterium | reverse complement strand
TCGGCGACGAAGGCCGCCACCGTCTCTGGCCCCTCGGCCACGATCAGGGCATCGAGCTGCGCGGCCAGTCGCGTGGCAAGGTCCTCCTCGGTCTCGCCCACGTGCGCGCCGTGGTATGCGTGCGGCGTGTCGACATGCAGGAAACCTGGCAGCGGCAGGCCGAAACCGGCGTGTACGTAGGACAGGCCGGTCATGCTGGCGCTGACCGCCGTGGTGCCGTGATAGCCCTTCATCTGGGTGATGATCTTGCGCTTTTCGGGCTTGTCGCGCCCGGCATTGACGAACCAGATCAGTTTCACAGCCGTGTCGTTGGCTTCGGAGCCAGAGTTGGCAAAGAACACCTTCTCCAGCGGCGCGGGCGCGACCGCCAGCAGGCGTTCGGCAAGGTCGATGGCGGGTCCATGGGAGCGATGGGCGAAGCTGTGATAGTAGGCGAGTTTTTCCATCTGGTCGGCGGCCACTTTGGCCAGCCGCTTCTCGCCCCAGCCTAGGCCGACGCAGCACAGCCCTGCCAGGCTCTCGAGATAGCGGTTGCCCGCGTCGTCCCAGACGTAGACCCCCTCGCCGCGCTCGATGATCAGCGGCCCGACCTCCTCATGGCGGTGCGGATTGGTAAACGGGTGGATGTTGTAGGCGACGTCACGCGCCTTGGGTGAGTTCGGGGCGGGAAGGGCCATATCGGTCTGCCTCAGGTTGCGGAGTTGGTGGAGGGCGCGTCGGACAGGCGGGCGAGGCCGCCGAGCATCAGGGCCAGGATCGTTTCCGCGCGCTCAAGCACGGCGCGTTTCCAGGTCTGGGTCTCCGGGTAGAAGGCAGCCCGGATCTGGCGCTTGATCGCGGTGGCATCGTCCGACAGCGGATCGCCATGGGCATGCAGCCAGCCGTCGGCCCGCAATGCCAGACGCACCTGTGAGCGTGGAACCGTGCCGAACTCGAGCACCACCGGCAACACGAGCGCGTCGGTGTTGCGTGCAATGCCGTCCGACAGCACGCCCGTCACCGTGCCCGACACGGCGCCGGCACCGGGCAGCCGGACCTCATCGTGGTACCAGTTCTCCAGGATGGCGAGCGCCTCGGGGTTGGCGGTCGTGGCGATTGCTTCGCCGTGGCCGTGGGGGCCCAGCCCGGTGTGCATGTCGAGCGAGGCGACGAACCGGGCCTTTCCCAGTCGCTCCGCGGCGATGCGGGCAACCGTGCGGTTCGACCAGGTCGGTGCCCTGCCACCGTAGAACAGGCCGTCGGCATGGTCGTACTGACCGCGACTGGCGCCCTCCAGAGCCTCCCGTTCGCCGAGCCGCTCCCCTGCCGCCGCCATCGCCACTGCCGTCCTTTGCCGGGTTGCTTCGTCCCAGGTCTGCGGGCACAGGGCGTCGTGCAGGGCGTCGTAGACGGGGTTCGCGGGGTAGGGTGCGTCGTGGTCCACGAAGTTGCGGTTCATGTCCACGTTGTCTTCGTTGACCCGGCGCTGCCAGGCAAAGCCCCACGGATTGATCGCGTGGACCACGATGGCCGCGACACCGGAGGGCAGCGTGTCAAACGATCCTGCGGCGATTGCCGCCGTCTGGGCGGCCGAGCCGCAGAAGCCCTCGATGCCGTGCGTGCCTGACGAGAACCACAACACGGCAGTGGCGACGGCAGGGCCGAAGCGGGCGACATCGATCGCCAGGGCTTCACCTGCGGGCCCAGTGAGCGGATGGGCATGGCTTTCGATCTCGGCGGTCGACCCGTGCGCTGCGGCCAGGAACTTCTCGCGCGCCTCGGCGTAGCTGGCCGAAAAGACCTCGGTTCTCACAGCGTCGCTCCGGCGCGGGCCATTACCGCCTCACCGTGGCGTGTCGCGGTTGCGATGACCTCGGCCTCATCGACAGTGGCTGCCCGGCCGTCGGCTACCACGATCCGGCCGTCCACCATCACCATGCGGATGTCGCGCCCGGTCGCGTTGTGCACCAGCGTCTTGACCGGATCCCAGGCGGCGCCGAGCGGTGCGAAGTGCGGCTGATCGAGGTCGACCAGGATCAGGTCGGCCTTCTTGCCGGGTTCCAGCGAACCGATCTCGCTTTCCAGGCCCAATGCACGCGCGGCACCGATCGTTGCCATCTCGAGCACGGTCCGGGCGTCGATCACCGGGCTGTCGCAGGCCTCGATCCGCGCCAGCATCATCGCGCAACGCATCTGCTGCCACATGTCCATGGTGAGCCAGTCGCTGCCCACGGCAATGGGAATGCCGGCCTCGCGTATGGACTTGAGGGGTGCCACCTGGCCCGCCTTCGCATAGGCCATCGGGCATTGCACCATCACCGCACCGCTCGCGGCCACCGCGGCAATGTCGGCTTCTGTAGGATGGAGCAGGTGAACAAGGCTGACGTCGGGGCGCAGATAGCCCAGCTCGGCAAGCGCCACCATGGTGTCCTTGCCGAACAGGGCGCGGCCGCGTTCGACGGCATCGGGAGAGGTCAGGACATGGATGTCGATACCCGTGCGCTTCTCGTCGGCCAGTGCACGAGTGCGGCGCAGCAGCTCCGGTGAACAGGTCAGCGCGGAAAAGTTGGCGAGACGCACCGTCAGGCGCCCGTCGGCCGCACCGTGCCACCGGTCGAAGACATCGCTTGCCTCGGCAAGTGCACGCTCGCCCAACGCTGCGTCGAAGCTCGCGCCGCCCGCCACATAGTCGCTGAGGCTGGTGATGTCGGAGATGTCAGGACCCAGTGAGCAGCGCAGTCCGATCTCCTCGATGGCGCGTGCAACGGGTTCCATGGCCAGACCCAGTTCGCTGGTCGCGGTCGTGCCACCCTTGAGGCACTCCAGAGCGCCGAGCCGCGCCGAGGCGTGCATGTCGTCCGTGTCGACCGCGTGATCGAGAATTGGGGAGACGAGGCCCAGGAAGGCATCATGGGTCAGGTCCTCGGCAAAGCCCCTGAACAGCCCGGTCGGGCCCAGATGGGTATGCGCGTCGACAAGGCCGGGGAGGACGGCCATAGACGACGCGTCGATACGTTGGAGATCGTCGCCGTCGGGTGGCGTGCCGTCTCCGAGTGCCGCGATGCGACCGCCGTCGACCAGCACCCAGCCGTTGTGTATTGGGGACGTCCGGCCGTCGGAGGGTATCACCAAGCCGCCTTCAATCAGTTTGCGTTCCATAATCAATTTCCCTCGGAATTTAGGGTAGGGTTGCTGACCTATTTTCGTTTGTCAATATCACAAACAACTGCGGCAGCTATTGCATGCGCTCGCGTTGACTTGACCTGAGCAGCATGCCAGCGTTTTGCAGCGCTTGGTAACGGGAGGGCTTTCCCGAAATGGCGCACAACGAACATCGGGAGGTATCATCAAGATGCGCAAAGCAGGGCTTCTGACGACGGCTGCCATGGC
>CALLQH010000206.1 GCA_938014945.1 uncultured bacterium | reverse complement strand
ATCTCGAGCGCATCGCCCTTTCGGGCCGCGCCCGCCGTGAGGGCGAGGCCGAGGCGGCATGGGCCATCGTGGCGGAGGAACTGGCGCGTTTCGGCCAGGACCGCGCCGAACGCGGCGCGGTGCCGGCGCTCGCCGCCCTGCGCGCCCGTTTCGAGACGGTGCGCTCCGACGTGCTGGCGCAGAAGGCCGGTGCCGATGCCGATGAGGCGACCCGCCGCCTGATCGCGCGCCTGCTGCACGACCCCAGTGAATCCCTGCGCGCCCTGGCCGCCGAGGACCCCGAAGCTGCGCGTGCCGCCGAGGCGCTGCTCGCCCGACTGTTCCGCCTGGAGAACGAGCGATGAGTCTGGACGAAAGCCTCAACCGCGTCGTCCTGCGCCACGAGGAACTGGGCGTGCGCCTGTCCAGCGTCGATGCCGGCGGCGACGAATTCGTGAAGATGTCGCGCGAGTATTCCGATCTCACCCCCATCGTCGAGGCGATCAACGCCCTGCGCCAGGGAGAGAAGGAACTGGCCGAGCTGACGCAGATGATCGCCGCCGAGAGCGATGCCGAGATGCGCGCCCTGGCCGAGGCCGAAAGGGACGAACTGGAGGCGCGTCTGCCCGCGCTGGAGCACGAGGTGAAGCTCCTGCTGCTGCCGCGCGACGAGGCCGATGCGCGCAACGCCATTCTGGAGGTGCGCGCGGGCACCGGCGGCGACGAGGCGGCACTCTTTGCCGGCGATCTGATGCGCATGTACCAGCGTTATGCCGAGAACCACGGCTGGCGTTTCGAGCTGCTGCAGGAAAGCGACACCGGCATCGGCGGCATCAAGGAAGCCCAGGCCATCGTCACGGGCCGCGATGTCTTTGCCCGCCTGAAGTACGAATCCGGTGTCCACCGGGTGCAGCGCGTACCGGTCACCGAATCGGGCGGGCGTATCCATACTTCGGCCGCGACCGTCGCCGTGCTGCCCGAGGCCGAGGAGGTCGACATCAAGATCGACCCCAAGGATCTGCGTATCGACACCTACCGCGCTTCCGGTGCGGGCGGCCAGCACGTCAACAAGACCGACAGCGCCGTGCGCATCACCCATCTCCCGACCGGCGTGGTGGTCGCCCAGCAGGACGAGAAGTCGCAGCACAAGAACCGCGCCAAGGCGATGAAGATTCTGATGGCCCGCCTTTACGACGAGGAGCGCCGCTCGCGCGATGACGCCCGCGCTGCCGACCGCAAGAACCAGGTGGGCAGCGGCGACCGCAGCGAACGCATCCGTACCTACAACTTCCCCCAGGGCCGCGTCACCGATCACCGCATCAACCTGACGCTCTACAAGCTGGACGCCGTCATCAACGGCGAGGCGCTGGACGAGATCATCGACCCGCTGATCTCCGAGGATCAGGCGGCCCGCCTCGCCGAACTCGAATGAGCGGGCAGAGCCTCGACGCCGCCGCCGCCGATGCCGCCGCGCGGCTTGCCCGCGCCGGCATCGAGGAGGCCCGCGCCGAGGCCCGCCTTCTGGTCTGCGAGGCCGCCGGGATCGAACGTGCCGTGCTGCTGGGCCATGGCGACCGGGTTCTCGATGCCGTTGCGTCGCAGCGTCTGGAGGCGATGCTGGAGGCGCGCTGCCGCCGCCTGCCCATGGCCCAGGTCATCGGCCGCCGTGGTTTCTGGGAACACGAATTTGCTGTCACCGCCGATACCCTGACGCCCCGGCCCGAGACCGAACTGCTGGTCGAGGCGGCGCTCGCCCGTGTCGACGGCGAGAGACCGCTGCGCCTGCTCGATCTCGGTACCGGCACCGGCTGCCTGCTGCTTTCCCTGCTTGCCGCCTGGCCCCAGGCCTGGGGCGTAGGGGTGGATCGCAGCGCCGCGGCGCTGGCCGTTGCGGGCGCGAACAGGCGCGCGCTTGCCCTTGAGGAGCGTTGCGCCCTGCTTCAGGCGGACTGGTGCGCGCCGCTTGCCGGGCGCTTCGATGTCGTCGTTTCCAATCCGCCCTACATCCCGGCCGGCGAGATCGACGCCCTTGCCCCGGAGGTCGCCGCGCATGAGCCGCGCCTGGCGCTGGACGGCGGCGCCGACGGCCTCGATCCCTACCGACTGCTCTTTCCGTGTCTGCCCGCCCTTCTGGCCCCGGGGGGCATCGCCCTCTTTGAGCACGGCGCGGGGCAGGGGGCGGCTCTGGCGACCCTGGCGCTGGACCTTGGCCTTGCGGTGCTCGACCGCCTCGACGATCTGGCCGGGCACGACCGCTGCCTGATCCTGGGCTCCCAGGCTGGGGAGAATCTGTAAAAAACCTCTTGGAATGCCGGGTAACCTTGACTACGGTCCAACTCGCGTACACCGGCACCCGAAGATGTCTTCGGAGCGTGGCATCGATTTGGTTCCGCCCCTGCCGGCGCGTGACGGCCTCAACAGCTCTTTTGGCAAGCGGACGGTTTTCCGCCGCAGATGAGGTGCGCCGTGGCGTACGCGCGAAGCATGATCAACGTGCGAGAGTGAAATCCACATGAGACCAGGCGGCCAGGGCAAGCGTCCCCGCAACAACAATCGTGGCCACATGCGCAGAGGCGGTGGTGGTGGCGGTGGTGGAGGCGGCGGCGGCGGTGGCAACCGCAACCAGTCGTTCGACAGCACCGGACCCGACGTGAAGGTGCGCGGCACCGCACAGCAGGTGGCCGACAAGTACATCGCGCTGGCGCGGGATGCGTCCTCGATGGGCGATCGCGTCGCGGCGGAGAACTATCTCCAGCACGCCGAGCACTATCAGCGCATCGTCAACGTCTATGCCGAGCGCGCGGCTGAGCAGCAGCGCGAGCGCGACCAGCAGGACGGCGGCAACAACAACCACGGCAATCAGCAGTCCTCGGGCGGCAACGCCGGTCATGGGAACCAGCAGTCCTCGGGCGGCAACGGCGGTGGCAACAACCACGGCAACAGCCAGCAGAACAACAGCGACAACGCTTCCAGCAGTAGCGACAGCGATGACGAGGATGATCGTCGCGAAGCCGCTGCCGAGCAGGAAGCCGAGCAGGAGCAGGAAAAGGCCGCCCCGCCGCCGCGTCGCACGCGCAGCCGCCGCGCCAAGCCGGAGGCCGGAAACGACGAGGCCAAGGCCTCTGCGGGCAACGACGACGAGGACCAGCCCGCCGCCTGATCGCGGCGGCTGGTTTGCGGGTTGGATCGCCCGCGCGGAGACCTGTAACGGTACGCGTTCCGCGTAGTTCAAGGCCTTGTGTGGCATAAATGCCACGCCATATAGCCATCATATTCCGATCCCGAAGGGGGACATGATGGACTTCGAACGCTACACCGAGCGCTCGCGTGGTTTCGTCCAGGCCGCACAGACCCTGGCCCTGACGCGTGGCCACCAGCGCCTGACACCCGAACACCTGCTGCAGGTACTGCTCGCCGACGAGCAGGGCCTTGCTGCCGGCCTGCTGCGCGCATCCGGCGCCGACCCCAAGGCGGCGCTGGCGGCCACCGAGGCCGAACTCAAGAAGATTCCCGTGGTCGAGGGCGCCGGCGCGGGTCAGGTCAGCCTGACCCCGGAACTCGCCCGTGTCTTCGAAGCCGCACAAAGCCTTGCCGAAAAGGCAGGCGACAGCTTCGTCACGGCCGAACGCATGCTGCTCGCGCTCGCGATGGCCCAGGGCACGCCCGCGGCGAAGATTCTCAGCACCGTGGGCACCAATCCTCAGGCCCTGGAAGCGGCCATCGCCGACATGCGCAAGGGCCGTACCGCCGACAGCGCCAATGCGGAGGCGAACTACGACGCCCTGAAGAAGTATGCCCGCGACCTCACCGAGGCTGCGCGCAAGGGCGATCTTGATCCCGTCATCGGCCGCGACGAGGAGATCCGCCGCACGATGCAGGTGCTTTCCCGCCGCACGAAGAACAACCCCGTCCTGATCGGCGAACCCGGCGTCGGCAAGACCGCCATCGTCGAGGGCCTTGCCCTGCGCATCGTCAACGGCGACGTGCCGGAATCGCTCAAGAACAAGAAGCTGCTGGCGCTCGATCTGGGCGCCATGGTGGCGGGCGCGAAGTTCCGCGGCGAGTTCGAGGAGCGCATGAAGGCCGTGCTCGAGGAGATCGAGAGCGCGGCGGGCGAGATCATCGTCTTCATCGACGAGCTGCACACCCTGGTCGGTGCGGGCGCGGCGGAAGGCTCCATGGATGCCTCCAACCTGCTCAAGCCCCTGCTGGCGCGCGGCAAGCTGCACTGCGTCGGTGCGACCACGCTCAACGAATACCGCAAGTACATCGAGAAGGACGCCGCGCTGGCGCGCCGCTTCCAGTCGGTCTTCGTGCCCGAGCCCACGGTCGAGGACACGGTCTCGATCCTGCGCGGCCTGAAGGAGAAGTACGAGCTGCACCATGGCGTGCGCATCGCCGACAGCGCGATCGTCGCCGCGGCCACGCTCTCCAACCGCTACATCACCGACCGCTTCCTGCCCGACAAGGCAATCGACCTGGTCGACGAGGCGGCGAGCCGCCTCAAGATGGAGGTGGATTCCAAGCCCGAGGAGATCGATGAGCTCGACCGCCGCATCATCCAGCTGAAGATCGAGCGCGAGGCCCTGAAGAAGGAGGAGGACAAGGCCTCCCAGGACCGCCTGGAGAAGCTCGAAGGCGAACTCGCCGATCTGGAGGGCCGTTCCTACGAACTCACCCAGGAATGGGAGAAGGAGAAGAACGAACTCGCCGCTGCCCAGAAGATCAAGGAGCAGCTCGATCACGCGCGGCTGGAGCTCGACCAGGCCCAGCGTCGGGGCGATCTCGCCAAGGCGGGTGAGCTCGCCTATGGCGTCATCCCGGGTCTGGAAAAGCAGCTTGCCGAGGCCGAGGCGGCCGAGGACGGCCAGGCCAACCGCATGCTCGATGAGGCCGTCACCGCCGATCACATCGCGGGCGTGGTCTCGCGCTGGACCGGCATTCCGGTCGACAAGATGCTCGAGGGCGAACGCGACAAGCTGCTGGCCATGGAGGAAGGGCTGGGCAAGCGGGTCGTCGGCCAGCGCGATGCGCTGGTTGCGGTCTCCAACGCGGTGCGCCGCGCGCGCGCCGGCCTGCAGGATCCCAACCGGCCGATCGGCAGTTTCATGTTCCTTGGCCCGACGGGCGTGGGCAAGACCGAGCTCGTGAAGGCGCTCGCCGAGTTCCTGTTCGACGACGAGCAGGCCATGGCCCGCATCGACATGTCGGAGTTCATGGAGAAACACGCCGTCAGCCGCCTGATCGGCGCCCCGCCGGGTTATGTCGGTTACGACGAGGGCGGCGTGCTGACCGAGGCGGTCCGCCGGCGGCCCTACCAGGTGATCCTGTTCGACGAGATCGAGAAGGCGCACCCGGATGTCTTCAACGTGCTCCTGCAGGTGCTCGATGACGGCCGCCTGACCGATGGCCAGGGCCGCACCGTGGACTTCAAGAACACGCTGATCGTCATGACCTCCAACGTCGGCGCCGAGTATCTGGCGGCGATGCCGGACGGCGCCGATGTCGACAGCGTGCGCGGCGAGGTCATGGAATCGGTGCGCGGCCACTTCCGGCCGGAGTTCCTCAACAGGCTGGACGAGATCATCCTCTTCCACCGCCTGCAGCGCGACCAGATGACCGCCATCGTCGATATCCAGATGGGCCGCCTCAAGAGCCTGCTGGCCGATCGCAAGATGACGATCACGCTGGACGACAAGGCGCGCGAGTGGCTCGGCAACGAGGGCTACGATCCGGTCTACGGCGCCCGGCCGCTCAAGCGGGTGATCCAGCGCGAGCTGCAGAACCCGCTCGCCGAGATGATCCTGCGCGGCCAGATCCGCGAGGGCGACAACGTCCGGGTCTCGGCGAGTTCGCTGGGCCTCATCATCAACGGCGAACAGGTCGAGGCCGAGGAAGCCGCCTGATCGTTTATGCCTCAAGGCGATGCGGGCCCGGCTGGCAACAGCCGGGCCCGTTGTCGTTCAGGCCGCCGCGCGGCCAGGGCGCAGGTGGTCGAGCATGGCGACCGGGACACCGTCGACGATCTCCGTCGTGGCAAGGCGCGCCACGGTGGGGGCGAGCGTCACGCCCGCGTGCATCGCCATGATGTAGAGGCCTTCGATGCCGGGCTGGAAGCCCAGGTGCGGCAGGCCGTCGGCGGGCATGGGCCGCCAGCCGGCCTGCGCGCTCTCGATCTCCAGCGCCTCGCCGCCGCGCAGGGCGCCGCGGATGTCGGCCAGCGTCCGGCGGGCCAGGGCATCGACATCGCCGTCCTCGGGATAGTCCTCGGCGGCGGTCAGGCGGCCGGGACCGCCGTGGCGGATCTCCATGGCCGGTATGTTCGTGATGCTGTGCACCAGTTGCCTGGGCGCATGGAACCGCAGCAGCACGGCAGGCGAGGGGGCGACCGGCAGAGACGGGCCGAACTCTTGCGCCAGTTCCGGGCTGCCGGTGCCCGCGGCCAGCACCACCGTGTCGGCCTCGATAACCCCTTCTGCGGTGCGCACGCCGCTCACCCTGCCGCCCTGGGTCACCAGCGCCTCGGCCGGGCAGTCGTAACGCGCCGTCACGCCCGCCCCGACGGCCGCCCCTGCGATGACGGCGGCCATGGGACCGGCCTCGATGGCGCCTTCGATGGGCGCGAAGGCCGCGACTTCCGGCGGGTCGATCAGGTTGGGCTCGCGGGCGACCAGCTCGTCGCGCTCCATCAGGCGCACGTCGTAGCCGCAGGCGGCGTGTTCGCGCACCAGCCGTTCGGTGGCAGCCGTGTCGCGCCGCCAGGTGAGCGCGCCGCACCAGTCGATCTTGAGCGTCTCGCCGACCTCGCGCTGCAGGCGGCGCCATTCGTGGGTGGCGAGATGGCGCAGCGCCATCAGCGGCTCGGGCTGGTCGTGGGCGACGTTGATCCAGCCGAAGGCGCGCGCCGTCACGCCGCCGCCGGGCTGGCCGGCATCGATCAGGGTCACTTCGGCGCCGCGCCGGGCCAGATGCCATGCGGCGACAACGCCGACGATACCCGCACCCACCACCGCGATGCGCTGCCTGTTCCTGTTCATTGTTCCTGTCCTTCAAGAGAGGGCGGAACCTAGGGTGATGCATTCAGGCGAACAATCATCTAAATGCGGCACGAGCTGTTCAGTGGAAGAGAACAATGGAACGCAGCGATTTTCACCGGATCGACGCCTTTCTGGCGGTCGCCGAGCACCGCAGCTTCCGTGATGCCGCCCGCCGCCGCGGCACCTCGCCCTCGGCGCTGAGCCAGGCGGTGAAGCAGCTTGAGGACCGCCTCGGCGTGCGCCTGTTCAACCGCACCACACGCAGCGTGACGCTGACCGACGCCGGTCAGCGCCTGCTCGAGGAGGCCCGCCCCGCGCTCGATACGCTGGCCGGCGCCCTGGCCCAGGCCAGCGGCCTGCGCGACCGGCCCGCCGGGCGGCTGCGCATCAACAGCGCCAAGAGTGCGGCCCTGCTGCTGCTCGCCCCGGTGCTGCGCGACTATCTCGCGCGTTATCCCGATGTCGAGCTGGAGATCGCCACCGACGACCGCATGGTCGACATCGTCGCCGAGGGATTCGATGCCGGGTTGCGCACGGGCGATGCGGTGCCGCGCGACATGATCGCCGTGCCGCTGGGTCCGCCCTTCCGCTTCGCCATCGCGGGCACACCCGCCTACTTCGCCGCGCACGGCCGTCCCGCCGTGCCGCTCGACCTGCTGCACCACGCCTGCCTGCGTTTCCGCTTCGCCAGCGGCGCGATCTTCCGCTGGGATTTCGAGAAGGCGGGCGAGGCGGTGGTGGTCGATATCGCCGGTCCGCTGATCGCCAACGACCGCGCCCTGCTGATCGCCGCCGCGCTCGACGGCGTCGGCCTCATCTGCATGCCGGAGACGACGCTGCAGGAGCATATCGATGCCGGGCGGCTGGAAACCGTGCTGCAGGACTGGTGCCCGCCCCAGCTTCCCCCGATGCTCTATTACCCCGGCCACCGCCACGTCGCCCCGGCGCTGCAGGCGCTGATCCGCATGGTGCGCTACCGTGAGGGCAGCGCGGCGGTGTGAGGGCCTTCAGCCCTGCGGATCGAGGTTCAGGATGCCGGCCTGGATGCGCCAGGCGCCATCAGCCTGGCGGGCGAAGGCGTGCATCAGCTTGCCGCTGAAGTGTATGGTCTTGCCGGGTTCCTGGGTCGGATAGATGCCGCTCCACAGGATCGCGTGCCAGCCGTGGTCGGCGCCGACGCCCGATCCCACGGTCTCATAGGAAAACTCCGGGCCGCCGTTGCGTAGCCAGAAGCGGTGGATCTCCAGAAGCGCCTCGCGGCCGATGAAGGGTGCCTTGCCGGGCACCATGTAGAGCCCGTCGGGCGCAAAGCAGTCGACGGCCTCCTCGATGCGCACGGCGGCGTAGGTTTCGGCCCAGCGGGCGGTCAGCGCCTCGATTGCGGCAATGTCGCTCATCGTTTCTTTCCCGGATTTGCGGGCGGCAGCATGCCTTGGTGGGGGGGCGCCCCAAGCGCAATGTTCAGGCCGCCATCCGGCGTGCAAGGTATCGGCCGAACTCGTGGTTGGGCCGCTCCAGCCAGGAAAGATGGCCGGGTGCCGCAAGCGGCGCGTTCATGCCGCGGAAGACCGCCTCGACGCCGGTTCGGTCCTCCTCGTTGACGGCATCGAGCATCA
>CALLQH010000205.1 GCA_938014945.1 uncultured bacterium | reverse complement strand
CAGGCCTCGCAGCGCCCGCCCTTGACGTTGAAGCTGAACCGCCCCGGCGCATAACCCCGCGCCTTGGCCTCGGGCAGGCCCGCGAACCAGTCGCGGATCGGCGTGAAGGCGCCGGTGTAGGTCGCCGGGTTCGAGCGCGGTGTGCGGCCGATGGGCGACTGGTCGATGTCGACCACCTTGTCGAGGAACTGGATGCCGTCGATGCGCTCATGCGCGCCGGGATGGACGCGGGTGTTGTTGAGCTTCTTGGTCAGCGCCTGGAACAGGGTCTCGATGATCAGCGTGGACTTGCCGCCGCCCGAGACGCCGGTGACGCAGGTGAAGGTGCCCAGCGGAATCTCCGCATCGACGTTCTGCAGGTTGTTGGCCCTGGCGCCGACGATCTTCAGGCTCTGCTTCTTGCGCCCCTTGCGCCGCACCGCGGGCACCGCGATCTGGCGCATGCCGGTGAGGTACTGGCCGGTGATGCTGGCGGGATTGGCCATCACCTGGGCGGGCGTGCCTTCGGCGATGACGTTGCCGCCGTGCTCGCCCGCACCCGGCCCCATGTCGATGACGTGGTCGGCCGCGCGGATGGCCTCTTCGTCGTGCTCGACGACGATCACCGTGTTGCCGAGGTCGCGCAGGTTGACCAGCGTGTCGAGCAGGCGCTGGTTGTCGCGCTGGTGCAGGCCGATGCTGGGCTCGTCCAGGACGTAGAGCACGCCGGTCAGGCCCGAGCCGATCTGCGAGGCCAGGCGGATGCGCTGGCTCTCGCCGCCCGACAGGGTGCCGGAATTGCGCGACAGCGTGAGGTATTCCAGGCCCACCTTGTTGAGGAAACCCAGGCGCTCGCGGATTTCCTTCAGGATGCGCGCGGCGATCTCGCGTTGCTTGTCGTTGAACTGGGCCTCGACGTCGTCGAACCAGCGCACGGCATTGCCGATGGAGAGTTCGGAGATCTCGCCGATGTGCTTGGCGCCGACCTTCACCGCCAGTGCCTCCGGCTTCAGGCGATAACCGCCGCAGCTCTCGCAGGGAGCGGTGTTGTGGTACTTCGCCAGCTCCTCGCGCACCCAGTCGCTTTCGGTCTCGCGCCAGCGCCGGTCCATGTTGGGGATGACGCCCTCGAAGGGCTTGCTGGTCTCGTAGGTGCGCAGGCCGTCGTCGAAGGTCATGGTGACCGGCTTGCCGTCCGAACCGTAGAGGATGCATTCGCGCATCGCCTTGGGCAGGTCGCCCCAGGGCGTGGTCATGCGCTGCTTGAAGTGCTTGGCGAGCGATTCCAGCGTCTGGTTGTAGTACTGCGAGGAGGAATTGGCCCAGGGCGCGATGGCGCCGTTCCTCAGGCTGATGTTCTCGTCGGGCACGACCAGCTCGGGATCGAAGTAGAGCCGGCTGCCCAGGCCGTCGCAGGAAGGGCAGGCGCCGAAGGGGTTGTTGAACGAGAAGAGACGGGGCTCGATCTCGTCGATGGTGAAGCCCGAGACCGGACAGGCGAACTTGGCCGAGAAGATGGTCTGCTCGCCCGTGTCGGCATCCTCGGCAAAGACGATGCCGTCGGCCAGCGCCAGAGCGGTCTCGAAGGAATCGGCCAGCCGCTGCTGCAGGCCCTCGCGCACCACCACGCGGTCGACCACGACCTCGATGTTGTGCTTGAGCTTCTTGTTGAGGGCAGGGGCCTCCTCGATGGCGTGGACCTCGCCATCGATCTTCACGCGCTGGAAGCCGCGCCGCATCAGCTCGGCGAGCTCCTTCCTGTATTCGCCCTTGCGCCCGCGAACGATGGGGGCCAGCAGCATCAGCTTGGTCTTCTCCGGCATCGCCATGACGCGGTCGACCATCTGGCTCACCGTCTGGCTTTCGATCGGCAGGCCGGTGGCGGGCGAATAGGGCACACCGACGCGCGCCCATAGCAGGCGCATGTAGTCGTGGATCTCGGTGACGGTGCCGACGGTGGAGCGGGGATTCTTCGAGGTTGTCTTCTGCTCGATGGAGATCGCGGGCGACAGGCCCTCGATGTGCTCGACATCGGGCTTTTCCATCAGTTCCAGGAACTGGCGGGCGTAGGCCGACAGACTCTCGACGTAGCGGCGCTGGCCCTCCGCGTAGATCGTGTCGAAGGCGAGCGAGGACTTGCCCGAACCCGAAAGGCCGGTGATCACCACGAAGCGGTCGCGCGGGATTTCGACATCCACGTTCTTCAGGTTGTGCTCGCGCGCGCCCCGGATACGGATCGACTTGTGCATGGCTGCCTTTTCTGCGGGTTCGGTCTGATTAGAACGGGTGCGGAACGCTGGCAAGCGGCCCTGTGGATAGCGCGGAAATGCGCGGGTTCGTGGGCCCCATCGGGGCTGATATGGTCGGCGGGAACGCACACGAGTCGTGTGCCATGACAACGTCCCTACGGTGCGCTAGGTTTCGCGGATCAGGAAGAACAGGAGTAGAACATGGCTGGCAGCGTCAACAAGGTGATCCTGGTCGGGAACCTCGGCCGCGACCCGGAAGTGCGCAAGATGCCCAGTGGCGATTCCGTCGCCAACCTGCGCATCGCGACCTCGGAAAGCTGGAACGACCGGCAGTCGGGCGAGCGCAAGGAGAAGACCGAGTGGCATAACGTCGTGATCTTCGGAAAGCTCGCGGAGGTCGCCGAGAAGTACCTGCGCAAGGGCTCGAAGATCTATGTGGAGGGCCAGCTCCAGACCCGCAAGTGGCAGGATCAGTCCGGCCAGGACAAGTACACCACAGAGGTGGTGCTGCGCGGCTTTGGCGGCACCATGGTCATGCTCGACAGCCGCGGCGGCGAGGGCGGCGGTGGTGGTTCCGGCGGCGGCGGCGGTGGCGGCTGGGCCGGCGGCAGCGACGGCTATGGCGGCGGCGGTTACGACGACGGCCCCGGCGGCGGACGCGGCGGCAGCGACCTCGACGACGAGATCCCGTTCTAGACAGGGCAGTCCGGCCGTATTACATGCGTAATACGCTCAAGCTGGAGAATGCCGATGGAAAAGGTCAAGGTGCGCCGGGTCGGCAACTCGCTGGGCGTGACGCTGACCGAACAGTGCCGCCAGATGGGTGTCGCCGAGGGCGACACCCTCTACGTCGTGAAGACCGAGCAGGGCATCGAACTGCGGCCCGAGAACGATACGTTCTCGCGTGCCGTCGAGGCCGGGCGGCGGCTGATGAAGAAATACCCGAACGCCATGCGGGAACTGGCGAAGTAGTGGCCGAGCCGATCTGGCCGCCGCGCGAGGCTCTTGAACTTCTGCACCAGGAATCGCTGGCGGAATTCGGGGGACTGGCAGGATTGCGCAACGAGGAGGGCCTTGAGAGCGCACTGGCCCGACCGCAGAACTGCCATGCCTATGAAGGCCTCGCGGATCCCTTTCGTCTGGCCGCCGAATATGCCTTCGGCATCATGCGGAACCATCCGTTTGTTGACGGCAACAAGCGCGGTGGATTTTTTGCCGCGGGTGCCTTCCTCGCCATCAACGGCTGGCAGATCGATGGCGAGGAGACCGAGGTTGTGAACGCCTGTCTGCTTCTTGCGGCAGGCG